>JAICPY010000279.1 GCA_025929585.1 Steroidobacter sp.
ACCGAACGTCCAAAGAATACGTCAAACCATTTTTGGACGAAGTGCGTGCGCCGAACGGAACGGTTTTGTCACGACCCCTCGGTGTGCCTGGGCAGGATCATCCCCACCATACCGGCCTTTTTATCGGCGTCGATGAACTCAACGGCATTCGATTCTGGTTCGGATCCGAGCGCATTGAGAATGTCTCCGTCACCTTGTTGAACAAACCCGGAGATACCGCCGCCGGCATGAAGATTGTTAACGAGTGGCTCGACCGGAATCGCGTTCCACTGCTGCGCGAAGACACCGTGATTACTGTCTATCCGAACCGCTTGCTGGCCTATGATATCACGCTAGCGGCCGTCGATAGCCCCGTGACGATCGGCGACACTGAAGAGGGATTCCTCGGATTTCGCATGATCGATTCGATGCGCGAGTTAGAAGGCGGAGAAGTCGTCAATGCCGAGGGATTGAAATCAGCCGCGCAATGCTGGGGAAAGACAAGTAATTGGACAGACTACTATGGCAACGTCGATGGCGAGACCTGCGGCATCGCGCTATTCGATCACCCGAATAATTTCCGACCATCGCGATATCATGTACGCGACTATGGTTTATTCTCGGTCAGCCCGTTTGGGGAACGGAGCTATACGGAAGGACGTTTGCCAGCCAGTCCAGTTAGACTTTCGCCGGGGGAAAACCTTCGTTTGCGTTACGGCGTTTATTTTCACTCGGGTGACACGAAAGCTGCCGAGGTAGATCGTATTTACAAGCGTTACGTGGAACAGTCGCGTTGAGCCTGCTGCTTAGTTCGGCACACAAAGTTTTGCTAGTAGGTGATGTAGCAATTCTGGTTGCCGTTGTGCCATCGGCGACTGACGTGCGAATTATTGATGACGGCTCATACCGGCGGTGTAGTCGCTTTTGCGGCGCGAAGGCGATGGAAAGTCAGCTAGCCGAGCATCGGCCCGAGCTTCTCGTGCTGCTTCCTGCTGCTCGCGTTGTGGGTGAGGAGCTATTGGTGGGTTGAGATGGTCGTCGCACAGGTGTCCGCTGATTGGTCTATTGCGGTGGGTCCATGCCAGGCACTTGTGGAATCGGCATCGGCCCTAATTTCCTGCCTGTTTAAAGATGTTGACCACCGTCTGCCGGCAAATGTCATTGATGCCCAGCTTCCTCAGCTCTCCGAGAATCCGGGTGTAACCCCAGCCCGTCTCGCGGGCGATCTTGAGGACCAACTCGCGAACCTCGTCCGGCTTCTTCGGGACGCGCTTCCGCAGCATCTCGTTCTCGGCCTTTAAGAACTCGATCTGACGGATGAGTTGGTTGCGACTGCAGCGGGCGAGAAAGAACAGCAGCGGCTGGACAAGCCATCCCATGGCGATATACTCCATGCACAAAGTGCTAGGGCGGTATTAAGTTCTAAATGCGACACAGTTTTTCGTTGATCACTTCGTTGGGAGTTCGATAACGAAGTCGTCGTCGTGGTCGATCGTTGAGTAGCTGTTCGATGCGTTTCACTTCCCGTCGACTTACCTTTTTGAAGTCGGTTCCTTTCGGATAGAACTGTCGCACAAGTCCGTTGAGATTTTCGTTGGAGCCGCGCTGCCAGGCGCGGTAGGGAGCGGCGAAGAACACCAGTAATCCCAGCCATTGCGAGAGTTTCGCGTAGGCGCGGAATTCGGGACCATTATCGAAAGTCGTGCTGCGACGCAGACTTCGGGGAAGACTCGCCAGGCAACGGCCGACAGCGCGGATGGTGGTCATCGAAGTCAGATTTTTCAACAGGTCGATGCGAACCAGTCCGCTCTTGCGCTCCACGAGCGTGACCAATCCGCTGCGGTGGCCCTTGCCCACGATCGTGTCTCCCTCCCAATCCCCGTAGCGACGGCGCCGGTTAATCACAGCCGGGCGACCCTCGATGCGGACCTCTGCTGGCCTTTTAAACGGCTGGTATTGCTTCCGATGCGCTTGCCGGAGCCATCGCTGCCAGCGCGGCGCCGAGCGCTTGATCCAAGCATAAATCGTCGGCGCCGACACCCGTCTATCGGGCTGCTCTGAATACTCTCGCTTCAGCCGCCCGGCAATCTGGTCGGGCGACCAGGCCTTTGCCAGACGCTCACCGACATATAAGCGAAGGTCGATATCTTTCATCTTATAAGGTCGCCGGCAAGCTTCACGACGCCTCCGCGTCCAGCGATCGGCAGCCTGCGGCCGATATCCCCACGGATTCGAATTACGCTTCAACTCCCGATAAATCGTACTGCGATGCCGGTTCATCAGCGCACCAATCTCAGCCTTCGTCTTCTTCGCCTTCAGCAGCCGATGTAGGAACTCTCGTTCGACAAGGGTAAGATGCTTTGCCATCGCTGGGCCTCCGTGCGAGTGTGGATTCCTGCTAAGAACCCAACATTCCAACGACCCAGCGATGCTTTCTCCAACATCAATTCCTCAACTGTCGCATTTGCAGTTTTAGACCACCCTAGCAGGGCAGGGCGATCTTTTTGTACACCGGCTTTTCAAGCTGTACAGCACCCCTCCCTGGTCTTTCCATATATATGTAGCGCCGGGTCCCTGGCGCTCTCTCCGCGCGCTCTGTTTTTTCGCGCGAGAGCGCGGGCCTGTTAACCGGCGCTCTCTAAAGTTCGAAAACCGTTCATCCGTAAGCGCCCCACCGGATAGGACTCGAACTCCGTAATCTGTTCGCTCTCCACGATTTAGAAAACCGCGCTCTCTGTTTGGAGTTATGAAGAGGGTTGTGTACGGGGAGGTTACAGAAGACAATCACTATTCACGATCCGATCAACCGCGCAGGTTATGTATTGCTCCA
>JAICPY010000060.1 GCA_025929585.1 Steroidobacter sp.
CGAGGCCACCATTGTTGCCGACCAATTCGTGGGCAAACGGATGATCCAGCGGCACCAATTGGTCTACAGCACTCTCGGCGCGCTGATGGGCCGCGAGATTCATGCACTGAGCATGCAGGCGCTGACCCCGGAAGAAGCGGGAGGAAGGGGGTAATGATCAGGGGTAGGGGTAGTCAGAGAAGAGCGAGATAAAGCCTTCGCATCTTGTCTTCTCTTCGCTTCACGTCTGCCCGTTTGATCGCACGCCATGTGCTTCTCGCTCTATATCTGACTACCCGCTACCCCCTAATTATTACCCCTTAACTCATGGACAAGCTTCAAATCCACGGCGGCATTCCGCTGGAAGGTGAGGTTCGCATTTCGGGCGCAAAGAATGCGGCTTTGCCTATTCTCGCCGGCACATTGCTCGCGCAGGAGACGGTTTCTGTCGGCAACGTGCCGCACTTGCAAGACGTCACGACCATGATCGAGTTGCTCGGTCAAATGGGTGTGAGCGTGACGATCGACGACAAGATGCGTGTAGAAGTGGACGCATCGACGATTCGCGAATGCGTCGCTCCTTATGAGTTGGTGCGCACGATGCGGGCTTCCATCGTCGTGCTTGGACCGCTGCTGGCGCGCTTCGGCAAAGCCGATGTCTCGTTGCCGGGTGGATGCGCGATAGGCGCGAGACCGGTCAACATTCACGTCGCCGGGCTTCGAGCGATGGGAGCGGACATCCAAATCGAGAATGGCTATATCCGGGCGCGTGCAGACAAATTGGTCGGCGCGCACCTCGTGCTGGACACAGTTACGGTCACCGGCACTGAAAATCTGGTGATGGCGGCAACGCTCGCCGAAGGTGAGACCGTCATCGAGAACGCCGCCCGCGAACCGGAGGTCGTCGACCTCGCGAATTTCTTGACGTCGATGGGAGCGCAGATCCAGGGCGCCGGTACCGACAGAATCACGATTCACGGCGTCAAGCGGCTGCATGGCACCCATTACGACGTGCTTGCGGATCGGATCGAAGCGGGGACCTATTTAGTTGCAGCTGCAATCACGCGGGGTCGAGTCCGGGTGAAGGGAGCCCGAGCGGATCATTTGGATGCGGTGTTAGCGAAGCTGCGGGAGGCAGGCGCAAAGATTGCCGTGGGTGAGAATTGGATCGAACTGGATATGGGCGGCAAGCGGCCGCGCGCAGTCGACATCCGCACCGCACCGTATCCCGCATTTCCGACCGACATGCAGGCTCAATTTGCAGCGCTGAATACCGTCGCGGAGGGCGTGAGCGCGGTAACGGAAACGATTTTCGAGAATCGCTTCATGCATATGTTGGAGATGCGCCGGCTTGGAGCCGAGATTCGCTTGGAAGGCAATACCGCGATCATTCGCGGGGTAGACAAACTCACCGCCGCGCCGGTGATGGCAACGGATTTGCGTGCTTCGGCGAGTTTAGTGCTGGCCGGGCTGATTGCGCAGGGCACTACCGATGTGCTGCGCATCTATCATATCGATCGAGGTTACGAGTGTATCGAGGAGAAGCTCGAGCAGCTCGGTGCACAAATAAAACGAATGCCCGGCTAGCGACTAACTGCCGCTTTTTTGTCCGCCCGCCGGCCGCTCGTCCAGCAGCGCTGAAAGTTGCAGAGGCTGTTTGCCTCGCAGTCCCGCAATCTTCAGATGGGACCCCGGAGACATCGCGGCCACGCGATTCAACGCCTCTTCGGCGTTGAGAATCGATTGGCCATTCAAGTGCGTGACGACATCGTCCTTGCGCAGCCCAGCGAGTGCGGCTGGGCCCTTCGGATCGACCGAGTTGATTTTCAGGGCCACGGGTGGATCGATGCCGAGTGCGGCGGCAGCTTCGCGCGACAGTTCTTCGGAAGACACGCCAAGCCAGCCGCGGCGCACGCGTCCATGTTGCACGATCTGATCCATGACGCCGCGAACCATGTTCACCGGGATCGCGAAGCTGATTCCATCGGTACCGAGCGCTTGCGACAAGACGGCCGTATTGATGCCGATCAGCTCGCCATCGATGTTGATGAGTGCCCCGCCTGAGTTGCCGAAATTAATCGCGGCATCGGTTTGGATGAAGTCCTCGAAGTCTGCGACACCAAGCCGGCCACGCCCAGTTGCGCTGACGATGCCCTGCGTGACGGTTTGGCTGAGACCGAATGGATTACCGATTGCGAGCACCACATCGCCTGCACGCACCTCATTGGATCGTCCCATCCGCATGAAAGGCGCGTCATCCACGTCCACCCGAAGTACGGCGAGATCGGTATCGGGATCCATGCCCACGATCGTCGGGGTTGCTACCCGGCCATCAGCCAATTGCACGCGGATCTCATCCGCGCCTTGAATGACATGGTGATTGGTCACCAGGTGACCCACATCATCGACGAGGACTCCGGATCCGAGACTGCCTTCGACTCTCTTACGCACATTCGGAAGATTTTGCCGCAGCGGAGCGTTGCCGGAGCGGGACGGCGACTCTACGAGCCTCGCCGTGTAAATGTTCACGACCGCAGGGCCTGCTCGGCTGACCGCGTCCGCAAACGAGCCGCTAGGGCCGGCAGCCCGCTCCAATGGGCTCAAGTTGGCGGAATCATCGACCTCACGTGCGGGGGAAGCGTTGGAGAAAACTACACGAACGATCAGTAGGAGCGCGGCCGTACCCAGGCCGACGAGCGTCCACTTGAAGAAGAAAGCCAGTGATTGTTGGAAGGTAGGCACAATGCGAACTTCGGGGTCGTGTTGAACAGCGCAACGCGTAAGCCCAGGTTAGCATCCGCGCTTCAAAGCGCGGTGAACGATATGTGTATAATGCGCAATTCCTCGCATGATTGTACTACGTACTGACGCGACTGCCTCACCGCTCGCGGCAGCTTAGTCGTGCACAGCGCGGGGCGGGCTTAAGGTCGAGTAGCCGTGGGGCCGCTCGCGGAGATCGTGGATGAGTGCAGAACCAGAGCAAATCGATGGTGGGCGGCGACATTTCCTGCTAGTGGCGACGACAGTCACCGGTCTGGCCGGCGCCGCGGCGACGGCGGTGCCCTTCCTTGCATCGTGGAAGCCAAGTGCCCGCGCTCAAGCGCTCGGTGCGCCGGTCGAGCAAGACATCAGCAAGTTGGAGCCGGGTGCCGTATTGAAAGTGAACTGGCGGGGGCAGGCGATCTATATCGTGCGCCGCACGCCTGAAATGCTCGCGACGCTTGCAACTCCTGAAATCGTGAACCGCCTGCGCGATCCGAACTCTGAAGAATCCGAGCAACCGGAATACACAAAAAACGACACGCGTGCTTTGAAGCCTGAGTACTTAGTGCTCGTTGGTGTGTGCACCCATCTGGGCTGCGCGCCTTTAGATCGTTTTCAACCGCAAGATGCGGAGCTCGGAGCGGATTGGCCCGGCGGCTTTTATTGCCCCTGCCACGGCTCGAAGTTCGATCTCGCCGGCAGAGTCTTCAAGGACGTACCGGCCCCGACAAACCTGCGCGTGCCGCCTTACCGATTCATGAATGACACGCTCGTGCAGATCGGTGTCGACGCGGAGGTTGCGTAATGAGCGCTACGATGGAATCTCAACCAGCGCGCCGCGGCCGCATGGCCGCTCTCGCGGAGTGGGCCGATTCGCGTTTAGGCTATTCGCGATTTTTGAAAGCTCACGCATCGGAGTACTACGCGCCGAAGAATTTTAACTTCTGGTACTACTTCGGTTCGCTTGCGCTGTTGGTGCTGGTCATTCAGATCATTACCGGCATCTTCCTGACCATGAACTACAAGCCTTCAGCCGAAGATGCATTCGCGTCGGTCGAATACATCATGCGCGATGTGGAATGGGGCTGGCTGATCCGCTATATGCACTCCACAGGTGCTTCGGCGTTCTTCGTCGTCGTTTATCTGCACATGTTCCGCGGACTGATGTACGGCTCGTATAAGAATCCTCGTGAGCTGGTCTGGATCTTCGGCATGTTGATTTATCTCGCACTGATGGCCGAAGCTTTCTTTGGTTACCTGCTGCCGTGGGGCAACATGTCTTATTGGGGTGCGCAGGTCATCGTTTCATTGTTCGGTGCGATCCCAGGCATCGGCGAATCCTTGGTTGAATGGATTCGCGGCGACTATTACATCTCCGACATTACGTTGAATCGCTTCTTTGCACTGCACGTTGTCGCGTTACCACTCGCCCTGGTGTTTTTGGTGATCGCACACATACTCGCGCTCCACGAAGTGGGCTCGAACAATCCGGATGGCATCGAGATCAAGAAGGTGAAGGGGCCCGATGGACATCCCGTGGACGGCATCCCGTTCCACCCGTACTACACGGTCAAGGATCTGGTCGGAACCGTAGTATTTTTGGCATTGTTTACCAGCGTCATCTTCTTCGCTCCGGAAATGGGGGGTTATTTCCTGGAGCACGCAAACTTCGAGCCCGCCAATGCCCTGCAGACGCCTGAGCACATTGCGCCGGTGTGGTACTTCACTCCGTTCTACGCGATTCTGCGTGCCGTCCCGAACAAGTTGCTCGGCGTCGTACTAATGGGTCTGGCAGTGGTTGCGTTCGTGTTCCTGCCATGGCTCGATCGCGCCAAGGTGAAGTCGATCCGCTATCGAGGCTGGATTTCAAAGGCTTTCCTGATTGCCTTCGCTATCAGCTTCATCGCGCTCGGCTACCTGGGCTTGCAGCCTGCAACTACCGCATACACGAATGCAGCACGCGTGTTTGCAGTAATCTATTTCGCGTTCTTCTTCCTCATGCCTTGGTATTCGGCTATCGACAAGACCAAGCCTGTGCCGGACCGGGTGACTTACCATGCACATTAAGAACACGGCACTTGCCATTGTCTCGATCGTCGCATTCGGACTGCCGGCGATCGGGGCAGCCGCATCCGCAGGCGGTCACCTGCAGCCTGCGAATACGGATGTTGCCAACACCGCTTCGCTGCAGCGAGGCGCGCGAAATTTCATGAACTATTGCTCCGGTTGTCATTCCGCGCGCTATGTTCGCTACAGCCGCTTGGCTGCCGATCTCGGGCTGACGGAAGCGCAAGTCATCGAGAACTTGATGTTCTCCGGTGATCGCATCCATGACACTATCCAGACTTCGCTTCGTCCCGAAGATGCAGCGCGCTGGTTTGGCACCACGCCGCCGGATTTGACGCTGATCGCACGTAGCCGAGGGACGGATTACGTGTACACATTCCTGAAGTCCTTTTATTTGGATCCCAAGCGGCCGACGGGCGTTAATAACTTGGTGCTGCCCGGTACTTCGATGCCGCATGTTTTATGGGAGTTGCAGGGGTATCAGGCCGCGGTCTACGACGGTCAGAGCGATGCTGCGAATGAAACCGTGCACAAGCAGTTCAAGGGTTTCGAGTTGGTGCAGCCCGGATTGCTGAGCGCGGACGAGTACGATCGCTTCGTGCGCGATACGGTCACTTTCCTCGACTATATCGGCGAGCCAATGCAGTTGAAGCGCGTCAGTCTAGGATTTCAGGTACTAGGATTCTTATTTGTTTTCTTTCTGCTCGCGTTCTTGCTCAAGAAGGAGTACTGGAAAGACGTCAAGTAGCTTTCGGGAGCATTTAGTGAATATGGATTTCGTATCGTTTGTTCGCGAGGGCGTCCCGAGGTGATGACGCTCTTCTCCAAGGCCGATGATCCGTGGAGTCATCGCACACGGATAGTTCTGGCTGAGAAGAGCATTCATGTCGAGACCATCGACGTGCATGGCGGCAACCTGCCCGAAGATCTTCTGGATCTGAATCCCTACAACACGGTACCCACGCTCGTCGATCGCGACCTGGTGCTGTACGACTCGCGCGTGATCATCGAGTATCTCGATGAACGTTTCCCTCACCCGCCCTTGATGCCTGTCGATCCGGTCGCGCGTGCTCAATTCCGCATGGCGCTATTTCGCATCGAGAAAGACTGGTATTCGCTCGCGCAACAAATAGAAGACGTGAACGACAAGAAGCAAGGGATGAAGGCGCGCAAGATTCTGCGCGAAAGTATTTTGGCGAGCGCCGAGGTATTCAAAGCGAAACCCTATTTCTTATCCGATGAGTTCTCGTTGGTGGATGCTTCGATAGCCCCGATTCTCTGGCGCTTAGGCGTATGGGAGATCGATTTGCTGCAGACGCCGGCTATCTCCCGCTACGCTCACTTGGTGTTTTCGCGCCCCGCCTTCCGGCAAAGCTTGTCGCGTCTGGAACAGGAGATGCGCGCCTAGCGCATCCGGCAATGGCCGAGACGCCGATGAAATCGCGTCGCCCTTACTTGCTGCGGGCGATGCACGAATGGATCAGCGATAGCGCGCAGACGCCCCACATCGTCGTGGATGCGTCGATCCAAGGCGTCGAGGTGCCGCGGCAGTACGTGCAGGGCGGCAAGATCATTCTAAACGTGAGCAATCACGCCACCAGCGGCTTGAGCCTCGGGAACGAATGGGTCCGGTTTCGCGCCCGCTTCGGCGCCGCAACGTATGACGTTAGTGTCCCCGTGGGTGCCGTTCTGGGTATCTATGCTCGCGAGACAGGGCAGGGCATGATTTTCTCGGAAGCCGATGCCCCGCCGCCTCAACCACCCGAGTCTCCCCAGACGCCAGCAGAAGGACCGACATCGAACACGGATGTGAAGCGAGGCAAGCCTACGTTGAAGGTAGTGAAGTAGCGCAGCCAGACGGTGTTTCTCCGGCCGTCAACTGCCAACCGTCAACCATCCTTCACGGATACAACCTCGTCGCGCTCCAACTACCGCCCTGGAAACCTTCAACTCCTCTCGTGAGTGTGCGTTTCCATACCGCACGGTCGTGCACTCGGTTAGCTCCTTCGGCCCAAAATTCGATCGCCTCGGCCCATAAGCGAAACCCGCCCCAATGCGGCGGGCGGGGAACGTGAGCGTCGGTAGTGCCTGGCTGAATCGCGAATTTGTCTGCTACTGCGCGAACTCGCTCCGCCAACAGATCGCGCGATTCTAGCGGTGCGCTTTGCTCGCTAGCCCACGCGCCAACCCGGCTGTCGAGCGCGCGGCTCACGAAGTATTCATCGCTCTCGCTCTCCGGCGAGCGTGTGACCTGCCCTTCGATGCGCACTTGCCTATGCAAGGCATCCCAATGAAAGACGACTGAAGCGTATGGCTGCGCTTGTAGCTCCCTGCCTTTTCGTGAGAAGTAGTTCGTGAAGAAAACTATATAGCCTGCATCGACGTTTACGCGTTTGCATAGAACGACGCGTGCCGAAGGTCGACCTCTGTTGTCGACGCTCGCGAGTACCATCGAATCGGGATTCGGTTGACTGGCTCGTTGCTTGGCGTCGGCAAGCCAGCTTGCAAACATCGGCATGGGATCGCCGGGCAGGATTTGCGGAAGAACTTCGAGTGGCAACATAGCGGGTCCGTTCGAATCGGGTGACTCGATTATGCACGCGAACTTCCAAGGTGCGCAGATTCAGGACGCATTCAGTCCCGCGATCTTAGTTTGTGGACGTGACGATAAGAGGAGCAAAGCATGTTCGCACTCAGTCAATCACGGTTCTGGCAATCACGGTTCTGGCAATCACCGCTATGGCCTCGCGCAGCGTTCTTGGCAATCGCATTGACCAGTTTGTCTGTTGCATCGAACGCTTCGGCAGATAATCGGGATCGGTCTCATTATCGCGACCGCGATCGGCAACATCACTCGAGCCATTACGAGAGCGATCGGTTCCATGATCGTTCGCGCGGACATAAATCCTATCGAAAGCGGCAGGGCCACGATAAGGTCGGTCACTCACATTTGCAGCATCGGCATCGTCCTGGCAATTGGCACTATCAGCGCGGGCGATATTGGGCGCCGGTGAACTACCGCGGACGTTACTGCGTCGATCGGCATCATTATCGAGGCGAGCACTATCACGTTACGGCTCGGGACTACTACGACTATTACTATCCGCGATTCCGATCCTACGGGCCTGCGGCTGGTGCGAGCTTCATCATCACAGTCCCGCTTTTTTGACTCAGCAAATCGCTCGCGCTACGCGGACTTAGCGCCGGCAACGCAGATCAGGCTTGTACCTCGAGCGCTGCGTTGCGGACGCGGGCAACGCAGCGCTTGCGGCTGTGCACGCCCAAAGGTAAAAGGACGCTGCAATCTTTGCAGTATTCAGGCCGCACACAAATGAGTCTTAAGGAAATTCGCGATCGCTTGAGCGAGCTGGATACCCAGTTATTGTCTCTGATTGCCGAGCGCCAAAGGCTCAGTCGTCACGTCGCGGAGATCAAATCGCTCGAGGGACTGGCGACGCGCGATTTCAATCGCGAGAGAGAAGTGCTGATGCGAGCTCGTGCCAGCGCGGAGTCCCTGGGTCTTTCACCTGCGCTTGCGGAGTCGATTCTTCGGTTGCTCATTCGAGGCTCCCTTACGACGCAGGAGAGAATTCGCGTGGCCACTAGCGGCAAGGGAGGCGGCCAGAGCGCTTTGGTGATCGGCGGTAGTGGCAAGATGGGGCGGTGGTTTGTGGAATTCCTATCCTCGCAAGGCTACGGCATCACCATTGCAGATCCTGCGGGTCGGCCCGAGGGCTTCGCAGCCGATACATACAGCTACGTGACCGATTGGCGTCAACAGTCGTTGAACTACGACATGATCGTGGTAGCGACACCGTTGAAGATTGCGAACGACGTGTTACAAGAACTTGCCCAGCGTAAGCCGCAAGGTATCGTGTTCGATATCGGATCGCTCAAGACGCCGCTGCGACAGGGAATTGCAGCTCTGCAGAGCGCCGGGTGTCGCGTCACTTCGATCCATCCCATGTTCGGTCCGGACACCGAGCTGCTTTCTGGCCGGCACGTGATCTTCGTCGATGTGGGTAACAAAGAAGCGGTTGAGAAAGCGCAAGCCTTGTTTGCCTCGACCATGGCTGAGCGAGTGGTGATGAGCCTGGATGAGCATGATCGATTGATTGCCTATGTACTCGGACTTTCGCATGCATTGAATATCGCATTCTTCACCGCGCTTGCCGAGAGCGGCGAAGCGGCACCGCGGCTCGCGCAATTGTCCAGCACCACCTACGATTCTCAAGTGGACGTAGCCTCGCGAGTCGCGCGCGAAAACCCGGATTTGTATTTCGAGATTCAAAGTTTGAACGAGTACGGCAAAGAATCTTTGCAAGCACTGCGTGAAGCAGTAGAGCGCATTTGGCACTCGGTTTCCGCCAACGATGCGGCGCAGTTTCGAAGTCTCATGCACCAGGGCCGCGAGTATCTCGCTGGACGAATGCGCGAAGGCTGAAATCAGGGCTCGATACAACGAGAACAGGACGTCGAAGCGGAGCGATGAATGTCGGCGCGAGATTTAGAAGGTGAAGTCCGGGAGCTCAGAGCTCGCATCGCCGCATTGACGGATGAAGCCGCTGCGAACGAACGCCTGTTGAAGCGTAGCCAGGAAAGAGAGCTCGAATTGTTGAAGGCGGACAGTTTGCCTCAGCTCTTCGATGCAATCTGCAACGGATTGAAGACTTCGTACGGCCTTGAAGCCGTGACACTGCTGTTGTGCGATCCCCAACACGAGATCCGGCATCTGTTGATCGCCGATCACATCGAGCAAACAGACTTCGCCAATGTGCTGTTCTCCGACAGCTTGGTGGGTATGGCGCCGCAGTTCAATTCCTTCCACAAACCATGGCTAGGCCCTTACATGGGCTGCGATCATCAGTTGCTGTTTCCCAAGATCGAGTCGATTCGCAGCGTCGCATTGATTCCCTTGCGCAGACAGGAACGTCTGCAGGGAAGCCTTAATTTCGCAAGTACTGATGAGAAGCGCTTCTCGCGTCATCTAGGCACTGACTTCCTGGCACACCTGGGAGTCATCGGCGCATTCGCGGTTGAAAACGCAGTGAACCGCGCTCGACTGGTCCGAAGCGGGCTGACGGATTTTCTAACCGGCTGGCACAACCGCCGGTATTTGAACGCTCGGCTGAAGGAAGAGCTGGCTCGCGCTCAGCGACAAGGTTCGGGCTTGACTTGCTTACTCATTGACTTGGATCGCTTCAAAGAGATCAACGACCAGCATGGCCATCTCGCGGGCGACATGGCACTGCGCGAAGCGGCGCAAAGAGTCGACGCGCACATTCGTGGGAGCGATGCCGCAGCCCGCTTCGGCGGCGATGAATTCGTCGTCTTAGCGCCCGGTATTTCACCCGAGCAGGCCGCGGCGCTCGCGGAGCGAATACGCCAAGCGGTGTCCGACACGCCATTGGAAATTTCCGCGAACGCGAAGGTGCAGATGACGGTATCGATCGGCGTCGCTGGTACACATTTGTCCCGCGAAGAGTCGGATCTCAAATCCGCAGCTGAACGCTTGCTTGCGGACGCCGACTCCGCCTTGTATCGCGCGAAACAGCTTGGTCGAAATAGAGTTGTGCTCGCTTAGATTGACCTGTTCTACCGCGGATACTGTATTTCTCCGCTTCTGACCTCGTCCCCTTTTTCTCGTGCTATCCTTAATGCGAGTCATTCTCATTAAGGCTGTCTTTCGCTATGTCTCAATGCCTCTCTGCAATGTATCTTGCGGTAGTCATGCTGTTATCCGCGGGTTTGGTGGGCTGTCAGCGCGCGCCCTCGGAGCTGGTCATCTATTCATCGCGGAACGAGCAGCTGATCAAGCCGATGTTTGATCGATATACGGCTGAGACCGGTCAGGCTATTAGATTCGTGACGGATGATGCGGGCCCGCTGATCGAAAGGCTGGCCGCGGAAGGTCAGAACTCGCCCGCGGATCTGTTGATTACGGTCGATGCCGGCGATTTGTGGCATGCCGCCGAGCGAGGTCTGCTGCGATCGCTCGAGTCGCCCACTCTGGAAGCAAACATACCGGAGCGACTGCGAGATCCGGCGGGCCGCTGGTTTGGGCTTTCGGTACGTGCTCGCACCATCGTGCACAGCACGCAGAGAGTGAAGCCGGAAGAGCTGAGCAGCTACGAGGCTCTAAGCGAGGAGAAATGGCGTGGCCGTTTGTGCTTGCGTACTTCCAAGTCCGTCTATAACCAATCGCTCGTTGCCATGATGATCGCCGCGCACGGCGAGCAACAAACCGAACAGATCGTCAAAGGCTGGGTTGCGAATTTGGCCACGGAGCCATTCGCAAACGATACGCGGTTGATGGAGGCCATCATCGCCGGCCAGTGTGATGTTGGGATTGTGAATACTTACTACTTCGGGCGTCTGCAACGAGACGAAGGCGACATCCCGTTGAAACTATTTTGGGCGCAGCTAGCAGATGGCGGCGTGCACGTGAACATCTCCGGCGCGGGAATAACTACCTCCGCGCCACGGGCCGCTGAAGCGCAAAAATTTCTAGAATGGTTGAGTGAGCCGGAGGCCCAAGCCATGTTCGCCGGCGCCAATCTGGAGTATCCGGCAAGTCCCGCTGTGAAGGCGGATCCGCGCGTCGTGAGTTGGGGGACGTTTCGCGCGAGCGAGCTGAACGTGGCGAAGGCAGGAGAGCTGCAGGCAGCAGCGGTGCGCTTGATGGATCGCGCCGGCTATCGCTAGCGCATGTCTTCGTCCGCTGTCGAAACACAGGTGTACTCAAGAACGCAGCGCCGCGACCTCAGCGTGCCGTTGGTCGTTTTGCTGCTCAGCGTTCCGGCATTGATTCCGCTCTTCGTCGTTGTTGGCGCGGTATTTACCCCCGAGCAGGCCATCTGGGTGCACTTGGCGAGCTATGTACTGCCTCACGTGATCGGCAACACTGCCAAGCTCGTGCTAGGGGTTGCATTGCTCGCCGGATTGCTTGGAACTTCTCTCGCGTGGCTCACCTCGATGTGCGAGTTCGCGGGCCGACGTTTTTTCGATTGGGCATTGTTGTTGCCGCTTGCGATGCCGGCCTATGTGCTCGCGTTCATTGCCGTCGGATTCCTGGATTATGCAGGTCCGCTGCAAACATGGATGCGACAAATCTTCGGTTCGTCTACTTGGGTTCCACCCATACGATCTACCGGCGGAGTCATCCTCGTCCTTTCATTGGCGCTTTACCCTTACGTCTATCTGCTTGCGCGCGGCGCGTTCTTGACCCAAGGTCGTCGTGCCCAAGAAGCCGCTCGGACCTTGGGCTTGAGTGCCGGGGCTGCTCTTTGGCGGATCGTTCTGCCGATGGCACGTCCATGGATTGCGGCAGGGATTGCGTTGGTTTGCATGGAGACATTGGCTGATTTCGGCGCCGTTGCTGTCTTCAATTACGATACGTTCACTACCGCGATTTATCGCGCGTGGTTCGGCATGTTCTCGGTCAATGCGGCACTCGAGCTCGCCGCCGTCCTGTTGTTATTCGTCTCAGGGGTGTTCCTTCTCGAGCGCAGATCTCGTGCCGGTGTGCGCTTCGCAAGCACTCGCGACACCTCGATGCGGGCTCCGCGCATCATGCTCAAAGGAACGCGAAACGCACTCGCATCCTGTGCATCGCTGGCGGTGTTCTCGATCGCGTTTCTTCTTCCGTTCGTGCAGCTCCTTGTGTGGTCAGTCACCCGCGCGGCGAGCGATTTGGATAGTCGCTATTGGGGATTCGTAGCGAACAGCGTCGTGCTTGCGAGCTCGGCTGTCGCCATCATCGTGGGAACTGCGTTGATTTTGGCGTACTTGCAACGTAGGCATCCGGCGCGCTTCGTCAATGGTTTGATTCGTACGGCGACGGTAGGTTATGCCATACCGGGGACAGTGCTCGCGGTGGGGATCCTCGTGCCGATCGTGGCGCTCAACAACGTACTGCAAGATCTATTGCGAATGTGGATGGGGCCCGCTGCCCCCTCGCTGTTGCTGCAAGGTACCTTGCTCACAGTACTCCTCGCATATTTCGCTCGATTCTTGGCGGTGGGTTTTCATCCCGTCGAAAGTGGATTGCATCGAATCACGCCGAGCATCGATGAAGCTTCCATTGGTTTAGGTGTATCCGGCGCACGGATGTTACGCCGTGTTCACATGCCGCTCTTGAGCACCAGCCTGGCCACGGCCGCGACGCTCGTTTTCGTGGACGTGATGAAGGAAATGCCGATCACGTTGATTGCGCGGCCGTTCGGCTGGGACACGCTCGCGGTGCGTGTCTTCGAGATGACCGCTGAAGGAGAGTGGGAGCGTGCAGCGTTGCCCGCCGTCGCAATCGTCTTGGTGGGATTGATCCCGGCAGCCTTGCTCACGCGCCGAGGTGAATATGTGGCTTGAGGTCCACAATGTAGCTCGACATTTTGGCGCGCGGGCTGCCGTTCTAGATCTCTCTTTTACGCTGGAGCGCGGATCGATCGGATGTCTGCTTGGGCCAAGCGGCTGCGGCAAGACGACGGCGTTGCGCTGTATTGCCGGGTTTGAGCCCATCGATCAGGGTTCGATTCGAGCGCAGGGACGAGTGCTGTCTGAGCCCAACTCCGCCATGCCCCCCGAGAAGAGGCAAATCGGCATGGTGTTCCAAGATTACGCCTTGTTCCCGCATTTGACTGTCGAGCAGAACGTCGCATTCGGTTTGCATCGGCTATCGTTTACCGATCGAAGGCGGCGGGCGATGGACTTGTTGTCGCTGGTAGGACTTGCGGATCGGCGTTCACATTTTCCCTATCAACTATCGGGCGGAGAGCAACAGCGGGTGGCATTGGCGCGAGCGCTCGCGCCGGAGCCGGACATCGTTTTGCTCGATGAACCCTTTTCCAGCCTTGATGTGGAGTTGCGCGAACGGTTGGGGGTCGAGGTGCGCTCAGTGCTCAAGCACTTGGGTGCGACTGCATTACTGGTGACTCATGATCAGCAAGAAGCCTTCGCTGTCGCCGATGTTATCGGGGTGATGCGAGATGGGCGCTTGGAGCAATGGGACACTGCCTACGAGCTTTATCATCGTCCCAGCACCCGATTCGTCGCCGACTTCATTGGCCAAGGCGTCTTTTTGCGCGGCGAGGTATCGGAGGCCAACACCGTGCAGACGGAGGTGGGTTACGTTCGCATGAACGGCGCGCACTGGCGCATGGGCCAAGAAGTCGATCTGCTACTGCGTCCCGATGATGTTATCCATGATGACGCTAGCGAGCTCAAGGCAGAAATCTGCGCACGAGCTTTCCGCGGCGCGGAGTTCCTCTACACGCTCAAGCTGCCAAGCGGAGCGACGATTCTATCGCTCGTGCCCAGCCACCACGATCACGCGGTGGGCGAGCGCATCGGAATTCGGATCGAGCCGGATCATGTGGTGGCGTTTGAGAGTAAGAAGTGACGAGTGACGGGTGACGGGCAAAACGAGCACAGCAAACCTAGACGCGGTGAAGCTTGGTTCATGATTTTTCTGCCTTCCTCGTCACCGGTCACCCGTCACTCGTCACCTTACCTGCCTCCTCATCAACATCAAAAATAACGGCACTCCCGCTAATGCGGTGAGCGCTCCGACGGGCAATTGTCTGGGTGCGAAAAGAACACGAGCACACAGATCCGCAAGCATCACTAGCGTACCGCCAAGAACGGCCGAGGCGGGTAACACCAGGCGGTGGTCGGACCCAAGCAGCATGCGGATCATATGAGGGGTCACCAAACCGACGAAACCGATCGTGCCTGCGGTCGTGACAACCGTCGCGGTTAGGACTGAGCTCACAACGAAGATTCCGATTCTGAGCAGCTTGACTGGCGCGCCAAGCGTGCGAGCCTGCAACTCGCCCCGGGCAAGAAGATTCAAATGCCTACCCAAAGGGAAGCTGACTATCACAGCGACCAACAGCGTCACCAGTAGGAAACCCGGACGACTCCTCAGCGACAGATCGCCCATCAACCAGAACAACATGCCTCGCAAGCGGGTGTCATCGCCGAGTGCAAGTAGCATGCTGACCACGGCGCTCGAGCCCGCCGCTATCACAACGCCGGTCAATAAGAGCCGGACCGGCGACCAGCTCCCTTCGCTGTGCGCGAGGCTGAAGACTAGTAGCGTCGCAATGAGCGCCCCGACAGTTGCCGCTCCATCGATAGCCAAACCGCCAAGACCCATCATCATCGCGCCTAACGCTGCCACAGCCGCGCCGCCCGAAACGCCCATGACGAAGGGGTCCGCCAATGGATTGCGTAACAGGACCTGCATCAATACCCCGGCAACCGCCAGAATTCCGCCCGCGGCGAATGCCGTGAGCGCGCGTGGCAGTCGTAGCTGAAGGACCAGATCTCGAGCTAACCCTTCGGTGCGTACGCTGGCCCAAAGCTCGCTCCACGCGAAATCAACGCTCCCTATTGCCAGCGACGTCGCAAGCACAATCCCTGCCCCGGAGAAGAGCGCAAGGTAGACCAATAGCGTTCGAGTGGATATCACCGGCGAAGCGTATGATGCTTGAGCGCTGCATACCAACTTTGACATGCAAGAGCACTTCGTGCTCGCACTACCTCGCTGCAGCGACTCGCCTTCCACACTGTCCTTATGGAACAATCGTGGACCATTCCTTTCCAACCACGTGATGTGTGTTGGCCATCTGTGGACACATGACCGATACCATCGATGCAGACGGCTTTCGTGCGAATGTCGGAATCGTTTTGATCCGCGATGATCGCCAGGTCTTTCTCGGCGGGCGCACCGGCGGCCGCGGATGGCAATTTCCTCAAGGTGGCGTTCGGCAGGGGGAGGCGCCGGAAGAGGCGCTGTATCGAGAGCTTCAGGAGGAAATCGGTCTGGAACGTGGCGATGTGGAAGTACTCGCTTCCACGCGCAATTGGCTGAGATATCGTCTACCCAAACAATACGTGCGTAGAAACAGTCACCCGCCTTGCATCGGTCAGAAGCAACGGTGGTTTCTCTTGCGTTTCACGGGCTCCGAGGATCGTTTCCGCTTCGATTCGACGGGCGAGCCTGAATTCGAGAGCTGGCGCTGGGTCGACTATTGGACGCCAGTGCGGGAGGTCATCTTCTTCAAACGTGCGGTCTACGTGCGCGCGTTGGATGAGTTGGCCAACAGTGCTTTTCCGAACGATCCTCCAGCCTTACCCGAGTGGGCCGAACAAGAGAAGAATTTGCGCAATCTGGCGCGCAGGCGCGCGCAAGAGCCTTCCAGCCAGTAGATCACCCGTTTATCCGAGCGCGCTCGTTAGAACGGTTTGACGACCGCCAGTACCACGATCCCAACCAGCAGCAGCAAAGGGATTTCGTTGAAGACGCGGTACCATTTCGAGGATCTGCGGTTCTCGTTACGCGCGAAGCTTCGAAGGATCCAGAAGCACCAGCCGTGATATCCGATCAGCAACACCACGAGACTCAGCTTCGCGTGGAGCCATCCGGCCTGGAGCAGGCCGGGCGCCGCGATGACCATCCCAATGCCGAAGAGTAGGGCGAGCACGGCTCCAAAGGTCATCATGGCGAACAGGCGGCGCTCCATGGTTTTGAACCGCTCCTTGCCGATCTCATCGTGGGTGTCACTGTGATAGACAAAAACCCGCGGCAAATAGAAGATCCCGGCGAACCAGGCGACCACGAAGACGACGTGAAATGCTTTTAACCAGAGCATGAGTCAGTGCGCTGAGATCGGATCGTCGTTGTTCATTGCGTTAATCAGCTCTTCATGTTGCTCGGGATGGAAGCCCTCATTAGGGGAAGGACTGCCCGTTTTTGCGTCCATTCGCGGCCTGAATCCTTGCGCCGGGTCGCATTACGTAAGGTGGGGCTATGATCTAATCTTGCCAGAATTACCTTCAACTCCCTACACATGGCAGAAAACGCCTCCATGCGCACGGGCCATCTCGTGGTCAGATACCACGCACCATGGCGCCGTCGGACATTCGCAGTCGGCATGGTGCTGGGACTGATTGTGCTCGTGTTCGGCGTATTCGAATGGGGCCGCTATAGCAGCGGCTTCAGTAAGGTCGCCGAGATGCAGCATCGAGGGGAGCTCACCGCGACCATCGAAAGGCTGGAAAAAGAAAACGAAACGCTGCGGCAGGCAGTGGCATCCGCAGAGCTTGCCCGCGACGTCGATCGCAAAGCGTACGCGGATGTCGAGAAGAACCTTGCCGACCTGCAAGCACAGGTCCTAAAGCATCGCGAAGAGCTGACGTTCTATCGAGGAATTGTTTCCCCTGAAGATGGCATCGGTGGCTTGCGTATTCAGCGATTTCAGATTCTTCCGGGCGCAGGCGATCAGCAGTATCGTTTGCGATTAGTGCTGGTGCAGTCGATGCGTCAGGATGCGTTTGTCTCCGGCTCGGTGAATGTCGAAATCGAAGGTGTGCAGGACAACAAGCCGCTACAACTTGCGCTTTCGCAGGCTGTACGCGAGGCGAACGATCACTCGCAGTTACCGTTCAAATTCCGCTATTTCCAGAATATCGAGCAGGACATCGTGTTGCCCTCCGGCTTCGAGCCTCGGGCTGTGAATATCGAAGTGCGCACGGCAAAACTCGCGCCTGTGAGAGAATCTTATCCTTGGCAAGTCCAGAGCGAGAGTTGACGTGCGCTGCGCCCGGTGTGACGTGTAACGTGTCGGGTAACGTAAGAGTGCTGCCCCACTGCGCGTCGCCGTTTAGATTCTGACATCACACTTTACACGTGACACTCTACACATAATCGAACATGTTCAATCGCAACAAACCCAAAACTCAGCGCATCGATACGCTCATCGGAGCCGGCACTCGCATCATCGGCGATGTTCAATTCAGCGGCGGATTTCATGTCGACGGACATGTGAAAGGCAACGTCGATGCGCCGCCGGACTCCGCGGCGACGCTGAGCGTGAGTGACGGTGGTGTTGTCGAGGGATCGGTCGCGGTGCCGAACGTGGTCCTCAACGGGACGGTGAAGGGCGATATCCTCGCTCACGATCGTGTAGAACTAGGCGCCACGGCCCGGGTAACGGGAAACGTGTACTACGGGCTCATCGAGATGGAAATGGGTGCTGAAATCAACGGCAAGCTGATCCATGAGCCTCGTAAGAGCGCCACGCGACAGGAGCCGAGCGTACAGAATCATTCCGACAGCCCGGCAAAAGACACTGTTTCCTGAAGTGCGGCTGCGCCCGTGGCATACTTGATCGACCGCAAAATGCCCCCAAGATGCCGATCATGAATGCCCAAGTCGAAGTGTCGCCGAGCCTGGTTTTCACCGACGCAGCTGCCGCCAAGGTTGGCGAGCTGATCCGGGAGGAATCCAATCCCAATCTGAAGCTCCGCGTATTCGTTCAAGGCGGCGGTTGTTCCGGGTTCCAGTACGGATTCACCTTCGATGAGAACGTCGAAGAGGGTGACACCCGTGTGGAAAATCAAGGTGTCACATTACTCATCGATCCGATGAGCATCCAATACTTGGCCGGCGCGGAGATCGATTACCGGGAAGACATGGAAGGGGCTCAGTTCGTGATTCGAAATCCGAATGCCACAACCACCTGTGGGTGCGGATCGTCTTTTTCGGCGTGACAAGTGACGAGTGACGAGTGACGGGTAAGATACGGATTCTTGCTCATCACCGGTCACTCGTCACCTCATGGCTCGTTCCCGCATTCCCGACGTCATCGCTGCCGTCGATCTCGGTTCCAATAGTTTTCACATGATCGTTGCCCGTTATTCTCATGGGCAGCTCATCGTCGTGGATCGACTCCGCGAAATGGTGCGCCTCGCCGCAGGGTTAGACGAGCAAGGCAGGCTGGAGCGAAACGCGATCGAGCGAGCAATCGACTGCCTGGAACGTTTCGGGCAACGGTTGCGCGATATGAAAGCCGAGAGTGTGCGTGTCGTCGGCACCAACACCTTGCGCAGAGCTCGGCGCAAGGGCGCCTTCTTAGATCGCGCGCGATCGGCGCTGGGTCATCCCATTGAGGTCATTTCGGGCATAGAAGAGGCGCGGCTGGTTTATCTAGGCGTTGCGCATACGACTCCCAGTGAAGCGGGGCCGCGTCTCGTTACCGACATTGGCGGCGGTAGCACGGAATTGATCATCGGCGAGGGCCTGCAGACCACCAAGCTCGAGAGCCTTCACATGGGCTGCGTCAGCATGAGTGGGCGTTTTTTCGCAGACGGCAGCATCACGGAAAAAAGAATGAAGCGCGCCCGTCTTGCAGCTCGACTCGAGCTCGAGCCAGTGCAAGTTGCATTCAAATCGCTCGGATGGGAAGGCGCGGTGGGTTCTTCGGGAACGATTCGCACGGTCGGAGAGGTCTTGCGGGCCCGTGGTCACACCGACGGGGCGATTACCGCGCCGGCGCTCGAATCTCTGATCGAGCATTGTGTCCGAGCCGGGGATATCTCGCGATTGAAAATGCCAGGTCTCACCGAGGAGCGCGCACCGGTTTTCATCGGCGGTCTGGCGATTCTTGCCGAGATCTTTGCCGTCCTCGAGCTGCAAACCATGCGCGTTGCCGAAGGCGCGCTCAGAGAAGGTTTGCTGTACGACTTGGTGGGTCGGCTCACAGATGAAGATGCGCGTGTGCGCAGCGTGCGAGCGATGCAGGCTCGCTATCACGTTGATGTCGCGCAAGCCGAGCGAGTCGAAGCCACAGCACTGAATTTTGTATCGCAAGTACACAGCGAGTGGGACCTAGCAGATTCTTTTGCAGAAGCCGTGCTCTCGTGGGCTGGGCGACTGCACGAGATCGGCTTGGACGTCTCGCACTCTCACTATCAAAAGCATGGTGCGTACTTGCTCGAGCACGCCGACATGCCTGGTTTTCCGCAGGAAGAGCAACGAATTCTCGCATGCATCGTCGGCGGACATCGACGCAAGGTTCACTTCGAGCAGCTTGAGGATCTCACTCCGCCCTGGCACTTGAAAGCGGAGTACTTGATCGTCTTGCTGCGATTGGCAGTGCTGCTTCATCGCGGGCGCAGTGCCATCGCGCTTCCCCACATTGGCTTGCAGGCAAAAGGCCGCACGCTGGAACTGGCTTTTCCGAAGGGATGGTTGGATGAGCATCCTCTTACTGCCGCAGATCTGGAGAGCGAGATCGACTACCTCAAGGCCGCGGGTTTCAAGCTTAAAGTGCTATAGGACGTCCACACGTCCGCTGCATCAAGCGTTGGGATTCTCTGCGTGCCGCTTCAGCAGCACCGATTGAGCGTTGACTGGAGGCGTCTCGTTGGGCGTCAGGCGCGTGTAAGTACCATCAGCTCCAAGTTCCCACGCTTGAGTATTGTCGGCGAGGTACACCTCGAGGTCTTCCAGGATGCGATCCCGATGCACCGGGTTTTCGATCGGGAAGCACACTTCGATGCGGCGAAAGAAGTTGCGCTCCATCCAATCCGCACTCGCGCAGTACATGTCGTGTGCGCCGTCGTTGTGAAAGTAGTAAACGCGCGAGTGCTCTAGAAATCGGCCCACGATCGAACGCACGCGAATGTTCTCCGATATACCTCGGACCCCAGGGCGCAACGCGCAGATACCTCGCACGATCAGATCCACTTTTACGCCGGCCATTGCGGCTTGATAGAGCGCCTGAACGATCTGCGGCTCGATCAAGGCGTTCATCTTCGCAATGATGCGCGCTGGTTTGCCAGCGCGCGCATGCGCAATTTCGCGCTTGGTCTTGTCCAGCAGCGCCTCATGAAGCGTGAACGGTGACTGCAACACTTTATGCATCGTCGCGACCCGTGTCGGACTGGTGAGCTGCAAGAACAACTCATGAAGATCCTCGCCGATCGCCTCATCGCACGTGAACAATCCATAGTCGGTATAGATGCGAGCCGTGTTGGGGTGATAATTTCCCGTGCCCAAATGACAATAGCGCCTCAATCTTCCCTGTTCACGCCGCACGACCATGATGAGCTTCGCGTGCGTTTTGTAGCCCACGACGCCGTACATCACGTGCGCGCCCGCTTCTTGAAGCCGGGTTGCGAGCTGGATGTTCGCGGCCTCATCGAACCGCGCCATCAGTTCGATGATGACGGTTACTTCCTTGCCTTCCCTGGCCGCACTCACCAGAGCATCTACGACGGGAGACTGTGGCCCGGCACGGTAAAGCGTTTGCTTGATGGCCAGCACCTGAGGATCGGATGCGGCTTGACGCAGGAAATCGATCACTGGAGCAAAGGATTCGAACGGGTGATGCACGAGTAAGTCGCCCTCGCGCAGTGCTGCGAACACCTCTTCTCTAGCAATCAAACGCTTCGGGATGCTCGGCGTAAAGGCCGGATATTTCAGATCGGGCCGATCAACTAAATCATAAATAGCAGTCAACCGATTCAAATTCACCGGCCCATTGACTTGATACAAATCGTCTCTGGTTAATGCGAAATGTCTGAGTAGGAACGTGGTGATGTCCTCCGGGCATTCGAGCGAAGTTTCCAGTCGCACCGCGGCCCCATAGCGCCGCTCTGCGAGCTCGCCTTCGATCGCGCGCAATAGGTTGTCGACTTCTTCATCATCCACGAACAAGTCGCTGTTGCGGGTCACTCGAAATTGCCACGCACCTTCCACCGCCATGCCGCTGAAGAGTTGCGCGACGAACGTGGAGATCACCGCCGACAAAAAAACGAAGTAGGTGACGCCTGGAAATTGTTGCGAAGCCGGCAGGCGGATGATGCGAGGCAGAGAGCGAGGCACTTGTACGACTGCGAGCTCGGCATCGCGCCCGAAAGCATCTTTGCCTGATAATCGGACGATGAAATTCAGGCTCTTGTTCTGAATGCGCGGAAACGGCCGCGCGGGGTCCAATCCCAATGGGGTCAAAACCGGTTCGACTTCTTTTGCGAAGTATTCCGATAGCCAGGCGCGTTGTTCTGCGGACATCGTCCGAGCGTTTACGAATCTGCTTCCCTGTTCGGCTAGCGCCGGGAAAACGAGCTGATTCAGGAGCTCGTACTGGTCTTTGACCAACGCGGCGGCGAGCGTATGTATCGCGCTCAATTGTTCAGGGACGGTCATTCCATCAGGGCCACCTGCCGAGGTGCCGAGCTCGAGTCGCTGCTTCAAGCCGGCGACGCGGATCTCGAAGAATTCATCGAGATTCGAGCACGAGATACCCAAAAAACGGATACGTTCGAGCAGGGGAAGAGAAGTGTCGTGGGCTTGCGCCAGCACACGACGATTGAAGTCCAGGAAGGATAGTTCCCGGTTGATGTAGTGCTCGGGCGCTTTTAAATTGACGTCGAGCATGGAGCCCTCTGAAAAATGAGAGCCCGAGGATACTACGACCTCGCAATCACATGTGTTACAGGAGAAATCCCTGTACGTAAGCGCGATCAGTTGCTTGGAACGGCTGCGACGGCGGAGTCTTGCACTTTGTCTAACGAAGCTAAAATCTGTCTGGAGTGCGACTGAAACTCAGCCTTGTAGCTATCCGATATCGGCGCTGCATCGGGTAGTGGAACCGTCCGTGGATTTTTGTGCACACCGCTCACGCGGTATTCGTAATGCAGATGGGGGCCAGTTGCCGCGCCGGAGCTTCCAACGAAGCCGATCGTGGCACCCTGTTTGACTCGTTGCCCTCGCCGTAGGCCGCTGGCAAATCGGGACATGTGGCCGTAGAGCGTGGAAATGCCGCCGCCATGTTCGAGTATCACGACGCGACCATAACCGCCCTTCGTGCCCACGAAATCCACGCGTCCATCACCGGCTGCCTTGATCACTGTGCCGCGCGCTGCTGCGTAGTCCACGCCTTTGTGCGCGCGAATGGTATTGAGGATCGGATGTCGGCGTCTGGGATTGAAATTCGAGCTGATCCGAGTGAAATCCAGAGGCGCGCGCAAAAACTGCCGACGCATGCTGCGCCCTTCCGGTGAGAAATAATCGGCGACCTGTTTGTCTTTGGATTCGAAATAGATTGCTCGGTGCGACTTGCCGTTGTTGATAAAGTCAGCGGCGAGAATGCGTCCATCACCGACGTATTCGCCGTCGCGAAATTTTTGCTCGTATACGATGCTGAAGCGATCTCCCGCACGGATGTCCAGCGCAAAGTCGATCTCCCAGCCAAATATATCGTTCGCCAGAGCGAGGATGATTTCTGGGCTAACGCCGGCAGCCCGAGCTGCGACGAATAAGGAGCTTTCGATAGTGCCGTGCGCATACGCTTCGCGAACATCGAGGGGCGTGGCGAGCACCTCGGCAGCGAAACCCTCTTCGCTGCGAGTCACGCTGAGCACCTCGGTCTCGCTGATTCGGCGCGTTAGCGCTTGCAGAAGCCCTTCGTCGTGAACGACGGTGATCGTATCTCCGGGACGAAGCCGATCTAGGCTCTCGCGTACGCCAGGCAAATCACGAATGCTGGCGAGATCGCCCAGGCTGACCTTGAGCTGGCGAAAAATTCGATCCAAGGTGTCGTTGCGTCGAACGACAAACTCAACGGTATCGCCGAGAGGCTTTGGAATCGGCGCTGGCTCGATCATCGGCACCGATGTGGTCGGTAGCTCGAGATCGGGTAGCGTCAGCGGCGTGGGCGGAATGACGTTCGAAGCAGGCGGAGATGCCGATTCCCGTTCGATCATCGAATGAATGATGAAGCCTCCGATGAGAGGTATCAGGATTCCAGAGGCGAACCAGCGTGCGTGGATCGCCTGACGTGATCTCGTCGAACCTGGCTTATAGTCAAAGGCGATCTTGGATCCTCGATGCACCGAAAAGCCCTTCACGATCGTTCGTAGTTTGTAGGCGGCCTGCGAGCGCCAGTTGCGGCGAACTTAAAGAGCGTTGCTGCGCCCGTCAACAGGAATCATGGGTCAATCGTGCTCGGAAGACGCCTCGAGGCCCGAGCCGGAATATGCGCAGCCCTGCCTCTGCTTCGCGTCCTTTGTTATTGTCCGCTTCAAACATCCTCCTAAGTGTCGATTTACCGATGAACCCTGCTGAACAGTTGGCCGAGCTAAAGCGCGGCGCGTCCGAGATCTTGCTCGAAGCCGATTTGCTGAAGAAGCTCGGCCGTGGAACGCCTCTGCGCGTGAAGGCCGGCTTCGATCCGACAGCCCCCGATTTGCACCTCGGCCACACGGTCCTCATCAATAAAATGCGCCAATTTCAGGTGCTCGGCCATGAGGTGATTTTTCTCATCGGCGACTTCACTGGATTGATCGGCGACCCCACGGGGCGTAATGCCACGCGTCCGGCATTGACGCCGGAAGAAGTGCTAGCTAACGCGCAAACCTATCAACAGCAGATTTTCAAGATATTGGATCCGGCGCGCACGCGAGTGGAATTCAACTCCAGCTGGATGAATCGCATGGGCGCGGCCGGGTTGATCCAACTCGCTGCGAAACATACGGTGGCCCGGATGCTTGAACGTGATGATTTCAGCAAACGCTACAAAGGCGGTCAGGCGATCGCGATTCACGAGTTCTTGTATCCGCTTGTCCAAGGCTATGACTCGGTTGCTCTTCAGGCGGACGTCGAGCTTGGCGGAACGGATCAAAAATTCAATCTGCTGGTCGGGCGCCAATTGCAAGAAGCATACGGGCAGGAGCCGCAAGTTGTACTCACGATGCCCTTGTTGGAGGGGCTCGATGGTGTCAACAAGATGTCGAAATCTCTGGGTAACTATGTTGGTGTCGATGAGCAGCCCGATGACATGTTCGGGAAGATCATGTCGATCTCGGACGAATTGATGTGGAGGTACTTTGACCTGCTGTCGTTTCGCGCGAGTGGGGATCTCGCGAAAGTGCGCGATCAGGTGAACGCAGGGCGCAACCCGATGGAGGCCAAGTTCGACCTCGCAGGTGAAATCACCACGCGATTTCACGGTGAAGAAGCCGCAAAACGTGCTCGCGAAAACTTCACCGCTCGCAGTCAGCAACGTGAAGTGCCATTAGATGTACCCAAGCGCACCGAAGAAATCGATGGCAGCAACATCGGTGTTGCCGCGCTATTGAAGCAAAGTGGCCTAGTACCAAGCACTTCTCATGCGTTTCGCCTGATCGAGCAAGGCGGCATTCGCATCGATGGCGAGAAGGTTTCGAACACGAAAGCACAACTCACGCCCGGCGCCACGTATCTCGTGCAAGTCGGCAAGCGAGTGTTCGTGGAAATCACACTGACAAGAAAGGCTGACCACGCTTAGGGGTTCGGCTCACTAGAAAGAATCGTTTCACACCCCATCTCTTTGAGCGTGGAGGTTTGCGACACGATTCTTAGCTAACGCAACTCCATGAATCACGACGTGAGTTACCGCCGCAGAAAAAATCTTTTGCAGCAGGTGTTGACTCCGGGGTGCGGCGAAGTAATATGCGCGCCCTCGCGGATGACTTCGGTTGCAAAGCCGAAGCGCGAACCCCAGAAGAAGTCGACAATCAGCCCTGCTGGCTGTTGACGGAACCCGGTTCGCGGTTATAATTCCGCTTCTGTCTACGCCCCGCGTGTAGATCGCTCTTTAACAAGTTGAACAGGTAATTTGTGTGGGGACTCGCGTCGGTTCGTTGCGAAACGCAATACGATGTTGAGTAACCAATTTAGCCAGTAGAGCTTATTGGATGCTCTCATCACTTCAATTAGGTCTAAAAGCCTTCAAGTGAAGAGTTTGATCCTGGCTCAGATTGAACGCTGGCGGC
>JAICPY010000064.1 GCA_025929585.1 Steroidobacter sp.
AGTGCGCTCATGATTCACCACGAACTCGTAGCTCAGGCGCGAGAGCTTTCCCTGTGGGCGCCAAATTACTTCACGAGCGTGTACTTCGATGGGATCGGTCGAGCGGAATTTGCGATGGCGGCTTTTATCGATGCGCAACCGGATGCGGCTAGGCAGATGTTCGCCTTTGAGGTGGATCTCGAGTGCAATTACGCCGGCTGCAGGCTTGATCTCAGCTACGAATTCGGTGTCATACCGCTCGGCAGTCCATGCTCCTTGGCACCAGAGCACTGCACCCAGGCATAGTAAAGTTGTGATCGGTTTCATCGGTCTCATTGTCTGCAGGACAAGCACAGTGTAGCTGCGCCGGCGTCTCGAGCCTTCAGCCTATAGCAATACAGGTCACGCTTGAAATTTTCCGCGGGCTCCCTATCTCCAGGATCAACACGCACTCGCGAACGTGTGGTGCGAACTCAAGTCGTATTTCACTGGAGACGATCATCATGGCCCTCGTACGTTACGAACCTTGGAGTGTCTTGAATCAACTTCATGGACAACTCAACCGGATTTTGGAAAGAGATTTCGACCAAGCAGGCGCAAGCTCTGCCGCCACCGCGGACTGGATTCCACCCGCGGACATCGAGGAATACAACGATCGCTTCGTATTGCGCCTCGACGTTCCCGGTGTTGACCTCGCCGCCATAGATATCACGCTGGACAAAGGCGTGCTGTCGCTCAGCGGTGAGCGCGCTCGTCCTGCAGACACTAAGGATGTGGAACGCACGCGGACCGAACGCCCGTACGGTCGTTTCCATCGCCGCTTCACCCTGCCTGATACGGTCGATGCGGCAAATGTGCACGCCGCGGGTCGCAACGGCATCGTGGAAGTGACGATTCCGAAGCAGCCGAAAGCTCAGCCTCGCCGTATTCAAGTGGCGAGTGCGTGAAGACTCGGAGCCGGCGAAGGTCTCGCCGGCTCCGCTTGAGTCCGTAGTCCGCAGTCCATAGTCCGTAGCCAGAAGCGGCGGCGCGCGCGTCTTTCTTACCTGCGGACCACGGACTGCAGACTACGGACTCACCTTCCTATACGGACTCGCCTTCGGCTCCGCCCGTTAAGTCTGTGGTCCACAGTCCATAGTCCGTAGCCAGAACACTTGCGCCTGTGGCAAATGCTAGCGCTTCTGACCTGCGGACTGCGGACTGCGGACTAAGGACTCATCTTCGGCTCCGCCTCCTGTACGATGTTGCTCATCACGGATTCGTGGAGATTTCATGAGCACATCTGCCGGTGATCAGCTGAGAGCCGCTGTCGAGGCGGAGAGCCCTCTGCAGATCGTGGGAACGATCAATGCTTATAGCGCGCTCCTCGCGCAGCGTGCAGCATTCAAAGCGATCTATCTTTCTGGAGCGGGCGTCGCGAACGCATCCTTCGGTCTGCCTGATCTTGGCATGACGACGCTCAGCGAAGTTTGCGAAGACGTGCGGCGCATCAGCTCTGTTTGTACGCTTCCGTTGCTAGTCGATGCCGATACGGGGTTTGGAGCTGCGTTGAGCATCGCGAGGACGACTCGCGAATTGGTTCGCGCTGGAGCGGCTGGGATGCATCTGGAGGATCAGGTCCAAACCAAACGTTGCGGACATCGACCGGGCAAGGCGCTGGTATCCGCGCAGGAGATGTCGGATCGGATCAAAGCTGCGGTGGATGCCCGCACCGATAATTTCGTCGTAATGGCTCGCACTGATGCTCACGCCGTCGAAGGGCAAGCTGCAGCGATCGACCGCGCCCGCCGCTATGTCGAGGCCGGTGCCGATATGATCTTTGCGGAGGCATTGAGGACACTGGAGGAGTATCGCCAGTTCACTTCAGCCGTCGATGTGCCAGTGCTTGCGAATATCACCGAGTTCGGTCGCACGCCGTTGTTCACTGTCGAGGAACTCCGCAATGCAGGCGTGAGGCTGGTGCTTTACCCTCTATCCGCCTTTCGCGCGATGAACCGCGCTGCGGAGACGGTGTATCAAACGATTCGGCGCGACGGAACACAGCAGGCTGCGCTCGATCGTATGCAAACACGCAGCGAGCTCTACGACGTGCTTGGCTATCATGAGTACGAGCGCAAGATCGATGAGTTGTTCGGGCGGGAGAAGGGCGGGGACTAGGGATCAGGGATCAGGGATCAGGGACCGGGGATCAGGGATTAGGGACTTAGATGGAATTGCCAGTCTCGATCCCCGGTCCCCGATCCCCGATCTCAGTCCCCAGTCCCAAGTCCAGTCCCAACCCAAAACCCAATCCACATCTCATCAACGGGTGTTACGCGATGAGTGAAGCTGCATCAGCTCCAAAACCGAAGAAATCAGTGGCGCTTTCGGGTGTGCCGGCGGGCAATACCGCATTGTGCACCGTCGGACGAAGCGGCAACGATCTGCAGTATCGCGGCTACGACATTCTGGATATCGCAGAGCGGTGCGAGTTCGAAGAGATTGCCTATCTTCTCATCCACGGCAAGCTTCCGACGCAAACCGAGCTCGAGGTATACAAGGCGAAACTTGCAAGGCTCCGAGGCTTACCTGCGACCGTGAGAGCCGTCCTGGAGCAGCTCCCTGCGGCGAGTCATCCGATGGATGTGATGCGCACTGGCGTATCGGCGCTCGGTTGCGTGCTTCCGGAAAAAGAGGATCACAATCATGCCGGAGCACGCGAGATCGCCGATCGTTTGATCGCAAGCCTCGGATCGATGCTGGTCTATTGGTATCACTACAGCATTTCCGGCAAGCGTATCGACGTCGAAACGGATGACGATTCGGTCGGCGGACATTTCCTTCATCTGCTGCACGGCCGCTCACCCTCCAAACAGTGGATCGGTGCGATGCATACCTCACTGATTCTCTATGCGGAGCATGAATTCAACGCATCCACCTTTGCCGCTCGTGTGATCGCCGGCACCGGCTCGGATATGTATTCCTGCATTGCCGGTGCGATCGGCGCATTGCGAGGTCCAAAGCATGGCGGAGCAAACGAAGTCGCTTTTGATATCCAGCAACGCTATGACTCTGCCGATGAAGCTGAAGCCGATATTCGTAAACGTGTCGCCAACAAGGAAGTGATTATCGGCTTCGGTCATCCGGTGTACACCGTTTCAGATCCCCGCAACCAAGTGATCAAGGAAGTCGCACGGAAACTCGCGAACGACAGTGGCGACAACAAGATGTTCTCGATTGCCGAGCGTCTGGAAAGCGTCATGAAACAAGCAAAAAATATGTTCCCGAATCTCGACTGGTATTCGGCGGTGTCCTATCACTTGATGGGCATTCCCACCACGATGTTCACGCCTCTATTCGTGCTTGCGCGCACGACGGGCTGGTCCGCGCACGTCATCGAGCAACGCACGGATGGCAAGATCATTCGCCCGAGCGCGAACTACGTGGGGCCGGAGAAGGTGGAGTTTGTGCCGATTGGGGAGCGGAGATAGTGACGGTGACGAGTGACGGGTGACGAGCAAGAAAAAACGGAAGCGCTCCACCTTTTTGATCGTTGCATTCAAGGTTGACACTTACAAGTTCTGGGTCATCCTTCTTGCCCGTCACCCGTCACCCGTCACCCGTCACCCGTCACCCGTCACCCGTCACCCGTCACCCGTCACCCGTCACCCGTCACCCGTCACCCGTCACCCGTCACCCGTCACCCCGTCACCACACAATTGAACATGTCCGATTCCAGATCCGCCTCCCGCCCCAATCCCGATTCATTGCTCATCGACATCGCTGAATACGCGCTGTCGTACAAGATCAAGAGTGATCTGGCGTACGAGACTGCGTACTACTGTTTGATGGATACGCTCGCGTGCGGCTTTCAGGCTTTGAAGTACCCGGCTTGTACGAAGCTGCTGGGGCCGGTGGTTCCGGGCGCAACGATGCCCGGAGGGGCGCGTGTGCCGGGAACATCGTTCGAGCTCGACCCGGTGGCAGCCGCTTTCAATATCGGCGCGATGGTGCGCTGGCTCGACTTCAACGATACGTGGCTTGCGGCGGAGTGGGGTCACCCCTCGGACAATCTGGGCGGCATTTTGGCGGTCGCGGATTATCTGGCTCGCAAAGACGCAGCTCACGGCAAGAAAGTGGCTACGGTGCGCCACCTGCTCGGCGCGATGATCAAGGCTCACGAGATCCAAGGCGTACTCGCGCTCGAGAACAGCTTTAACCGTGTCGGTCTGGATCATGTCTTGCTCGTGCGTGTCGCATCGACAGCTGTGACTGCAGCGATGTTGGGAGCATCGAAGTCGCAGATCATCAACGCGGTCTCGAACGCGTGGATCGACGGCGGTGCGCTGCGAACCTATCGTCACGCGCCGAATACCGGCTCACGTAAAAGCTGGGCAGCGGGAGATGCGACGAGCCGAGCGGTACGGTTGGCGTTGATCGCGTTGAGCGGAGAGATGGGATATCCATCTGCGTTGAGCGCCGAGACTTGGGGATTTCAAGACGTGCTGTTCAAAGGCAAAGCGCTTTCGCTTCCGCAGCCCTTCGGCACGTACGTCATGGAGAACGTGTTGTTCAAAATCTCCTATCCCGCCGAGTTCCATGCGCAGACAGCAGTCGAAGCTGCGATGGCGCTACACCCGCACGTAAGCGCGAGATTGGATGAAATCGAGCGTGTCGTGATCGAAACTCAGGAACCGGGCGTACGCATCATCGATAAGACTGGCCCATTGGCGAATCCGGCAGATCGTGATCATTGCATCCAATACATGGTCGCGATTCCGCTTATCTTTGGCCGCCTGCGCGCCGAAGATTATGAAGACACCATTGCGCGCGATCCGCGGATCGATGCGTTGCGCACGAAGATGCAGGTGCGGGAAAACGAACAGCTCACTCGCGACTACTACGCGGCTGACAAACGCTACATAGGAAACGCTATCCAGGTATTTTTCCGGGACGGCACACATACCGAGCGGGTGGCCGTTGACTTCCCTCTAGGGCATCGCAATCGTCGCGCCGAGGCCATGCCGGTACTGGTCAAGAAATTCGAATCGGCGGTGACGGCCCATTTTTCGCCGAAGCAGAGCGAGGCGATCAAGTCGACCTTCGCCGATCGCTCCAGGCTCGAAGCACTCCCAATGACTGAGTTCATGGCTTGTCTGATCAAGAATTAGGGAAGCTCTCATTCAAGCAAGCGACATTTGAATTGCAGACTGCGTGCCGCGCTCGAGGTCCCCGTAGCTGTTGACAGGGAACGAACGCATGTAGATATTGCAGGCCGGCACTCCTGACCTCGGGTAGAGGCAACTCTTGTCGCACTTCGCATCAAGAAACCAAATCGCCGCAGGTGAGCGCCGCAAGTCATGGTTCGCTTCCGTCGATTGTTCTCATGACCGTTCCTAATTTCCGTGCATTGCTAGTTAGCGCAAGTCCTGCAAGCCCGGTCTTGCTGTCCAAGCTTACGGAAGCTTCGGATATCGAGGTATGCGATGTAATCGGCGCCGATCAAATCATCGCCAGCACCTCAGTACGCCCTCCGGATTTCATCATCGTCGATGTCATCGGCGATCTCACTGCGCTAGTTCAGGTCTGCAGCGTATTGAAGACGAATCCGGCAACGGTGTTCCTGCCGGTATTAGCGCTGGCTCGCTCGGCAAAATCGCGCCTCGCGGCGTTCGAGGCGGGCGTCGATGATTTTCTGTTGCATCACGTGCGCCGTGAAGAATTTCTGGTTCGAGTGCGCGCGTTGCTCAAATTGAGCGCGTCCAGGCGACAACTCGCCGCCGAGCAGTTGGCCGATGAAGTCAAACGCCGCGAAGCGATCCGCTGTGCGTTTCGCCGCTATATATCACCGAAGCTTGCCGATCAGATTCTAGCGAACCCAGAGTTGCGCGATACGGTCTTCGGTGGCCTGCAATTGCGGACGCGGGCCGCAATCATGTTCGCCGACATGCGAGGCTTCACGAGTCTGGCAGAAAGGCTGCAGCCCTCTGCGACGGTGGACTTGCTGAATGAATTCTTTGCGCTACTCACCGACATCACGTTCCGCTACGAGGGCACTGTCTTCAGTATGGCGGGAGACAGCTTGATGGTGGGCTTTGGCGTGCCGATCGAACAAAGCGATGGTCCTTTACGCGCAATTCGAGCTGCGCGCGAAATGCTCGATGAGTTCGCCGAGCTCGCCGATATCTGGAAAGAGCGTTACGGCGTCGAAACGGGACTCGGCATCGGGATCAACGTGGGCGATGTAGTCGCAGGCAATGTGGGTTCCGCTGCGTATATGAACTACACCATCATTGGCGATGCCGTGAACGTGGCTTCCCGCCTCGGCCAACGCGCGCGGGCAGGGGAGATGCTGTTCTCCGATACCGTAAAGGCTTCTTTGGACGAGCAGGGCTTCGATCTACAAGCGTTGCCCCTGCCGTCTTTGATCCTTCGCGGTCGCACAAATCCGATCGACATCTTCTGCGTGCCGAGCGCCGAGCGCGTGGATTTCAGGCTCACGCATTGAGGGCGAGGACGTGAGAGAGGTGTAAGGTGTAGGCCGTGTAAGGTCGGATTCGGAGCGCAGGCTTCGACTCTGACTCTACACCTCTACACCTCTACACCTCATCCACCGCGCGAATCGCGCGCCTCAGCTCCTATACGCTTCGCGGCCCACTCCTTGCACCGGAATGCCCTGCGAAGCCAGCACTTCATTCTGGAGTGCGTACATCGCGGCTGCGGCTTCATCGATGGCTTTGACGAAGGCGAGTGAGCCTTTGAGGATGGGCGCGAGCTTCGCCTTGTCTTGAATGCGAGCTTTCGGGTACTCGTGCTCGACGACGAGGTAGGTTTTCGCCGGGTCGATACTCAATAGCTCACGAGCAGCGAGTTGGTGATCGAGCCAGTCCACGGTTCGATTCTGCAAATAGGCAAGAGGATCGTGGCGTGCCGTGCCCGGCAACTCGTGTTCGCACAATACGACCTGCTTCTTCCACGCATTTGCTTGGTCGGCCGGATTCGGCGAAGGCTGCCCTTTGATCCAATCGCCGCGCTGCATCGTCTGACCGCCATAACCCCATGCGGACACGCCACGCGCGTCGACGACTTGGCCTTTCACGTGGAATCCGGCAATCAGGAAGTTGTATCCCTCGTCCTTGAGATACTGAAACATCGAACGAGTGTCCTGGCCCATCAGGATGGAATGCGAAGGATCGTAATGAATTCGGAATTGATCGCCGACGCCGTGTCGCTCGCAAATACGATGCAGCGCAATCCAGGGAGCCGGTGCATAGGCAATGTTGTTATGCCACTTGTCGGTGACGTTCCAGCCCGGCATCGGACATTGTTCGACTCGATAGGTCAGCCCGCGCGCCTTTGCTTCCTTGAGCAGCGGAATGAACACGCTTTCGAACATCTCCAAGTTTTGATCCATCTCCAATTGAGGATTGCGGCCGACGAATCCGCAGACCGCATCCGTACCCAGCAGTACGGCCGCGTCGAACACGCGCAGCATGAAGTCGTGTTTCTGCTTTCGCGAGCTTGCATCGGCGGCGAGCATGTTGTCGAAGTAGCCGACATCGGAGAGACCTACGCCCGTGGAGCGCATCGCAGCGAGAACACGCGCTGCACGTTGTTTGCTGAAGGGCTCCCGCAGATCCAGCGTGTTCGCAACCGGGTCCAGCATTGCCTCCGCAGGCACATCGCTTTGGCTTGGATGTAGAGCCGCGGAGAGCTGAATGTTCGGCGAGCCGATGTCACGTGAAAACTCGAGCCATTCCTCGATCGCGAGATCGGGATCCGGATCGCGCTTCTCGCGTGGCGTCAATTCCTGCAATGCCGCGGTGAGGACGCTCAACTTCATGTACTTGGGCTCAAAACTCGACGATGCAGCAGTCGCGCTCATGATGTTTGGATCTGGTTGGCTGTGGAGATGTGAATGATAGAGGCTGAATGCGCTGTTAGACCAGTGCAGGGTGGACCCCGTGCGGCTCGACGCAGACTCAAGCGTACGCGATCCATCGACCGAGCGTACCCACGACAAGCCAGATGAGCATCGAGCACAACGCCTGTGCGCGTCCAAGGCTGGGAGGATTCAAATCCCAGCTCGCCAGGCGCTGCTGCCATAGCCGCCGAAACAACAGCGCGTTTGCAATGCCGGCCGCAATCAGCAGCAGCTTCAACTGCATGATCGAATTGGAGGCCAGCGGTCCTGCATCCGCAGCGAACATCGAGATGCCGGCGACAACCAACAATGTCAGCCCCATCATGGCCCATCGGGTCAGCAAGGCGTTGGTTTCGATTAGAGGAAGCCAGCGAGCGAAACCGAGCAGACGACAATCCAAGATCATGATCGGCCCGACCAGCAGGACGAGACCGAGCAAGTGCAAGACGTTCGCGACCGGGTAGGCGAGGGCAGAAGATCGCATCCAATGCCCGAGCGAGGAGGCCTCCAGCCACGCTGCCCAGGTGCCGACATCCACCTCAACGCAACTCGATGGTCTTACCGTCTACCGTAATTCGCTCGGCGCGAATTTCTGCCGATCCATCCGAGCGCGGATATCCCTCGATCGTGACCGTTTTGCCGGCTGCAAGCGCATCGCTCGGCAATCCACGAGATTCCATTCGGCTGATCGGAGCGAGAATGACCAGCCAGCGCTTGCCTTCGTGTTCGACCTCCACTTCGGCGTGAGGATTGCGATAGCGCACCTCGGCGAGCGGCACCGTCAGCTTCAAAGTCTTGTTCGCATCGTATGAGCTCCATCCATGATGAGCCCAGCTTGCGCTGCCGATCAGCAGCAGAGTGACGAGTAAAAAGTACTTCGTGAACATCACCCTCTCCGAAAGAAGATCGAGACCGTCAGTGTAACGGTGGACGCGGAAATGTGCATCGCGCAGCGTGAGGCAACGATCGCTACGTTGAGAAGGGAACGCAAAGAATGTTCAGCGCGTGCGGATAGGGGAACTTGTATCTTCTCGGCGGATCTTGTGCGCCCCTCCGCAGGCCGCGTTACGCCGCCTTAATTTGCGCCTGACTATGGTGGACCTGCACCGTCGGCTGTTCCTCGATCAAATGCGTCTGCGCGAGCGTCTTGTAGCCGATTCGGAAACCGCCCCAGTGGCGGCCGCGCACGTAGATCGGCGCGGAAACATCGTGCATGACCTCGCCCGTATCGCGTTTGTAGGTTTGCAGCAGGAAGGGATCGCGATGCGCTCCGCAACGTGATCCGGTGCGGTCGCTGAAGATGCGCTTGGTCCGATTATTCGCAAGATCCACTTCATAGTGACCTGTGAGCGGCTTCGAGTAGCGGCGATTGTGCGTGGGGAAGTAGCCTCGCTCGTCGACCGCACCGGCGTACGCGATGCCCGGATACTGAGTCAGCAAAGGTTCTTGAATTTCCGGAAGGGTGCGATCGGTGAACTCATCGAACTTCGTCGTGTACTTGGGTGGATTCGTTCCGGGTATGGGTCGATGATCGCGGTCGAACAAATCGGCCTCGCTGATTCGGCCAGCGGCAATCGCTTGTTCGAACAGAGCGCCAACGCGGCGTGCACACTGTTGGGCGAGCTCGCGCATCGAATCGTGCGCACCCGACTGCGAGTGCGGACTGATCGCGGCGAATACTTTCTCGGCGGTTTCGGCCAGCATCAGCACTGCACCTGCGGCGAGCGGCAGCTCTCGCTCGCTGCGCTCCAGGCCGTCCAGGATGTTTTTCACCGATTGTGAAATGGTTGTCGTTGTCGTGACGTGATTGCGCGCCATCGTGGCGATCGATTGAACCTGGCCATCGGACTGTGCAGCGAGCTGTCGGATCTGATCGAGCATTGTGACGGCTCGCTCCGCGGGCGCGGTGGCATCGCTGACTTCCTCGGCGAGCGACTGCATGCCGCGCGCGGAGCGATCCGCGTCCTCGTGAATCTCACGCAGCATGGTCGCGATTTCGAAGGTTGCGGTCTTGGTTCGCTGTGCCAGGTGTCGGACCTCTTGCGCCACCACAGCGAATCCTCGGCCACGCTCGCCTGCGCGAGCGGCTTCGATGGCCGCGTTCAAGGCAACTAAGTTGGTGCGTGTGGCGATCTCGTTGATGACATCCGCGATCACCTGAATCTTCGATGATTTTTGTTGCAGCGCTGCCATGTTGTTGGAAGCAGCGACGGCGTTTTCGCGGGCGCCACGGATCTTGGCAACGCCGCTTGCGATCTCCGCTCGCCCGCGGGCGCATTCTTGCAAGACCGCACTGGCAACCTTCGAGGCTTGGTCAGCCTTTTGTGCAATCCCTTCGGTCGATTCGGCGATCTCTTCGGTGCTGTTGGAGATTTGTGTGGCGAGCTCGACGTCGGAAGCCACTTTTTTCTTCAGCGAGTCAAGAAAGAAAGATGTCTCGGCACCACCGATCATGATTCGATCGACATGTTGTCCCACTTCGGTCGCGAGTGCGCGAGAGCTGGATGCCGAGACGCAAAACGAGTAAGTGACGCCAGCGGCTAGCGCCGCGATGAGCAAAGTGAAGACATGCAATCCCAGGGCATGCGCCAGCGAGGACGCAGACACGATCGCGCCCGCAAGTGCGGCAGCCGCGGCGACTCCGGCCCATTTGCGTTTGGTCAGTTTCAGCATGATGACTGTCGTGCGAGTAGACGCCCCAAGCCTTATGTCACGTGTGCCGCACGCAAGATAAAGCCATCTCATCGCCTAGATTCGGCCTACGCGGCACAAGCTTGAGCGCTCGCCTTACTCCCTGGGTTCTGCGTCACGCTAATGCCGCTTCGCTAAGCGGCAGGTTGGCGGTTGACCGTTGACGGTTGGCAGCAAGAGGGCCGTCTTGATCTGGCCGTTAACTGTCGACCGTCAACGCCTTAACCAAGTGCCATGCCCGAATGGGAAGGCCGCTTAATGAAGCCGTTGTCGGTTGACGGCCGAAGGAAACGTCTTCTCTGATCGTCAACTGCCAACCGTCAACCAATGCCGATCCCCCTGATCCCGGACGGGAGATTTGGTACTCTCGGACTAACAAGGGCGCAAAGCAGGCGAAGACCTGTGATATTCGAGCTGCGGGTTCTTGCGCGAACCTGTATGCCGAGCAGCTAGGGGGCACATGATTTCTGGCTGGGGATTGCTGTTGGTTTCGCTCGCCTACGTAGGTGGGCTGTTCCTCGTCGCATGGTGGGGCGATCGCACGCGCTTTTACCCGAGCAATACGCAATACCGCGCGCTCATCTATAGCTTGGCTCTCGCCGTCTATTGCTCGAGCTGGACATTCTATGGTGCGGTCGGTACAGCGGCGCGGTCAGGTCTGTCGTACTTGCCGATTTATCTCGGTCCGATCCTGTTGTTCATGTTTGCGCTGCCGTTCTTCGAGCGCATGGCCAGGATCGCGAAGCAGCGTAACGCCACGTCGATTGCGGATTTGCTCTCCGCGCGCTTCGGCCGCTCACAACCGATCGCCATCATCGTATCGATCATCGCGCTGACGGCCGCGATTCCCTATCTCGCGCTGCAGCTCAAGGCGATCTCGATGAGCATCGAGGTGATGGCTGGACCGCACGAGATCCTGGAGAACGTTGCGTGGTACAACGACAGCACCTTCATCGTAGCGATGATGCTGGCGTTGTTTGCCAGCCTGTTCGGAACGCGTGAGGTGGATGCGACCGAGCATCATCCCGGCATGATGCTCGCGATCGCCGCGGAGTCCGTCATCAAGCTGCTTGCCTTGCTGCTGGTTGGCGTCTTCGCCCTATTCGTAATCGATGATTTCGGCACCGTCGTCGACACCGCCAGGGCGTTTCCCGAAGAAGTGGAACAACCTTCGGCATTCCTCACGCAGACATTGCTTTCCTTCATTGCGATCTTTTGTCTACCGCGGCAGTTTCAGGTCGGCGTAGTCGAGTGCGCAGATGTCTCGGATATCCGTCGCGCTCGCTGGTGGTTTCCAGGCTACCTCGCGCTGATCAGTATCGTCGTCGTTCCGATCGTCGCTGCGGTCCTGTCGATCGATGCCTCCGCACGAGAGAACGTCAGTCCGGATGCGTTCGTGCTATGGCTGCCGCTGTCGGCAGGCCATGAATGGCTGGCGCTACTCGCTTATCTAGGCGGGTTTTCCGCAGCGACCGGCATGGTCATCGTTGCAAGTGTCGCGCTTTCGACCATGATCAGTAACGATCTGGTGTTGCCCGCGTTGTGGCGGTTAGGGATCGTGTCGCTCAATGACCGCTCGACCGCATCGACTTCCATCTTGTGGATTCGCCGCGTCGCCATTTTCGGCATCTTGCTGGGCGCCTATGCGTTTTTTCGGTCGGTTCCCGAAGCACCTAGTCTGGCTTCGATGGGCTTGCTCGCGTTCGCCGCGGTTGCGCAGTTCGCACCGGCTGTCATTGCCTGCGTGTATTGGGCCGGCGCGAGCCGACAAGGCGTAATTGCGGGCTTGTGCGCGGGCTTTGCGCTTTGGATCTACACCCTATTGCTGCCCGCTCTGGTATCTACCAGCGGAGCGGCTCCGGCGTGGGTGAACGAGGGCCCCTTCAGCATCTCTCTTCTGGCTCCCTATTCGCTGTTGGGAATCGGCGGAGATACGGTTACACATGGCGTTTTCTGGTCTTTGTTCGTCAACGCCGCTGTATTGATCGGAATTTCACTGCGCCATCCGCCTGCCATCCGTGAGCGGCTGCAAGCCGCGAGCGAATTCCTGAGCGAAGAAGTCTCTGCGACACGATCCTCGAAGCTCTTGCCCGGCTCAGCAACCATTGGCGATCTCACGGAGCTCGCAGAGCGTTTACTGGGCGCCGCGGCAGCGAACCGATTGTTGGATCGCCATTCACAGGAACAAGGCCGCGAGCTGTTGCCCACACAGCGCGCTGATGTGGGCCTCCTGCAATTGCTTGAACGCGAGCTCGCCGGCGCTCTGGGGGCATCCTCCGCTCGCATGGTGCTCACGAGCGTGCTGCGCGGTGCAGGATTGAAACTCGCCGAGATCGTCGCGCTGTTCGACGAGGCAACCGAGAGATTACGCATCAATCGCGAGCTGCTCGAAGCGATGATGGATAACATGCCTCAGGGCATCAGCGTAGTGAATGCCGACATGGAGCTCGTGGCGTGGAATCAGCGCTACCTCGACATGTTCGATTATCCGCCGGGATTCGTCTATGTGGGACGGCCGGTCGCCGAGTTGATTCGCTGCAACGCCGAGAGGGGATGGTGCGGTCCGGGTGATCCGGAGCATCATGTGGCCCGCCGCCTCCAATACATGCGCTCCGGGTCTACGCATGTTTCCGAACGGCAGCGCCCCGATGGCCGAGTCATCGAAGTGCGCGGGCAGCCTTTGCATGACGGCGGCTTCGTCATGACGTTCAGCGATGTCACCAGTTACAAGCGCGTAGAGCAGGAGCTGCGAGTCATCAATGAGACACTCGAACAGCGCGTCGAAGAACGAACTCATCAGTTGGCGCGCGCCACCGCGATAGCCGAACAGGCGAATTTATCGAAGACACGCTTCGTTGCTGCCGCCAGCCACGACTTGTTGCAGCCATTGAATGCGGCGCGTCTGTTCAATGCAGCGCTTCAAGACAAAGCTTCGCACGATGCCGAGCTAAAACGACTTGCAGAGAGAGTAGATAATTCGCTATGTGCAGCTGACGAATTGCTGGATGCGCTGCTCGATATCTCGCGCTTGGATGCGGGCGGTATCCGGCCCGACATCACCGAATTCCCAGTTGCGCCGCTTCTGGAGTCTTTGCAAGAGCAGTACGCACCCATTGCCGCGCAGCGTGGAATTCGCTTGAAAGTTTGTGCGACGAAGTTGTGCGTGCGCTCGGATCAGCGCATGTTGCGGCGGGTGTTGCAGAACTTCTTGAGCAATGCGCTGCGTTACACACGCACTGGGTGCATCGTGCTGGGCTGCCGACGCCGAGGCGCGAGCGAGGTCGAGCTGCAGGTGCACGATACTGGTCCCGGTATTCCGACCGAAGGCTTGCGCGTGGTATTCGATGAGTTTCAGCGCTTGGACCGTCAATCGCCGTGGGGCGAGAAGGGTTTGGGGTTAGGGTTATCTATCTGCGATCGTATCGCGCGCCTGCTCTCGGCACGGCTCACCGTGAGCTCGGTTCCCGCGCGCGGCAGCTGCTTCGGTATTCGGGTGGCACGGGTTGCGCAGGCTGTTCCGCGCCTGGCGTTGCCTGGTGTCACAGTTGATTACAAGGCAGGCTCGGGCACGCTGCGCGCGGTACAGGTGTTGTGCGTCGAGGACGACGTCAACATTTTGGATGGATTGCGTGAGCTGCTCACTCGATGGGAGATGCGCGTGATTGGCGTGGAGAACGCCGAACAGGCGCATGAGGCAATCCGTCACTACCGCATCGACCTGGTTCTAGCGGACTACCACCTGCATGGTCAGCCCATCGGTTTGGATTTGCTAGTCCAGCTCACCGATCGCATCTCGGCGGGCGGTGCTGCCCGTGGCGCCCTCATTACAGCGGACGGAAGCATTGCGCTGCTTCATGAAGCGCGTGCTAAAGGCTTCCAATTGCTCCGCAAGCCCGTAAGACCCGCAGCATTGCGCGCGCTCATCGCGGCGCTGATGCATAGCGCGCCCGATGCGCATCGATCCTATGTTCAGTCCAGCGCGGATGAGCCGGCTGCTTGATCGAGTGCTAGCTGTTGAGCAATGAGAACGGCCTGAGTGCGGTTGGTCGCGCCAAGCTTTTCGAGAATTGCCGTCATGTGGGCCTTCACCGTTGCTTCGGAGACCCCAAGCTCGCCGGCAATCTGCTTGTTGATCAGCCCAGAGCACAGCATCGACAACACGCGAAACTGCTGTGGAGTGAGTGTCGCGATTCTTCGGGCTGCATCATTCTCGCCTTCTTGAAGCGCACTCGGTGACTGGCTGGTGCCAGGCGCCCAGATTCCTCCTTGACCAATCGTTTGCAGTGCACGGACGATTTCCGCGATTGGCGCGGATTTGTGGACGAAGCCTGCGGCGCCATGCGCGAGCGTGCGTGACACAATATTGGGATCTTCTCTTCCTGAGATCACAATGACGGGCACAGCCGGAAAATGAGAGCGCGACTGAACCAGGGCGCTGAATCCCTGAGCGCCCGGCATATTCAGATCGAGTAGCAACAGCTCGATGTCCTCCTCGGTTTCAAGCGCGGCAAACAAAGCAGCGACACAGTCGGCCTCGCGGACGGCGACGCCGGGAAGCGCTTGGGCGACAGCAAGCTTCAAGGCCTCGCGAAACAGCGGGTGGTCATCCGCGATCAGAGCAGTCTGAGGCATGTCCTTCCTCGCATCTCAGCGTCCGAGCTGCGCCATGTTGCTATGCCTGGCAATGGAATCGTTGAGCAATCAAACTCGCCGCGCTCCTCAGTCCTCGGCCGCTGAATCGGCAACCGCGCCGGTCTTGTGCACTTGTCATGTCCGATTGCAGGTATCGTACGTAGCATGGTTCGCATGATCTTACCCGAACGCTTCTCAGAGAAGCGGAGGGGTTCAATGCGTTGAGCAGCGTCCGCCGCGAACGCGGCTCTCGCTGTGCGAACCGCGCGTATCGCCGACCAGAGCAGTTGGCGATCCTGATGTAAGAAATCCTTCACGTACCCGCTTCAAGCTGCGTTGACACATGCCACGAGCAAGCATGCAGATCGGGTTCGCAACACATCAACGTTCGGAACTCTTTCATTCCTCGATGAATCCGAATTCATCGAGACCGGTGCTACTAGGATGCGTCCTCGCTCACGTCTACCGATCGCGATCGATTGAGAACCGGGTAAGCAATCTATCATCCATGACGCCCGCCCGCGCGCCCACGCGCGGGCGGAACGTGGTCAAACTAAAGGCTCGCTTGTTGCTGTCGGTTCATGCGCATCAGAACCGGAACACTTGCAGCTGCAGCCAGAACTCATCGGCATCCTCACCACCGTCCGTTCCGTGCTGACCATAGGACACCTTCAAATTCGTATTGTGGCCGCCGAACATGTAACCGACGCCGACCATGATCTTATCGGTATCCGCCAGCGCCGCATCATTGAAGTCCCTTTCCGAGTACTGGATGAAGGGCAACAGCTTGATCGATTTGATATAGAAGCCGGCCTCGATCAGCAGATTGTCTTGCTCAGGTAGCGTAGCTAGGAAGACATCACCATCCAGGCTGCTCCAGTCGGCTTGGACGGTCACACCATTGCCGCCGCCCAACGGCTGATCCCAGAAGGCGTCGACACCGACTGTCTGATAATCCTCTTGCTTGTCGATGCTGGCACCGAACGACAGAAGTTGTTTAGTGCCCAATGTCGTGCCCGTATAGAAAAGTCCCTTCTGGGCTTCGAACACGTTGAACATCAAACGGCCGAGGAAGCGGAAATCATTGGTCGAGTTAGTACCTCTCGTACCCTGCATGACGCTCGCGCGGTACTCGAGGTGGTCACCGAATACGTAGCCTCTTGCTCGCACCCCATAATCACGGCCCACCCGTGCCTGCAGCGGCCCGGACCATACGAACGAATAAGGGCCGTAATCAGTCGCCATGAGACTGGCAGCCGACTGGTTCGAGTTGTACGAGACTTCATTGAGTAGCATTCCCACGTCGAGATTGAACGCGTCGCCACCGGGTTTGTAGGTAATAACGAAGTCCTGGATGTACATGTCGCCGGCGTTCTTGCTGCCGTCTGCAGCGCCCTTGCCGAGATTCGGACTATCGGTCTCGAAGAAGAACGAGAGCTTGTCATTGATCTTGCCGCCGCCCAGGATACGTAGTCGACGGAAGAACAGGTTTTGCGAGGAGTCGCCTCCCACGTCTAGTGATTCGGCTTGACCCTGTGCCAAGAATCCGAACTTGATGCTGCTGCCGTCGGTGGGCTGAATCTGCCACTGGGCGTGGACCGCAGGTGTCGCGGTCATCAAACAGCCGAAGGCCAGCATGGCCTTCACCGTACAAAGTCGAGGAATCTCACTCGGCATGGCGACCTCCCGATGGTTGTTTGAACGCCAGTCATCATTCAACTTTGCAGAAGTCATAACCGCGCCCTTGTGTTTGTTCTACCCTGCATGCTGCAACGGCGGCGCTCTTCGGCATATTCGACCTTGGTCGAGATCGGCTTGTCTTGGTAAACGCTCATGTTCCTCAGTGCGTATTCCGAGTGGCAGGCCTCTTCGCCTGTTTCCGAGCGGAATTCCGGAGGTTGAGCTCGGGAATCGATGAGAAGGGTGCGCATGCGTCGCCAGTGGCGATCAAGCTGTCATCGAGCACCAGCCCGTTCTATCAACAAAGTTGTGGTTGTGCATTACCGGCGTGCACGCACGCGGAACCCACGGTCGGGTCATTCGACTAAGGTCGCACTGACAACCCGGTGGACCGCTGTTAGGTTCGCAACACCCAAAAGGAGGCTTTGCCGTCCAGGTAGCGCCTAGATTCAAAGAAATCAATTCGAAAGGGGGAGAACGCGTGGCTCAACTTTCACCCGCAGATCGCGCCGAGCACTGGCGCCGAACACGAAACCTGATGTTTGTGCATCTGGCCATTTGGTTCGTCTTTGCGTACCTCGTGCACTGGTTCGCCGTGCCACTGAACAACATCAACTTCTTTGGCTGGCCGTTGGGCTACTACTTCAGTGCGCAGGGCTCGCTGATCGTGTTCGTTGTCCAGCTGTTCCTGTTCGCGCGGCAGCAGCACGCCATCGACGTCAAGTTCGGCGTCGAAGAAAACAACAACAAGGGCTAAGGGGGCTAGAACATGGCTATGCAATGGGAAGGCAAGTCCTTCATCGACAATCTGCCCAAGATTTACGGCATCTATACGGGCGGCTTCCTCGTATTCTTCGCTCTGATGGCCGTGTGCGAGCAGTTCGGGATGAGCGCGCAGACGATCGGCATCATGTTCGTGCTGTTCACGCTGGTCATCTACGCTGTCATCGGCGTTCTTTCGCGCACAACGGCGGTCGAGGCGTATTACGTCGCCGGCCGCAGCGTGCCGCCCGTCTTCAACGGTATGGCGACAGCAGCCGACTGGATGTCTGGCGCCTCCTTCGTAGCGATGGCGGGTGGCATCTTCATGTCGGGCCATCCATACATGGCTTTCATCGTCGGTTGGACGGGCGGTTACATCCTCGTCGCAACGTTGATGGCGCCTTACCTTCGCAAATTCGGTTGCTACACCGTGCCGGATTTCATCGGTACGCGTTATGGCGGCAAACTCACGCGGTTCGTGGCGATCGTGGTGCTCGTGGTCGCATCCTTCACCTACGTGACGGCGCAGATCACCGCTACCGGCACCATCGCCGCGCGAGCGTTTCTGATTCCGTTCGAGATTGGCGTATGGCTGGGACTGTTCGGCATCCTGGTGTGCTCGATGCTGGGCGGCATGCGTGCGGTGACCTGGACGCAGGTCGCGCAATACATCGTGCTCATCATCGCCTACCTCGTCCCGATCTTCTGGATGTCCATGAAGCAGGGCCTCGGCTTCCTACCGCACATTGAGTACGGTGCCGCGGTCCAGCGCATCATGGAGCTCGAGCCGCTGCTTGGTGTAGGCACTGCAGCCGTTGATTCCGTCGAAGGACTCAAGGCCCTGACGACACTGCATGCGACGCCTCCTGAAGGTGCGCTGGCTGCCTGGAAGTTCGTCACATTGACGGCGTGCATGATGATCGGCACCGCCTCGCTGCCGCACATCCTGATGCGCTATTTCACGACGCCATCCGTGCGCGATGCGCGTACCTCGGTTGCTTGGTCGCTGTTCTTCATCTTCTTGCTGTACTTCTCGGCTCCAGCGCTCGCAACGTTGAGCAAGCTGCAGATGATCGATCCGAATCTGATGACTTCGATCATCGGTGACTCCATCGACAAGGTGAATTCGCTCGCCTGGATCAGAAACTGGGGAGAAGTCGGTCTGCTCGCTATCCGCGACAGCAACGCTGACGGAATCCTGCAGATCAACGAGTTCTTCTTGAACCCGGACATCATCGTGCTCGCAACGCCGGAAATCGCCGGTCTGCCGTACGTGATCTCGGGCTTGGTCGCAGCGGGCGGCATGGCAGCGGCAATGTCCACTGCCGACGGCTTGTTGCTGGCGATGGCCAATGCGCTCTCGCACGACCTGTACTACAAGATCATCGATCCGAAGGCAGAGACGAGGAAGCGCCTGATGACAGCTCGCGTTCTCTTGCTGGTAATCGGTGCGGGCGGCGCAGCGGTTGCGAGCTTGAAGCTTACCGGCATCCTCGGTGCGGTGGCTTGGGCATTCTGCTTCGCGATGTCTGGTCTGTTCGTTCCACTGGTGCTCGGCGTGTGGTGGAAGCGCGCCAACCGTCAGGGTGCACTTGCAGGCATGGTCGTCGGACTAGGTGTGGGCTGGTGGTATCTGCTCGCGGTGCGCAACCCGGAAGCCTGGTATGGCCTGGCGAAGCCCTGGGTAGGACTCGATGATCTGCGTTTCGGCATCGTTGGCACGATCGCCAGTGCGATCGCGATGATCGTCGTGACACTGCTCACGCCCGAACCGGACGAAGCGACGCAGCGCATGGTGGACGAAGTGCGCATCCCAAGCGGCGATACGATCATTCCGTCAAAGGCCTGATCGCGTCACGCGACGCTCTGTGGAGCCGGGGCGAGGAGACTCGCCCCGGCTCTTTTGCGTATGGGAGAATCGAAATCGCCGCGGCTCGCGTGTGATTCGTTCGAGTCGGCGCACCGCAAACTATTGGAGAATCGAGTGATTGCAGGAATCCCGCTTTGGGCCATCGTGCTCGATTACGTGCTCGGTGTGATCATGTGGACGTTGATTGGCCGTTTCGGCATGCGATTGTTTCTGCCTGAAGACAGCAAGTTTTTCTTCAGCCGCTTCTTTATCCGCGTCACCGATCCACTGCTTCGCCTGTTCAAGCCGATCACGCCCGGGTTCCTGATTCCCGCAATCGTTCCACTCTACGTAGCGTGGTTCTTCTATATGGTCCGCTTCTATCTCATGCCGTGGGTGCTGGGCTATTCAGTGATGGGCATGCTGTCGTTTCCGCTCGAAGGACAGATCGCGCAGGGACTTTATTATTTGATGCGGTTGTTGACGGGGCAGTAGGAGAGGGAATGAGAGAATGGGGGTTAGGGACTAGGGGTTAGGGACTAGGGACTAGGGACTAGGGATCGGGGTCATCAGAGGAGCTGTCGCGCCGTTGTTTTCTCGCTCGCTCGCTCGTCGGCGCATGGAAGCTTGCGCGAGCGATCGAAGAGCTCGTCTGACTGTCAACTGCCAACCGTCAACGACCAACGGGTCCTAGGGCATCGCTCCGAGCATCGCCTGCAGGTCGAGGTGCTGCGAGAAGTCGCGGCGCACTTCCTGCCAGCGGAAGCGTACCGAGTTGCGGACGATTTCTTCATCCAGCGCCTTGAGCTCGTCCATGACGGGGGCCCATCGCACGAGGGCGGTGGGACTCGCCGTAAAGGCCGCATCTTCTGCGCCGATCACCAGCCAGTCGGTGCGCGCGACGCGGTCTTGAACCTGTCGGGCATGCGAGTCGAATTCGCCGCCGGCCTCAGCCGGCGTTCCGGTTCGCGCCAGGATATTCTCGATCACCGACGTCATCATCCGCGCGATTCGCGACGATTCACGCGGCGCTTGTTGCGCAAGTCGACTTCCCGCGTATACCGACACATCAGCCAGGCAATCCAGCCAGAGGTGCCACTTGGCGATATTGATGGTCGCAACGAAAGGATCGTCATCGAAGAGTTCTGGGTAGCGCATCCCTGCGCGGGTGCGCAGGTAACCATACAAAGAGGTTTGCGCCACGAAGCTGGCGCGCTCATCGAGAAAAATAGACAGCGCCGCGGGCGAATCGATCGGATCCTGGCGAGCCTTCCGGCCGAGACCGATAAGGGACCGGATCGTCGTCCAGATCTCGGTCGGGCGCCAGCCAAATGCGGGCGCCGCCTGCGCCTCGGACCCATCCCGCCGCACGACGCGCCGAAAACGAGACTTGTCGAATTCGGACATCAGCTCTCCCAGTGTGTTGCAGACGGTAAGTCATTATACGGGCGCACGCCTCGATAGGGTGCGCGCTGGCGCTATGATGCCGGCATGAACAGCGCGCTCGCCGATGTCGAAAAGTTTCTCGCGCAGACGCCGCCTTTCGACTTGCTCGATCCGGCTCTCAGACACCGTGCTGCAACGGCGATCGAAGCTACTTATCGACGCAAGGGTACAGCGTTGCTCGAGATCGGCGATTCGAATGCCACTCTGTACCTCCTGCGCCGCGGTGCCGTCGAGGCTCACGATCGGCATGGCAATCTCGTCGGTCGCTATGGGGAGGGCGAGAGCTTCGGAGTTCAGTCTTTACTTACCGGCAAGCCGGTGCGTTCTCGAATCACGCTGATCGAAGATGGCCTGATCTGGAGCATGCCGCAGGTTGCATTCGATGCTTTGCGCGCCGCTTCATCTGAGTTCGACACGCATTACATCCGCAGTCTGGAGGAGCGGCTCATTGCGGGTGTACAGGCAAAGCCGAAAAACTCGTCCGGCCACGAGCTCTTCATGACACCCATGGGCGAGCTGTTGCGGCACCCGCTTGTTGTGGTAACAACGGACACGACGATCGCGGAAGCCGCGGGCGTCATGTCGGAGCACGCAGTTTCCTCCTTGCTCGTCAACGAAGGCGATAGCGTTCGCGGCATCGTCACCGATCGCGACTTACGCAACCGCGTGCTCGCGCAGGGGCGTGATCCGGCGCAGTCCGTCAGGGAGATCATGACCACTGATCCGGTGACGCTCGATGCGTCACGGCCGGTGTTGGAAGGAATCATCGCGATGGCCGGACGCGGGATCCATCATCTGCCGTTGACACGCGACGGCCGGGTGGTCGGCATGCTGACGACCCGTGACGTGATGACCCTGCAGACGCGTCATCCGCTCTATCTGGCCGCGCAAATCCAGAAAGCGGGATCGATCGAGGATCTCGCTTCGATCTGCGCCGAGGTGCCACGGTTGTTCGAGCTGTTGTTGGCCTCAGGGATGCGGGCCGAGCAGATTCCGAAAGTCCTGACCACGATCAATGATGCAGTCATGCGCCGCTTGATCGGCCTTGCTCAGCAACAGCTTGGGCCCGCGCCAGCACCTTTCGCATGGCTCGTCTTCGGGTCGCAAGCGCGCGCCGAACAGAGCATCAAGACGGACCAAGACAACGGGCTTGTCTATGCCGACGATGCACCGGCGAACGCGGATGCTTGGTTTGCCTCGATGGCACGCATCGTTTGCGATGGACTGAACGGCTGTGGATATCCCTACTGTCCTGGCAAGATCATGGCGATCACCGATGCGTGGCGCCAGCCGCTGTCCGGATGGTTAGATCATTTTCGAAAGTGGTCCACCGTTCCGGATCCTGAAGCCGTACTGCGCATCAGCATCTTTTTCGATCTCCGTGCCGTCGATGGCGAGCATGCGCTCGCCGCGCAAATCAGCCGCGCTCTGGGCGAGTGTGGCGCTCGCCGTGACAAGGGAGCGTTCATTTCGGCTCTGGCGCGACAGGCCGCGAGCTACGACGTGCCGCTCGGATTCTTTCGACGCTTCGTAGTTGCGAGCCAAGGAGAGAATCGCGAAACACTCGACGTTAAAGCGAGCGGGCTCTTGCCATTGACCGACCTCGTGCGAGTGCGCGCGCTCGAAGCGGGCATCACGGTGCCCAGTACTCAGGAGCGGATCGCGCAAATGTTAGACATGAATCGTTTGAGCCACACAGATGCGGATCGATTGGCTGGAGCTCACATTCTGTTGACCGGTCTCAGGGTCCGCTTGCATGCCGAGCAGATGCGCCGCGGCGAAAAGCCGGACAATCATCTCGACCCGCGCGAGATCAGCCACAGCGAAAGAGAAGCTCTACGGGAGGCGTTCCTCGTGATTCGCGAAGCTCAGCAGGGCCTGCTCCTGGATTTCCCGCGGTGAGCACACTGCAGGGTATCCGACTGGCGCTGGCACGGCGTTCCTGCAAATTACCGGCGCAGCAACGATTGCTCGAGCACCCCCTGCCGGCGCGCGGGACGCGCGTAACGGACATGGAAATGGTTGCGCTCGATTTCGAGACGACGGGGCTCGACACCCGCAACGATCACATCATTGCGGCAGGTTGGGTGTTAGTCCGTGGCGATCGCATCATCATGGCGAGTGCGAGCGAGATTCGCGTTCGTGACGACACTGCCGAGGGAGTGGGTCAGAGCGCGGTCATTCACGGAATTCTCGACAGTGACCTCAACGAGGCCGCGGAAGCTGAGGCCATGATCGAACAATTGCTTGCCGAGTTGGCCGGTCGCGCGATCATCGCGCACGCCGCCGCCATCGAACGTGGATTCCTCAATACGCTTCTGCGTCGATTGGGAGGTACTTCGCTGCCGAATCCGTTCATCGACACGATGATTCTGGAGCGACAGCTACTCGAGGGGGAGCGCGGCAGTGGCCGCGAGCGGCAGGGCGAACTGACGCTCGATGCGTGCCGCACCCGACGCGGTCTCCCGGATTACCAGCGTCACTCGGCCGCGGCTGACGCGGTGGCCGCCGCGGAATTGTTCCTAGCGCAGGTTGCACAGCTCGGCGGTGCGCAGAAGGTAATGCTGCGCGATCTGTGCTGAACGTTTTCGCCTGCCTTTAGAAAATACACGCGCGTCGGCGTGCCTGCTGTCACATCTCAATTCGAGCCAACGCGTTTCAGCACATAAACGCGCCCGGCTTCGGCACGGAAGCTTCTTGTCTTGCTCTTCCCTGATGTTGGAACGGCGTGATTCGTGCGTTGCTCGGTCAACGTGTGCTTCTGCGCCCACAATTCGGTTTGCAACACGATCGGCCCGCTACGACCTGGCTTGAGCACGATTTCTACTGCCTGCTGATTCCGCCACCGAAGATCTACGGTGACATCGCCGCGCGCACGCAATCCGCGCACCAAGCCATCGGACCACGCCTTCGGCAACGCCGGCAAGATCTCGATCGTACCGAGATGGCTCTGCAGCAACATTTCGGCGACCCCTGCGGTTGCACCGAAATTGCCGTCGATCTGAAAAGGCGGATGCGTATCGAATAGATTCGCAAGCGTGCTGGTACGCAGCTGCTCGCCCAAGAGTTTGTGAGCACGATCGCCATCATGCAGTCGCGCCCAGAAGTTGATCTTCCAGGCCTTGCTCCATCCTGTACCGCCATCTCCGCGTGCTTCGAGCGTCACGCGAGCCGCTTCCGCCAGTTGTGGGGTCGTGGAAGGAGAGATTTGTCGACCTGGGTGAAGCGCAAACAGATGCGACACATGCCGATGATCGTCCTTGCGATCATCCAAATCGGCCCCCCACTCTTGTAGCTGACCCCAGCTTCCGATTCTGGCACCACGGTCGAGTCGATCTAGCGCCGCTTGCACCTCTTTTGTAAAGGAGGTCTCTCCCAAGACATCGGCGGCTTCGATGACGTTCTTGAATAGGTCTAGCACGATCTGCTGCGACATCGAGGCGCCTGCTGTGAAGGGTCCATGCTCGGGCGAATAACTGGGCGAGACGACCAATGAGCCATCGCGAGGATCTTCGCGCAAAGCAGTG
>JAICPY010000278.1 GCA_025929585.1 Steroidobacter sp.
CAAACACCCACGTCGTTGACGACGGGACCGTGAGTTGGACGCTGCCCGCCGGTCAATGCCCTGCCGCTCCGGGTGGACTGACCGGCAGCGGCGAGCGGCACCGGGTCACCATTACGAAAGTCAATGCCGACGGGAGCACCACGATCATCATCAATGATGTGGTCAGGGGCACCGCTTGGGACGCAACGGGCACCTACAAATTTGTCTATGAGAACCACAGCATCGATCAGGTACCTGCCGGCGGAGGCGTCCACCAAATCAGCATGGAGGATAACTTTATCCTCAACGGCAATGGCAGCGTTGGCCATTTGGCGGTGGGCTTCAATTGGGCTTGGACGTACACGGATCCCAATGGCCCGTTTGATGTCCTTCCGCTGGCAAATCTCGTGGAGCGGAACACCCGGGGTGAACCATTGCTCTGCGATCCCATCTAGAGTCTCGGGACTAGAGTCTAGAGACACGCCGATCTGCCTGCCAGCGACCGTTGCGAGAGCGATCGTTGTGAGAGCGATTCCATCGCAGTCGTCTGGCAGGTTCTAAGAATCGGCTTCGCTTGCCTGCTCGAAGAGAGGAGGCCTATTCATGTCTAGCCGATGCATGGTCGCGAAGGTCCGGTTGGTCGTCTTAGCTGTCGGCACCCTGCTTCTGCTGACGTCCACCGCCTCGGCCCAACATCGCGACACCTTCCCGGGTAACGACTCATTGGATCAACAGTTGGAGGCCGTGCTCCTCGGGGCAGGCTTCACCGGCCGGATCGAGTCCACACTCGAAGCCAGGCTTGGCCGTCGCCTCGACCAGAAGCTGGCCGATGTGGGGCGCTTGTTGTGGTTTGACACAATCACCGGACTGAACAATGACAATACCTGCGCGGGCTGCCATTCGCCGACGCATGGATTCGGCGACACGCAGTCCATCGCCATCGGCATCCAGAACAATGGCATTGTTGGGCCCAATCGAACTGGCCCGCGCAACATGCGTCGCGCGCCGATGGTCATCAACAACGCCTTCTTTCCCAGGCTGATGTTGAACTCGCGCTTCGTCGCATTGTCGGGCAATCCATTCGATAACAGCGCGGGCTTTTCGTTTCCATCGCCGGAGGCGATGTCATTGTCCTCGCAACCGCACCTGCTCACTGCGCAAGCGTTCATCCCACCGACTGAGCGCACCGAGGTGGCGGGATTCGACTTTGTGGGCGACAACGATGCCATCCGGGCGGAGGTGATGGAGCGATTGAACGGCATCGAGGAGTACCGCAAGCTCTTCGGCAAGACTTTCCCCGAAGTGCAGGACGGCGGCTCAATCACCTACGACATGTTCGCGCGGGCGATTGCGGAGTTTGAGTTCTCCCTAACGTTTGCCGATGCGCCGATCGACCGTTTCGGGCGTGGTCAGCGCAATGCCTTGACCGACGATGAGAAGCGAGGCGCCTTGTTGTTTTTCGGCACGGCGCGCTGTTCCGCCTGCCATGCGGTTGCGGGCCAGTCGAACGAGATGTTCAGCGACTTCCAGGATCACGTCATCGGCGTCCCGCAGATCGCGCCGCAGGTGACAAACAACGCTTTCGATGGGCCTGGCGCCAACGAGGACTTTGGCAAGGAACAGGTCACGGGTGACCCAGCGGATCGCTACAAGTTTCGCACCTCGCCGCTGCGCAACGTCGCCATACAGCCAGCATTCATGCACAACGGCGCGTTCACGAACCTGGAGGATGCGATGCGCCATCATCTGAACGTATTTTCGTCCGCGCAGAGCTACACCCCAGCCAGCCAGAATCTCGCAGCCGATCTGAGCGGCCCGACCGGCTCAATTGAACCTGTGTTAGCGTGCATTGATCCGCTGCTGACGACGCCGATCACCCTAACCGATGCTGAGTTCAATCAGCTCGTCGCCTTCGTACGCAACGGCTTGCTCGACAGGCGGGCAAGGCCGGAGAATCTCGCCCGACTCGTGCCGCGATCACTACCAAGTGGCAGACCGGTGTTGATATTCGAGTTTTCGCAGCCTTAAGAACAGCAGTGCTGGACACGATTTGACAGGATTCTGTTGGCGAATTCAGACACGTGTCAATGCTGGTCTCGCTAAAGCGGATCGACGGGTGAACCCACGTGGGACTTCCTCGAACCATGCGACCATGCCAATTGGAGTGCTAGCCAAGCAGTATCCATCAGGAGATTAAGAATCAGCGCTAGAAAAAATACGCGCCAACACGACCGCCATCGAGCGGCCGAGCGGCCATAGCCCGAATACTGTGCAGTTGGTGACTACCCTGTTGCGATTCATTGCGCAGGTCATGGGCCAGATACTACGCGTTTTACCAGGCGTACTCGACGGTCAGGCCGAGCAGCGGCAAAGTTTCCTCCTCCTCGTCGACAATCTCTCCCGTCAGGATGTTGAACTCGGGCTGTAGGCCAGCTGGACCGCCGTAAAGGTTCAGCACGTCCGCGAACAGCACAAGATCCACCGGGCCGATCGGACGACGATAGTCGACGCGCACATCGAGTGAATGGAATGCATCGCCGCGATCCGTATTCAAACCGAACCTTTCTTGCGAATAGCGCACGGGCGGGTTCGGCGCCAGCACGTCGGCGTGCACAGTGTAGCGGTACGTTGGTTGCCCGGAGCCATACTTCCAGCGTGCTGCTACCTGCCATCGATCGTTGATTTCCCAACGCCCGCCGACAGAGACGAAGTGCTCGCGATTGAAGTCCCAGTCGTACTCGCCACGCCCGTCGTTATCGTCCACTCGGTAGCGATTCCAGGAATAGACGAAGTCGGCCGACCAGCGCTGATCGAACTTGCGCGTCAACACCAG
>JAICPY010000155.1 GCA_025929585.1 Steroidobacter sp.
ATGGTGCGTGGCGCGCGACGGCTATCGCCGAATACTTCCGCGATCAAGGCAAAAGCGTTCTGCTGATCATGGATTCTCTGACGCGCTTCGCTCAAGCACAGCGTGAGATTGGACTGGCGATCGGCGAGGCACCCGCGACGAAAGGTTACCCGCCTTCGGTGTTTGCTCGTCTTCCGCAACTGGTCGAACGTGCTGGTACCGGAGCGTCGGGCCGCGGATCCATCACTGCCTTCTATACTGTGCTGACCGAGGGCGATGATCAGCAGGACCCGATCGCGGACTCAGCGCGCGCGATTCTCGATGGCCACGTCGTCTTGTCGCGCCGGATCGCAGAAGCCGGCCACTATCCCGCGATCGACATCGAAGCATCGATCAGCCGTGTGATGCATGACATCGTTCCGCACGAGCACACCGTGATTGCAAGGCAGTTCAAGCAGTCGCTTTCAACGTATCAACAGAATCGAGACCTGATCTCGATCGGCGCATATCACAAAGGGAGCGACCCGCGAATCGATGCGTCGATCGCGCTGTGGCCAAACATGCAGAAGTTCCTACAGCAGGATTTGCAGGAGAGAGTGGATTTTGGTTCGAGCGTGGCGGGATTGAAAGGGTTGATGGGAAAGAGTGACGAGTGACGAGTGACGGGTGACGGGTAAGACCAAAGGCCGAGACTCCGAACAGCCATATGAACGAGTTGACTACACACCAAGAGATCGCACGAGTGAGCAGGTTACTGCCGTTCTTCCTCGTCACCGGGCACCCGTCACCGGTCACCTCCTCACCGGCGTCAGCCCAATGACTCGCGCCAAACGTCTCCAACCCGTGCAGCAATTGGTCGATGAGAATCAGCGTCGGCTTGCACAGAGTTTGGCTGCGATCGAAAGAAGGTTGCTGGAAGCGGACACCAAGTTAGGTGAGCTCGAGCGATATCGCAGAGAGTACGAAGCTCAATTAGGAGTGAGGGCCCAGCAGGGGATCGCTGTCACTGATTTGCGCGACTATCAGGCGTTTCTAGCTCGGCTGTCTGAGGCAGTTCGGCAGCAGCAGCTCTTGGTGCACAGAGCAAGGATCGATCGAGACCTGGAGCGTACCCGCTGGCAAGAAGCGGCGACGCGGGCCAAGGCTTTGGAGCATGTGGTCGATCGATGGGAGGCTGAGGAACGGACCTTGCGCGATCGAAAAGAGCAGCGTGAGAGCGACGAACGAGCGCAACGAAAGGCATATACATCATGAGCACTATTGCAAATGCGGTTGCCTCGGCAGGCAATACGGCCCCGTCTACTCCTTCCGCACCGGCGGCAACGACTGCAGCGCCGACAAACTTCTTGCAGCTGCTCGCTCAGATTGTCGGCGACCCGGCGCAGCAAGCAATCACGCCTCTCGTACCTGCTGGTGATTTAGCGCAGACGGATGAACCGTTGGAAGAGGGCGAGGCCAGCCTCGAATTGCTTGGCATGTTGCCGCTATCGTTGCCGACCTCGGTCCTGGAGCAGAAACAAATTTCCTCCGCTGCAATCAGCTCGCTGTTCGGTACTGCGAACAACGTCGGGTCGGCAGGGGCCGTGTCGGCTCTTACGGGCGATGCGCAGGTTCTGAGCGAGATGATCGAGGCGGAGCTCGCAATGAGCCGCGAAGGCGCGAATGCCTCGGACGGCTTTCAGCTTGCTGCGACTCAGCTCGATCAACCGTCATCCAAGCTCGCCTTGAGCATGGAGGCGCTATCGCGGCCCGTGCAGGCTCCAGTCGGGAGCTCTCAATGGGCCGATGAGATCGGCACGCGACTGACGATGATGACTGAGCAGGGCAAGCAAGCTGCCTCACTACGCTTGTCGCCCGAGCACTTGGGACCGCTCGAAATCAGAATCGCGATTCGCGATGATCAAGCTTCAGTGTGGTTCGGTGCCGCGCACGCGGATACGCGTGCCGCGATCGAGCACGCGTTGCCGAGACTTCGCGAGTTGTTCGAGGCGCAAGGCATGTCGCTTGCGGACGCAGGCGTCTACCAGGAAGCGCCACGCGAACAGGGCAGCGCCGAACGCAATTTTACCAATAGTGAATTTGCCTCGCAGAGCATGGAAGAATCCGTGGCGAGCGTTCGCGTGAACCTTGGCCTAGTGGATGCCTACGCCTGATAGGCCTCGTCATTGATTTCTTCAGACGCAAGGACCAAAGTTGAGCGAAGGGCGGCCTTTAGCGGAACGGAACTTGTGAGTTGACGGTTGACAGTTGGCGGCCAGAGAGGATTTCTCCGACTGTCGACTGTTAACTGTCAACTGCCGCTTGGACTGAGCGGTATTGGAGCGAACGTGACTTTCATGCAAGGCGTCGATCGACCATGAGCGTTTGCCACGCTGCGTCCATCGGTCTTCACGAGGAGAGTCTCGAATTCTCCGGTCCGCAAGGAGCACACTGGCGCGTACCGCTGGCGTCGATTCGCGTGCTCGGAGAGTTCCGCGACGTGAACGAGGAACACGGACACTTTCTCGCCGTAGTCATCGACGACAGCGGCGCCTGGCTGCAAGCACCCTGCAACGCCATCGGCATGGATCAACTCCTCGCCGAGTTGAGCAAGCGATGGCGTACTCAGCTGAAACTGGAACTAGCGCACACTTCGAGCGCGCAAAGCCGCGTCATTTGGCCGCCGCAGAGGGTTGGGGCCGAGCTGTTCGCGAACGACAAAGCGCATCGTGAAATCGAAGCAACGCTCGTGAACAAGTGACGTGACGGGGTGACGAGGTGACGACGCCAGAGTAGGTCGTACGCCGATTGGGGACGCTCCTCGTCCTCGAGGAGTGTCCCCATCTTCTGTCCGAGGGGACATTCCTCGAAGACGAGGAACGTCCCCGCAAAGCGCGCACCCATTTGTCTTCCTGAAGTTTCTACCTGTGCTCTTACGTCGTCACTTCGTCACCCGTCACCCCGTCACCGCACGCTTCGCGTGCTCCTCGTCACACTCGCTCCGCCAACTTTCTGTCGCAGCAAAATCAGTGTGTCGCAATTCACATTGTGATTTTGGCGAATTACCTTTGCGGCTTAATGACTTGCGCGCGACCCAAGTCACGTGGCACGCACCTTGCTAAATACGGTTGAGCAAACCTGTATAGCGAGGATTTTTCGATGGCCGAGCCGACTACCGCAGACGCAACCGAAGTGTCTGCAGCCCCTGCACGCAGCACGTCCAAGACGATCGTGACGATCGTGGCTGTTTTGCTCGCGATCGGTGGCGCTGCCGGCGGTGCATATTGGCTTGGCGCAAAGAAGGATGCGGACACGAGCGCCGGCGCGGATGCGACGGACGCGAAGAAGGACGCAAAGAAGGGTGCGAAAGCTCAGCCCAAAGGTCCCGCGATCTACGTCGAGTTCGATCCGCCTTTCGTCGTGAACTTCGAAGCACGAGGCATGACGCGTTTTCTTCAGGTTTCCGTGCAAGTGCTGACGCGTGACCCGCTCGTCGCCGACATGATCAAGACCCACGATCCAGTCATCCGCAACGATCTGTTGATGCTCTTCGGAGGTCAAACCTACGAGACGATCAGCACACGCGAAGGCAAAGACCAGCTACGCAGCGAAGCCTTGCAAGCCATCGCTAAAGTAATCGAAAGCGAAGGCGGCAAGGGCGAGTCTGTCGAGCAGTTGTATTTCACTAGTTTCGTCATGCAATGAGGTGACGGGTGACGAGTGACCAGTGACGGGCAAGGGACTCGTCCAGGAAACCAAGCATCACCCCATCACGAAATACATGTTTAGCAGCCTAATGTCAGCCAGATTCTTACCTGTCACTCGTCACCCGTCACCCGTCACCTAACACCATGTCCGGAAACGACGTATTAAGCCAAGACGAAATCGACGCGTTATTGCATGGCGTCGATAGTGGGGCCGTTGACACCGAAACAGATGCCCATCCAGGGGAGGCGAGACAATACGACTTCGCCAATCAGGTGCGCATCGTGCGCGGCCGGATGCCGACGCTCGAGATGATCAACGAGCGCTTCGCCAGACTATTTCGCACCAGTTTGTTCAACATGCTCAGGCGCGGACCCGAGGTGGCGGTAGCGCCGATCAAAATGCTGAAGTTCAGCGAGTACGTGCAAAGCCTTCACGTGCCGACGAGCCTCAATCTGGTGAGGATTCTTCCTTTGCGAGGCACGGGCCTGGTCGTGCTCGATCCGAAACTAGTGTTCGCCGTGGTCGACAACTTCTTCGGCGGCAATGGCCGCTTCGCGAAGATCGAAGGCCGTGAGTTCACCGCCACGGAGACTCGCGTCATTCACATGTTGCTCAAGAATGTCTTCGCGGATGTGCGAGAAGCTTGGTCGCATGTAGCGCGCCTGGAGATCGAGTACATCAATTCTGAGATCAATCCCCACTTTGCCAACATCGTGAGCCCCACTGAGATCGTCGTGGTCACGAGCTTTCACATCGAGTTGGACGGAGGCGGCGGCGACCTGCACGTCACGATGCCTTACGCCATGATCGAACCGATGCGCGAGCTGCTCGACGCGGGCGTCGCCAGCGATCGAGTGGAACATGACGAACGATGGATGCAAGCACTGAAAGAGGAGATCGAGGACGCTGAGGTCGAGCTCTCTACGGTGCTAGGTCGCGGAAAAGTCACCATGCAGCAATTGATGGACCTACAGGCCGGTGACATCTTGCCCTGCGACTTCAGCGGACGCGCGACGGTGCTCGCCGAAGACGTGCCGATTTTCCGCGGTACTTTCGGTGTTTCGCACGGCCAGCAAGCGGTCCAGATCGAAGAGCGCGTTGCACGCCATAAGCCGAAGATTTTCGAGAAGCTCCTCGCAACCAAGACCTGATTACCTGATTAGACACTCGCTCACATAGGCAAAATCATGAACGCCAAGACAAACGACACTTCGGCGCGTGCCGCGGAATTCAACGATCTGCAAGACAGCGGCAGCTCGGATGCTTCGCGAGAAGTCAATCTGGACGTCATCCTCGATGTTCCGGTGACCCTCTCGATGGAAGTGGGTCGCACGCGAATCCCGATTCGAAATCTCCTACAGCTCAATCAGGGCTCAGTCGTCGAGCTGGATCGCGCGGCTGGCGAGCCCCTGGATGTATTCGTGAACGGCACGCTCGTCGCACACGGCGAGGTCGTGGTCGTCAACGACAAATTCGGTATCCGGCTGACGGACGTGATCAGCCCCGCGGAAAGAATTCGCAAGCTCAAGTGACGTCCTTCGACCAGATCAGGATCAGCGGGAATGAAAGTGATGAAGGGGATGAAGGTCAGAGGACGCTCTTCGAGATGAATACATCGTCTCTTGCAAACAAGGCCCGGGAGCAATCCCGTGTTCAGCACGCCATCGAGCGGGCGATGCATCTTCTTACGTCCATCATTTACATCACTTCCATCACGTTCATCACCGGTACGAGCGCGCTCGCCGCCGAGCCGTTCGCGGCGCCGAAAGCGGCAGACGCGGTGACGACGACTTCGGCCGGTGGCTTGGTTCAGGTGACGCTCTCACTGCTCCTCGTACTGGCGGCAGTATTCGCCGCTGCGTGGGCAGTCCGTCGTTTGCGTGGCGTCGGTCGTCTTGCGCCCGGCGCCATCGATGTCATCGCCGATGTTGCACTGGGTCAGAAAGAACGCGCGGTGCTCGTGCAAGTAGGCAAGCAACAGCTCCTACTCGGCGTCGCCTCCGGCAGCGTAACCACTTTGCATGTCTTGCCTGAGCCGATCGCAATCAATCCCCAACCCTCGTTCCTGTCGAAGAAGACCGATTCCTCGCCAACTGCTCCGAGTTCACCGATACCTCCCCATTTGCAGTTCAAGGAGATTTTGAAACGGAGTTTGGGGATATGAAGACGGTAGGGCAGTCCGCAGTCCGCAGTCCGCAGTCCGTAGGTCAGAAGCGTTCGCTGCGACGTGATACGTCGCGGACGCTGAGCAAATTCGATCGGGAGCAGTGCGACCGTTCTGGCCACGGACTACGGACTGCGGACGAACCACAAGGTAGAAGAACGCTACCGCACGGTTATGGACATCTGCTGACAGTGCTTGCGCTACTGATCGTTCCCTCTTTGGCAAACGCCGCCGGCATTCCCGCCGTTACCGTCACGACGAATCCGAACGGTGGTCAGGAGTACTCGCTGACGTTGCAGATTCTGCTGCTGATGACCGCGGTGACGTTGCTGCCGGGCATCGTGCTGATGATGACTGCGTTCACGCGTATCGTGATCGTCTTGGCGATCTTGCGACAAGCACTCGGCGCCGGTCAGGCACCACCCAATCAAGTGCTGATCGGGTTGTCTTTGTTCCTGACGCTGTTCGTGATGGGACCGGTGATCGACAAGATCAACGTCGACTCGGTGCAGCCATACATGGTGGGCACGATCGATGCGACGACGGCGATGACGCGCGGCGCCGAACCGCTGAAGCGGTTCATGCTCGATCAAACGCGCGAAAGCGACATCGCAACATTCGTTCGGATCTCCGGCGGCGAAGGATTCGAAAAACCCGAGGACGTTCCTCTGCGTATTCTCGTGCCGGCGTTTGCGACTAGCGAACTGAAGTCCGCATTCCAGATTGGTTTCTTGATCTTCATACCCTTCGTCATCATCGATCTCGTGGTCGCAAGCGTACTGATGTCGATGGGCATGATGATGCTCTCGCCCGTACTCATCTCTCTGCCATTCAAACTCATGTTGTTCGTCCTCGTCGACGGCTGGGGACTGATCATGGGAACGCTGGCAGCGAGCTTCTATACATAGGAGGGAAGGCGATAGGCGATAGGGGATGGCGGATAGTCAGACTCGACTCGCTTCGATCACCATCCTATCCCCTATCCCCTATCCCCTTCATTCCTACCATGACCCCTGACCTCATCATGACCATCGGCCAGCGTGCGCTGGAGATCACCATCCTGTTGGCCGCGCCGTTGTTGATCGCGGCACTGGGTATCGGCTTGCTTGTGGGCGTGTTTCAAGCCGCGACTCAGATCAACGAGATGACGCTGTCTTTCATTCCGAAGCTGATCGGCATGGCCGTCACCTTGCTCATCGCCGGCCCCTGGATGTTGAAGCTGATCGTCAGCTACACGAGGGAGTTGTTCGAGAGTATTCCGGGGATGATCGGATGAAGCGGTTAGCGATTAGCGGTTAGTCAGACATCACGTGACCGCACTTCCGACTCCAAAGGCCAGAATAGGCTCTTTCTGAAACTAACCGCTAACCGCCAACCGCTTCCATGCTCCATCTCACTACTGGCCAACTCGAGACCTGGCTCGCCCAGTACATCTGGCCGTTCATACGGATCGGTGCGTGCTTCATGGCGGCGCCGATTTTCGGCGCGCGATTCGTGCCTGCCCGTATGCGTTTGATGTTGGCGGGCGCGGTGACACTGATTGTGGCCCCATTGATTCCACCGCCTCAGGTGACGACGTTCTCCGCCGCCGGGCTCGTCGTTACAGTTCATCAGGTCATCATCGGAGTGGCAGTCGGCTTCGCGCTGCAACTCATTTTCGATGCGCTCGCGATGGGTGGACAGTTGCTGTCCAACACGATGGGCTTGAGCTTCGCTTTCAACGTCGATCCGCTGCGCGGCGCCAGCACGCCCGTGCTCGGGCAACTCTACATGATCCTCGTGACACTCACGTTTCTCTCGCTCAACGGTCACCTCATCATGATCGAGGTGCTGGTGCAGGGTTTCACCACGTTGCCGATCGGCACGACGGGTTTGGGTGCGAATGCGATTTGGGCGCTGGTTGCTTGGGGTAACCAACTGTTTGCCGGTGCGCTGGCCGTGGCTCTGCCGGGGATGACGGCGCTCTTGGTCGTGAATCTCGGCTTCGGCGTGATGAGTCGAGCCGCGCCCACCTTGAACCTTTTCGCAGTCGGCTTCCCGGTAACGCTGATCTTCGGATTGGTGATCGTGTATGCGGGTCTGCCGTCGGTCCAAGTCGCGTTCGTCGACTCGCTCGAAACCGCGTTGGACGTGCTGTCAGACCTGATGACCGCTTCGAGCGTGCAATGAGTGAGAGTGCGTTCGTATGGGCCGCCGTGCGACGGCTCGTTGCTGGCTACGGGACTTGAGACTGTAGAGCGCGGACTTATACGTCATGTCCAATCAAGATCAAGCCCAAGAGAAGACAGAACAACCGACTCCTAAGCGCCTCGAGGAAGCGAGGCGCAAGGGTCAGATTCCGCGATCTCGAGACCTCACGGCGGCAGCGGTCATGTTGGCCGGCGGAAGCGCGCTTTACATGCTCGGCGGCTACATCGCCGGACATATGCACGGAATGATGCAGCGAAGTTTGAGTTTGAGCCGCGAGCAAGCTTTGGATTCGATGTATCTGACGCCAGCCTTGACGAGCGCGGCGATCCAAGGCTTCAAAGCATGTATGCCAGTGCTTTTGATCATCATGCTTGCGGCCATCATTGCACCGCTTGCGTTGGGTGGCTGGAGCTTCAGCACCGAATCCCTCGCGCCGAAGTTGGAGCGGCTGAATCCGTTGGAGGGATTCAAGCGCATGTTCTCGATGAGAGCATTGATCGAGCTCAGCAAGGCGCTAGCGAAGTTCGGGACCGTTGCCGTGGTCGCGGTACTCGTGCTCATGAACGACTCGGAGGCGCTGCTCGCATTGGGCCGCGAACCCACGGCCATGGCGCTTGGCCACGCCGTCAAGTTGAGCGGCCAGGGTCTGCTGGCGATTTCATCGGGGTTGCTGCTGATCGCGGGCATCGATGTGCCCTATCAGCTTTGGCAGTACTCGAAGCAGATGAAGATGAGTCGCGAAGAGATTCGTCAGGAAATGAAAGAAAGCGAAGGCTCGCCCGAGGTCAAAGGACGCATCCGTCAAATTCAGCAAGAGATGGCTCGCCAACGCATGATGCAGGACGTGCCGAAAGCGGACGTCATCGTCACGAATCCGACGCACTTCGCCGTCGCATTGCGATACGACGAAAAACGCATGCGTGCCCCGATCGTCGTGGCAAAGGGTGTCGATCTCTTGGCGGCTCGAATCCGCGAAGTTGCCAGTGAGCATAACGTCGCGATCTTCGAGGCACCGCCACTCGCCCGTGTTCTCTATCGCAACGTGGACATCGGTGCCGAAGTACCCTCGAACCTCTACGTCGCCGTGGCACAAGTGTTGAGCTATGTATTCCAGCTGCGCGTCGCAAAACGATCGGGAGTACAACCGCCCGAAAGACCGGATGTAAATGTGGCGGAGTAGGAGCCTGCGGCAGTGACGGCGTGACGGTGTGACGAGGTGACGACGTCAGAGGGTGGGGACGCTCCCCATCTTCCTTCAGAGCGGACATACCGGAGACGAGGAAC
>JAICPY010000044.1 GCA_025929585.1 Steroidobacter sp.
AGCGGATAGCGGATAGCGGACGGCGGAGGCGGATGGGCGGGAGTGTACGCTTTGTCGTTCGATGAATCGCTCAGGGAAGAGCATGCGTTGGCTATCGCGGTACTGCGAATTCATATTTTCGCGCGTCGCGCGTATCAAGGGGCGTCTTGAGGTACTCCCCGCAACGGATGCAGGGTCTCAGGAGGCGAACCCTCAGATGCGAAGCCCGCCGCAAGGTTCGTCGGCGGGCTCGGAGAAGTGGAACGATCTAGATCAGGCGCCAGCTAGCAGCAATCTTTGAACGAAGTTGGGTTGCATTCGCTTTAGGAACATCGCGCCGTCCTGGGGACGTACGTTGCGTTCGAACGCGAGACAACGCTCGATCATCTTTCTTGCACGCCGATTCAAGCCAGGAATTGGAGCGAGCTGCATGCCGCGTTGACGAGCGACCGCCAAAGTCGAGCGATGGAAAGGATGGACGCCCGCGAGCATCTCGTAGGCGATCACGCCGAGAGGATAAAGATCGTCGGCGGGGTGCGGTGTGCCTTGCTGAGCCCAGGCATCGGCCGTATAGGCTTCCGTGTAGGCGCGCAACGTGAGTGTGTCCAACACATCGAGCGATTCGTTGCTATTCGGTACCGCGTGGACGAGGCCGAAACCCATGATCTTGGGCGTGCCGTCTTCGGACAGAAAGACCGCGTGCGGACTCAAATCGCAATGTACGACGCCGTGTGCGTGGGCATGAGCCAGCGCGTTCGCAATCCCATGGATGATCGGCCATGCATCCGCATACGCCAGTCCTTTGCCTCGAACCTCGCGCACCAAACCGCTCAACCACCGACCGCGCAACGACTCCATCACCACGAAGACTTGTTCTTCGCTTTGGCAGATGTCGTAGATCGCGACGATGTTCGGATGCACGAGTGTTTGCGCTCGCCGCACCGCGGCTTGCAGCGCTGCGTACGCGAGCGGTTGCTCGCGCAAATTGACAGCAATGACTTTGACGGTGACGTGGAAGTCACGCTCCTTCGACTTATGTAAATCGATTGCGTCGAACACCTGCCCGACGCCTCCCAAACCAAGCGGAGCGACGATTCGATAACGATCGTTCAACACGGTGCCGAGCGGTGTGGTGTCTATTTCTTCGCTCTGCCGCGGCTGTGTTCCCTGCTGATTCGCTGGGTCCAGCCACATCGTCTTCGAGTCTTCGGCCGTGGACAGCAGCGCAGCGACTGGTCGTGTGCGCGGCCTGAAGAGCTCTGCCCGCAACTGATCGAGATTCGTAATCGGCGGGGGTGTTCGTCCTTTGCGCTTGGATCCCGGTGCGCAGCCGGGAGCTCCGAGTCGAGGCACGACAGTCGCTGAATCCAGCCAGACCGTCTTGTCGGTCTGAAAGTCCTCGAGGGCATCGAAAAGCGCGCGTGCCGCGGAACGCGAGAGGCGTCCTTGAACCATGTCGGCTTCGATGCGCTGGCCCCAGAAGCGGGTGCGAACGGGATCGGCCTTCGATTCAGCCGCCAATTTTTGACACGCCTGCTCCAGCGTGAGCTTTCCGCTGCTCAAGCCGGCAACGACTTCTTCCAGTTGCAACGCCATGCGAACCTCACTCCACTTTCCTGCCAATGGATTCTTCTTTGCCGTGGCTGACCTAATCGAAAGGCCGAGCTGGGCCGCAACGTGCCAGCTTGGCTTGAGGTCACCGCGAGAAACCCTGATCGGTGGTGCTGCGGTTTGCCGTAATGTATGCAAAGAATAGTGGGCTCATGAGCCCTCGAATGTGACAGCCGGCTCATTTCGGTGCTGCGGAGCAGTACCTCTATCGGTAATTTGCTCTCGAGGAATTCAGGTTTTGGATTTTGAGCAGTGCGTCGTGATGGTGGAGTGAATAAACAAATGTCGTTGAGCGCGTCGGAAGCTGTTCGTTATAGCCGGCATCTGGCTTTACGCGAGATCGGAGAAGCTGGACAAGAAAAAATCAAAGCGGCCCGCGTCCTGCTGATCGGGGCGGGTGGCCTAGGCTCTCCATCCGCGTTGTACTTGGCCGCCGCGGGTGTCGGCACGCTGGGAATCGTCGATGACGATCGAGTGGATGTCTCGAATCTACAGCGGCAAGTCCTGTATGGAAGCGAAGACGTCGGCGAGCTCAAAGCACAGGCGGCTTCGCTGCGGCTCCAGAAGCTCAATCCGAACGTTAGGGTCCAAGCGCACGCAACTCGACTGAATGCCGCGAACGTCCTGAACATCATGAACGACTACGACATCGTGCTCGACGGTACAGATCGCTTCACGACACGGTATCTGTCGAATGATGCGTGCGTGCTCTTGGGCAAACCGCTGGTGTCAGCGGCCATTCATCGCTTTGAAGGCCAAGCGTTGACCTATGTACCGAGCCAGGGTCCGTGTTACCGATGCCTGTTTCCCGAACCTCCCGCCGATGGGCTCGTGCCGAATTGCGCAGAAGCGGGCGTGCTTGGTGTCTTGCCGGGAGTAATGGGGACGATTCAGGCGACCGAAGCGCTGAAGCTCATTATCGGCGCCGGAGAATTACTGGTAGGTCGCTTGTTGACGTATGACGCGCTGAGCTTGAGATTCGGAGAGTTTCGCTTTGCGCGCCGATCCGATTGCGCGGTTTGTGGAGATCACCCGACTATCACCGCGCCGCGCGATTTGCCCGAAGCGTGCAGCGCGAACGACTTAGCTGCCGTCGAGCGAATATCGCCACGCACGTTACAAACTTGGATGATGAGCGGCTCTGCGAGCAAGCGCGTAACGATCGTCGATGTTAGAGAACCGCAAGAATTTTCTGTTTCTCGTTTGCCCTCGGCGGTCAACATTCCTGTCAACACATTGGCCGCTCGCATTAACGAGTTATCGAACGAAGAGACGACGATATTCGTCTGTCGCAGCGGCGCTCGCAGTCTTACGGCTTCGGGAATCGCTCACCGGCTCGGGATTACGAGTCCCGTTCACTTGGAAGGCGGGATGCTGGCCTGGCAACGCGAGATCGATCCGACTTTGGACGTTGCGCCCGCAGGCTAACAACGTACCGAATCAGTTAGCGTGTCCAGGAATTCGGCCGACGCGCAAAGAGCTTAGGCTCGAGCAACCATCCGCTCGCGGGCTGCCATCCGGCGAGTTCCTGCCGTCGCTTCTGCCAAGCTTGCTCGAGTGCCTTTGCCGCTTCGGGAAGCACGGTCTTCACCGAGCTCGGCATGCGCACAACCTCTCCAGACAATTTCACGACACATCTCCTCAATGAACAAAACTTTCGACCACACGATGCTTGCGTAGGTTCCATGAGCGGAGCGTCGGTTTCGGGCGACGCCTCTCCCGCATCGTGTCAAATAGATCGACACTCATGGCTACCGCGAAAGCAATCAAGGCCAATACGCCGATCAAAATCACGAAAACACTTTTGAGCAAGAACTCGAACACGGTGCTCACCAAACCGAAACTGGCTGATCGTTGATGGATGCAAGATTAGTCGCGCTAGCGCACGCGATCATCCGGTCTCGAAGAATCAGACCCATTCCTGAAAAGCGAGGAATCGATAGTGGGGACCGGTCTGCTACACCCTGAGTGTGTCGCTGATCGTTGTTGAGCACCATCGTCCATAAGAGCGATCTTCAAGGCGCGTAAGTTACGCGAGTTGAGCAACTTGCACAGTCGGGCGACAATCGACGTCGCCAAGCAACAACAATGAGCCAGGAGATCGCAATGAATGAAACACTGAGCGAGCGGCCGGCGACCACGGACATGGCCAAGATCATTTACGTGCTGTATTTGGTCGGCCTTCTGACCGGTCTTACAACCCTCATCGGTGTGGTGATGGCCTACATTTACCAGGACGATGCGCCGGATTGGCTCAAGAGCCACTACCGATTCCAGATAAGGACTTTCTGGATCATGCTGCTTTACGCGATCATCTGCGGGCTATTGACCTTCCTGCTGATCGGCGCGTTGCTTTTCGTTGTCCTCGCCGTCTGGTGGATCATTCGCTGCGTGAAGGGATTGAAATATCTCGATCAGAAAGTTGCGTATCCGGAGCCGGATGGGTGGGGATTTTGATCCAGTGACGAAGTGGCGGGGTGACGAAGTGATGACGTCAGAATCCGATCGCTGTATCCATGCTGTCGATTCCTTCCCGCTTTACGGGGGATGTTAGGCGCGGGCCTTCGGGCTTGTGGGGACGTTCCTCGTCCTCGAGGAATGTCCCCTCTGAAAGAAAGATGGGGACACTCCTCGAGGACGAGGAGTGTCCCCAGTCTGATTACCCGAGCCTTCCCGGATTGAAAATGGAAGAGAACGGAATAGCGGATAGTCGGCAGAGCGGACCTCTGTTTATCGCCTATCCGCTATCCCCCATCGCCTTCTCTCTCAATACACATCCCGCCGATACCGGCCTTGCGACGTTAATGACTCGAGAAGCTCTCGACCAAGAATTCTCTCCAGCGCCTCATGCACAGCGGGCGCCATCCCCTTGAGACTGCCGCAGACGTAAATCGCGGCACCTTGTTCGACCCATTCACGAACTCGCTCGGCGTTCTCGAGCAACACATGCTGAACATAACGTTTCTGATCTTGATCGCGTGAGAAGGCGAGGTCGGTTCTCTCGAGGATGTGTTGCCGCTGCCAATCTTCGATGTCTTTGGAATAGAAGGCGTCGTGCGCTCGATTGCGCTCACCGAAGATCAGCCAGTTCCGCCTGCGTCCTGCAGCAGAACGTGCTTTAAGTAAGGCACGTAATCCAGCAATTCCGGTCCCGTTACCGATGAGAATCAACGGCCGATCTTCGGCGGGTGGATGAAAGTTGCTGTTGATCCGCGTTCTTGCGGCAACCTCAATCCCGATAGGCGCTCGAGTCAACCATCCGCTTCCCAATCCCAAGCTGCCATCCTCTCTACGCATCTCGCGAATGAGCAGATGCAGTGCGCCATCCTCGCGAAGCGATGCGATCGAATACTCACGATGCGGCAGCGGAGTTTCTGGGTGTTCCCACGTGGAATTGTGTGGATCGACTTCAAGAATATCGCCGGCCGTCCATGAAGGTACGTGCCCGGCAGGCTCGAGCTCGATATGAAAGCAGGGATCGCCAGCGCTGCCATGATTGAGCTGAGTTCGGCTCGCGAGCCGCCAGCGATCGTAGCGAGGTGCCTCCCAGTCAGGGAGATCGGGACGGTTCGTCAGCGTGCCGAGCTGATGTTGCCAATGGCGAAGTGCAGCCGGATCTCCGTTATCCACTTGGACGGCATCGAACAGAGCGGAGGCGCCTTGATGTCGCAACCAATTGTCGAGCTGGCGTCCGAAACCGCAGAAATTCGCGTAGCTACGATCTCCCAATGCAAGCACCGCGTACTTGAGGCCGGCAAACGGCTGTTCGTTCGAGCTCATCTGGTGCACGAAGGACGATGCGGTGTCAGGAGCGTCGCCTTCGCCTGTCGTACTGACGATGAAGAGGGCTTGCGGGATATGGCTCAAGTCAGCACGGTCGAGATGACCGAGGGATTGAACGTGCGCGAGCACACCCGCTGCTTGCAATGACTGTGCTGTCTGTCGAGCAAGCTGTTCGGCGTAGCCCGTTTGACTTGCGTAGGCGATCAGCAGCGAACTGTTTGCATTCGCTTGGCGGGTGGACGCCCCTTGTCTACGCGGCGCCGCCCATAGGAAATACACGCAACCCACCGCATACAGCAGCGCAGCCGCGCACGCGGAATACAATCTTGCATCGCTCAGCATCAGCGCACAGAGCCAGTCACTTCATCTTCTCTGACGCAGGCCGCACGCCCCAATTTCCTCATTGAGGGAGAACTTCGAATGTCGCTACGTAACTTGCGCGGCGCCGCTTCGCTTGCGGGAGGGTGGTTTTCTCATCCTGCAGCGTTGCTTCAAGCCAGTACATACCTGGATCGGGCCAGGTCACGGTGATCTCGCCGTGTGTATCGGCCTTGAAGCTCATCTCATTTTGTTGATCGCGATAACGCGTCCCGCCCGGGACGATGACGACATCGAGATTGGTCGCAGGTTTTCCATCCAGCAGCAAGCGAAATTTTGCCGCTTCACCCGCGTAGAGATCGTTCGGATGCGTCACCGGAACGAGCTCGAGACCCGTGTTCGCCGGCTGGAAGGCCTTGTCGGTGGGCTCCCCTGCAGTCACGAATGTCTCGATTCGGCCAATCGATTCGCTGACCTGAAGATTCTTCGCATCTTTCGGGATTTCCGCGAGGCGCTCTGCCGATCCTCGCCAACGTTTGTCCGCGCCGTTCTGCTGATAAGTGGCAAACACGCCGCGATTCAGTATCGCTAATTTGTACGTGCCCGGCTGATTGAGATGCACATCGAACGTTGAGCGATACTTTCCCGTGCTCGGATTTTGGGCTTCAAGCTTGCTGCCATCCGGTGCCAGGACCGTCAGGGAATCCAATCGAAGCGGCACATGATTGAAGTAGAACAGATCGTTCGATACGGCCGCATCCACGGTGATCCATTGGTCGGGCGCCAAGACGGTCGCCGAGGGCAATAGCCAAGCCTTGTGTGCATGGCTCAATGCCGGCACCAACGCGGCAGCGAGGAATACGATCTTCATCGAATGCTTCATGAGTATTTTCCTTCCCGTCAGTGATCAAGGGGCGATAGCGAGCGATACGGTTCCGAGCTCGCTCGTGCCTTTCGCGCTCGCACGCGTTTGTTGATTGGCAGGCCATTCGAAAGGGACACGTAGAAGTTCTCGGCCGCCAACTTCACGAGCGGCTTCCACCACAAGGTTGTATTTCCCTGGCGCTAGGGCTTCCAGCTGCTTCGAATCCTCTTTGAATGTCAGCGTATGGGTGCCGACGGGACGAGTGGCTCCCGTGATTCCATCGACCGGCATCTGGAGTGAACGTCCGCCTCGTCGCCACCATTGACGCATGTCTTTGAGCCATTCTCTGCCGTCTTCTTTCTTAGGATCGGTTTGGTACCAAACCGCAAGGTGCCGAGCGACGCGTTGATCGGCGTGCTCTATCCAGATTGCGATGTAGGGCCGGTGATATTCCGCGACGTTCAGACGCGGAATCTCGACGCTCACCGTGAGCTCCTTCCCCCAGCTCTGGCCCGTGAGTATCAAAAGAACAGCGATCGACAACAGTGAGCGCATAGCCTCTCTCAATGAATGAACAGCAACGCAAGTAACAAGGGAAGCACGATACCGAAGCCGACCGCGGGCCACGTTCCTGGACGATGCTTCGAGTGCATCTTCAGCAGCAGCAATCCCGTGATTGCGAAGATGAGCGTCGCGAACGCGAAGACGTCGATGAATAGACTCCATGCAGGTCCAGCATTGCGACCCTTATGCAGATCGTTCAGATAAGAGATCCATCCTCGATCCGTCAGCTCGTGAGTGGCCTCACCTGAAATCAAATCGATCGATAGCCAGGCATCGCCACCCGGACGAGGAAGCGACACATAAATTTCTTCTTCGGACCATTCGATCGGTGCGCTTTTGGAGCTGATCGAGAATGTCTCTTGCAACCACGATTCGACAACTTCCGGCAGTGGTGCCTGACTGGGAATCTCTCCGCCGACGAGGCGCTGCAGGTCCGCCATCAGATCGGGCGGCAATGCGACCGATCGGGTGCTGACCTCGGGACTCGCCCCAATGGCACCTGCGTGATTGAGAGTGAATCCAGTGAGGCTGAACAGCACTAAGCCGACCAAGCACATTGCCGCGCTAAGCCAGTGCCATTGGTGTAAGTGCTTGAGCCAGAACGCCCTTCTTTGTTGAGATCGAGCGTCCAGCGTGGCTGCCGTTCCGGCCATCGTTCGTATTAGGAAAGGAGGAGGGCGCCATGATAGTGAGAATGATTCTTATTGACCAGTAGTCGGCCAGACTCATGTGCGGAGATTCGTCATCGCGCAGGTGCTAGCAGCAGTGGAATCTTCGCTCGAGCTCGATGAGCGGTCGGGCATTCCCGACTGGCGATCCGTATCGATGCGCCCACAATCGGCTCATGTCTTTCACCAGCACCTTCGATTTATTCAAGATTGGCGTCGGTCCGTCGAGCTCACACACGATGGGACCGATGACAGCAAGTTGCCTCTTCGTGAGCGATCTGCGCAACGAGCGCGGTTTGCGAAAGGTCGCGCGAATACGAGTGTGCTTGTATGGCTCACTTGCGCTCACTGGTCGTGGTCACGCAACGGATCGCGCGGTGATGTTGGGACTGAGTGGACGGCTACCTGCAGAAGTCGATCCCGATGAGATCGATGCGCTGGTGCAAGAGATTCGCGAGCACCGGCAATTGAAGTTGCCGGATTCGCAACGCATCGCATTCGATCCGGACCGCGATATCGACTGGCTGTTCAAGGAGCGTTTGCCATTCCATCCAAACGGGTTGACGCTGCTAGCGTACGACGCCTCCGGTCAACTCATCCATCGAGCAACGTATTTTTCCGTTGGCGGCGGATTCGTCGTGAGCGAGCAGCAGACGCAGCAGCCGTCGATGTCGGATACGCACGCTGAAGTGCCGTTTGTCTATTCAAATGCAAACGAGTTACTCGATCTTACGATCAAGCATCGCTTGACCATCGCAGAGCTCATGTACCGAAACGAATGTGCGCTCCGACGCGAAGGTGAAGTCCGGGCGGGTCTAGATAAAATCGCAGCGGTCATGAACGCGTGCATCGACCGCGGGCTGCATCGTAGCGGTTTGTTGCCTGGTGGATTGAACGTGAAACGAAGAGCGTCCTCGCTGCGCGAAACGCTGGAAGCCAGAGAGCGCAGCGGCGGAACAGATGCGCTGATCGCCATGGATTGGATCAACACGTGGGCGCTCGCGGTGAATGAAGAGAATGCTGCGGGCGGTCGGGTCGTCACTGCGCCGACCAATGGTGCAGCAGGCATCATTCCAGCGGTGCTTCGCTACTATCAAAGATTCAATCACGGCACACCCGAAGGTACGCGTGTCTTCTTGCTCACCGCGGCAGCTATCGGCGTTCTATATAAACGTAACGCAAGTATCTCTGCGGCCGAAGTGGGGTGCCAAGGAGAAATCGGCGTCGCTTGCTCGATGGCTGCTGCCGGTCTCACCGGCGCTCAAGGAGGCACGAACGAACAAATCGAGAATGCCGCCGAGATCGGTATGGAGCACAACCTCGGTTTGACCTGCGATCCGATTCGAGGTTTGGTTCAAATTCCCTGCATAGAGCGCAATGCGACTGGCGCAGTCAAAGCAATCGATGCGTCGCGTCTCGCGCTGATGGGGGATGGCACCCATCACGTCAGCCTCGATCAAGTGATTGAAACGATGCGCCGCACCGGCGAAGACATGCGCGATTCATACAAAGAGACATCGCTCGGTGGCTTGGCAGTGAATGTGCCGGAATGTTGAGAAGGGAAGCACGCCAGATCGACCGTCTCTGTCTTACGACCCGCGACCCGCTAGTCACGAGACACAGCCGTGCATGTCATATATATATATGTATCCCCTCCGCGGCTGTGCTTGCAATCTGATTGCGAATCATTATCATTTGCGCATGAAGGTTTCCTCGGACCCCCCTTCCGCCTTTGCGGAAGTTCGATCGCCGGCCGACGAGGCTCGACCTCGCGGTCCGGCGATTCCTTTACTGCGCTCGGAGGATCTATTCGGCAGAGCGCGCGAAATTTTGATCGAGCATGGCGGCGGCTACTATCGGCTGCGCGTCACGCACAGCAATAAACTCATCCTGACAAAGTAGCCCGCCACTTCCGCTTCAATCAGGCGGGAGCAGCCAGCAACTATGGTGTCGCTTGTTCGGCACGAGGTTGCTCATGAATTCGTATCGCGCACAGCGGTGTTTGACGCGATGGGTCGCCGACAGCGAAGCCGCTCTCGAAGTGGCGGAACTTCAGAGCGTGATGACGCGGATCCAGTCTGCGCTCCACGACATCCCACAATCACAGCGCACCTACATTGCGAATGCGCTGTTGAATTTGGCAGTCGCCAAAATGATCAAGCAGGAGGGGAGACCTCGAACCTCGACACTGTTGCTGAGGTTGGGAGATGTCGTCGGGAGTAGCGAGGCACCTTCGCCTCAGTCTGCAATCGACCTTTCCAGAACGGATGCGTAGCTAAGTTCGCAAGGCGCTAAGCGCATCTGACCAACCGCTAACCGCTAACCGCTAACCGCTTCTCTCTTATACCGTGACCTGAACGCGCGATGACCTCGCCGAGGCTTCGTACGTTCCTTGCTTGCCATAGACCTTGGTCGCGCTCGCTTTGCCGGTTAGCACATCGAGCATGCCTTCGACCTTCTTCATGCGTGCGACAACCAATGCTCCGTTCCGGTCATTCGCGGCTCGGCAGCGGCCCGCGCGATCGGCGCAAGCGGCCCAACGTGTCTTGAGCGAACCGGTCGGATCGCACCAACTCAGTAGACGCTCGAGACCGGCCACATCGGCAGTCACGTTCATCATGCGGCATAAAGATCGCCGCTCATCTTCGATTCGCATGAGCTCGCCAATGCACATCTGACGCGCCTCGCCGGCACGTTCGAGCTCATCCACCTCATTTGCAACAAGCAAGTCGTGCTCGCGATCAAGAAGCTCTTCCAGACGCGTCAGCGCGTTCGCTTCTTCGGTCAACAGTTTCTCGAAATGCTCAAAGCAAACGAAAGGATCCACGAATTATTTCTCCGCAGCTCGCAAATCTTTGTCCATACGCATCAGCTTCTCAGCAATGCGCTCCGGCGCAACTTCGTAGCGCCCTTCCTCGATAGCCGAGCGAATCTCTGCAACGCGAGCCTCGTTTACCACCGGCAGGCTTTGCACAGCTTGCTCGAGCGCCGCTAGCTGCCGCGCCTGGTCCGTAATACGAACCGGGCTGCCGGCCGCCACCGACTCAGTCGAGTTCTTCTGACCATCGCGCGCGCGCGCCACCGGTTTGTCGGTGCCGACCTGCACGGGACGGTTTTCATAACCGCTAATCTTGGTACTCACGTCCAAATCTCCTCAGTCCTGGGGCCCTTAACGGCCGCATTTCTGAGAACTTTAGCACTACGATCGGTAGCCGCCTTAGAGTGCCTTTAGGGCGAACTCGCAGCGCGCTGTCGGACCGCAACGCAATACGTTAAATGAATCGGCTCCTTCTCCTCGTGTCGGTTACGCAACTCAGAGCGGTCATGCCCAAGCTGCGCGCCATGCACTCGGGGATCACCCGAGCGTCACGAAAATGACGGTCCGAGGTCACGGGCATTCAAAGTCCAACACGTACCACGCTGTCGCTTTCCACCACACCTTCCACAACCTTGAGCGACGTCACGTTTTGCACTCTCACACGTTCGTGTGCGGCGCCATCTGTAAGAGCGTGGCCTTGTGCTCGTATTTCCACGCCACCTGCCGCGGCAATCAATGTGACTTGTTGTCCACGACGCACCAAAATGTCTGGAGCTAGCGCATCGACCGTGATTGCGCTTCCCGCAGGCAGCGCACGCTTCAAGCGATGGCCTTGCAGGCTTGCGATATCGCTGATGAACTTAGATGCCGATCCAGGCATGCGTCGAACTTGGGGCTCGACGTCCGCAAGCGTTACGCGCGCACGCCGTGCGAGGGCGCGTCGCAGCACGAGAACGGGCACTTCAACTTCGATCGTGACAGGCACATACAGGGTCCAGGGTGCTGCAGCCGTGCACCGAACGCCGATGGTCGCGCGAGCAGAGATCTCCTTTGAATTGGAAAACGCCTCCAGCGGAACATCGCATTGATGCAGGCGCAGGCGAGGGTCCAGAGCGGCGGCACTGACGAAATGCTTTGCTTTACTTTCCGGCAAATGCGCTCGCACGAAATCTTCCGCAGTCGCCTGAATCGAATCCAGCGATTGAGTAGTCGCATTCGCGAGCGGTGCGAACAGCGCACCCAAGCTCATCAGCAGTGTCAAACCTATGCTCTTCACAATCATCTTTGAACCGTCGTCTCGTTGACGTTGGTTCAAGAGGAGCAAGCTGGATGCCAGGCCGGCCGTCTCGGCGAGGTCTAGTCCAATACATATCCAAATGTGTGACGCAGTCGAGGAGGGAGACGGCGTTAGGCATGGGGCTCGCGGGAAGAAGAAGCCCTCTGCCTAACTTCCCCGCAAGCAGGAGAGGGAAACGATGGAAGGACAAAGGTCTGCGGACTCACTGCCTGAGTGTTCCCTAACTCTCGCCTTTCGAGCGGCGCGCTGGAGCGTGGAGGCGTTCGACTAATCGCCGTGATCACAGTGCGCATCAACACACATATATATTGAGAACTCTGAACCCTCCCCCGCATGCGGGGGAGGGCCAGGGAGGGGGCCTCTTCGAATCGAACTTCTTCACTTGCAAACTCGAGCGGCAGTCAGCGCTATCCATTGCCGGCGGCAAACTCCTGCCGCCGAAGCGCGTGACCGATCTCTCAACATTGAAGCTTGCGCGATGAGGTATCTATAGAGAACGCGTGCATCGATGCCGCTGGCATGGCGCTTGCTAAGTCATCTGTCAGACAGTTTTCTGACGGAGGCAGCAATGCCGATGAAGCTCGATTCGTATCTTGGTGTCCACACTGCGGCGTTGAAATTGCGCTCGCAGCGCACCGAAGTACTCGCCGCCAACATGGCGAATGCGGATACCCCGAACTATCGCGCCCGTGACATCGACTTCAAAGCTGCTCTCGCTCAAGCGGGCAGCCCAGGGGCCGGCGTTCATCTTGCGACTACGCGATCGGGCCACATCAGCAACAGCCCGGTTAACGGCGTCCCCGCAGCCGAACTTAAGTACCGCACACCACTCGCACCTTCGCTCGACGGCAACACCGTCGACACGCAGCTAGAGCAAGCAGCTTTCGCAGAGAACACCGTTCGCTATCAAGCGACGTTGCAGTTCTTGAGCTCCAAGTTCCGCGGCTTGATGACAGCGATAACAGGGCAATGAGGCGTGAATGAGGTGAAAGGCGTGTAGACGTGAAAACGTCAGATCGATTTCCCACACACCTTACACCTCTACACGAGTACACGGCCGACCCAATCGAAAACGCTTGAGCATAGATACATATGTCCTCCTTCAAAATATTCGATATCGCAGGTTCAGGGATGAGTGCGCAGTCAGTGCGCCTCAACACCACTGCAAGCAATCTCGCGAACGCGGACAGCGTCAGCGGGGATCCGAATCAGGTGTACAAGGCGCGCCATCCGTTGTTCGAAGCGATTCGAGCCGGCTTGGGCACGAACACTGCGAATGCAGGCGTCAATGTGCGCGGCATCTACGAGAATCAAGCGCCGCCGACAGCGCGCTATGAACCTGGCAATCCGCTGGCTGATGTGAATGGCTATGTGTATTCGCCGAACGTGAACACGGTGGAGGAGATGGTGAACATGATCTCGGCCTCGCGCTCGTATCAAAACAACGTGGAAGTGATGAATACGGCGAAGGAAATGATGTTGGCCACTTTGAGGCTGGGACAGTAATCACATGAAAACGCTCGATCAGATCCAGACGAACACCGCTGCGCGGCTTCAAAAGGTACAGCGCAAGCGAGTGCGAATCGCGCGTGTACGCATGTTCGCGCAGCGCCGTCTTTCGCAGATCACCACCAAGCAATAGACCAAGAGGACTTCCCAAATGTCTATCGCCGACATCATCAACGGAACCCAGGGCGCGAATGGAGCTTCGGGTGCGAATGGCAAGAAGCCGAAGGATCAACTGGGCCAGGCCGAGTTTCTCGAGCTCATGATCGCTCAGTTGAAGAATCAGGACCCGTTCAAAGCAATGGACCCAAGCCAATTCTTGGGCCAGCTCGCCCAGTTCGGAACCGTCTCGGGCATCCAAGAGATGCAGAACGCATTCGGCACTCTATCGGAGTCCATGCGTGCCTCTCAGGTGCTCGATGGAGCCACGATGGTCGGTCGCGAGGTGCTCGTCGCGTCCGAAGAGGTGAGCTTGGGTGCGGAAGGTGGGGTTCGCGGTGCGGTCGACATCCCGCGCGAAACCAGCGAATTGCAAATCAAGGTGACGGATTCCTCCGGGCAGCTGGTTCGCACGATCACCTTGCCGGACGCAGAGGGTCTCACCGAATTCGAGTGGGACGGCGTCGCGGTCGATGGCGAGCGCGCACCAGCTGGCGAGTACACCTTGGAAGCGATCGCGAATATTGGCGGTGAGAGTTACTCGCTCGAGACGCTGATGGCGAGTCGTGTGGGCAGCGTCACGATCGATGGCGCACGCGGCCTGATCTTGAATACGACCACCTTGGGTGAACGCGCATTGAGCGACGTACGCCGTGTCATGTGATGGAAGGAATTGAACCGGATAGCGGATGGCGGGTAGCGGACAGTCAGAACGACGCGCATCTCCCGACTGCACAGACTTACAGCTTATCTTTTAGGAGTTACTAACATGCCTTTTCGTCTAGCGCTGAGCGGATTGAATGCGGCCCAAGCCGATCTCACCGTAACGGCCAACAACATTGCGAACACCGCGACCGCGGGCTTCAAGGGCTCTCGCGCTGAATTCGCGGAGCTTTTCTCGGTGTCGCCGCAGGGCGTGAGCTCGGTTGCGATCGGAAACGGCGTACGCGTCACGAACGTCGCTCAGCAGTTCTCTCAGGGCAACATCGATTTCACCGATAACAGCTTGGACTTGGCGCTGAGCGGTCAGGGCTTCTTCGTGCTGAACGATGGCGGTGCACTTGCCTACACGCGCGCAGGCGCCTTCCAAGTCGATCGCAACGGCTTCCTCGTCAACAGTCAGAACCAGCGCTTGCAGGTTTATCCGCCGAGCGACAACGGTAGTTTCAATACCGGTGCGTTGACCGACGTACAGCTAGTGACGAGCGAAAGCGCTCCAGCCCCGACGACACAAGCCGAGGTCGTGCTCAATCTTCCAGGCAATGCAGCGGAGCCGGCCGTCGGTGCATTCAGTGAGACGGACCCGAACAGCTATAACCATGCAACGTCATTGACGACGTACGACTCGCTCGGTGCCGCCCACACGGCGACCCTTTACTTCGTGAAGACCGATCAGCCCAATCAGTGGACCACGCGGCTGTTCGTCGATGGCGCAGCCGTCGGCACTGAGCAAACGCTCGAGTACTCACCTACTGGTGCGTTGACGGCGCCCGCTGGCGGACAGATTCCGTTCGGAGCGCATCCAACTAGCACGGGTGCTGAAGATATGAACATGACGTTCGACTTTTCTCGCTCGACTCAATACGGCAACAACTTCAACGTAAACGCGGTAACGCAAGATGGTTACACGACGGGCCGCTTGATCGGCATGGACATCGATGCGACCGGAGTCGTGCAAGCTCGCTTCACTAACGGCCGTTCTCTCGCCTTAGGTCAAGTGGCGCTCGCGAACTTCGCCAACCCGCAAGGCCTGCAGCAGCTCGGTAACACGAACTGGGCAGAAACCTTCGGCTCAGGCCAAGCCGTGCGCGGCCAAGCCGGCAACTCCGGCCTAGGACTCATTCAGTCCGGCGCCCTCGAAGCCTCCAACGTCGATATCACCGAACAGCTGGTGAACATGATCACCGCGCAACGTAATTTCCAAGCGAACGCGCAGATGATCTCGACCGCGGATGCCATCACGCAAACCATCATCAACATCCGTTGATGATGGTGATGAGTGACCGGCAAGAAGTAGCAACTAGATAGGAGGACGAACAGACAAGTAACGAGAAGCTCACGGGATTTCATTCTTGCCCGTCACTCGTCACCCGTCACTCGTCACTAAATTAACCATGGACCGCTTCCTCTACATCTCGATGTCCGGCGCAAAGGAAACCCTGCGCGCACAGACGGTGAACAACCACAACCTCGCGAATGCAAGCACGACGGGTTTTCGCGCGGATCTGAGTGCGTTCCAGAGCCGCGTCGTTGCGGGGTCGGGGCATGAATCTCGCGTGTACGCGACGAATTCGACGACCGGTTGGGACCAAACTCAGGGTGCGTTGACTGCGACGGGGCGAGATCTCGATGTAGGCGTCAACGGTCCGGGTTGGATTGCCGTGCAAGGTGCGGACGGAAGAGAAGCCTATACGCGAGCGGGCGACTTGCGAGTCGACCCGAGCGGAATGTTGCTAAACGGGGCAGGGCACCTCGTGCTCGGAGATGCCGGGCCCCTAACTGTGCCACCGCATTCGTCGGTGATGGTGGGAGCGGACGGAACGATCTCCATCGTGCCGATGGGCCAAGGTCCAGAGACCACAGCGCTCGTCGGTCGCATCAAGTTAGTGAATCCACCCGCCGAATCTCTCGCGCGCGGAGAAGATGGCTTGTTTCGCCTCAACGATGGTGCCGATGCGCCGGCGGATGCATCCGTGAGACTCGCTTCAGGTGTGCTCGAGACGAGCAACGTGAATATTGCCGATGCGATGGTCAACATGATCGAGCTCGCAAGACAGTTCGATCTTCAAGTCAAGGCGATGCGCACTGCCGAAGAGAACGGCGCCGCAGCAGCGCAGTTGTTGAGAAGCGGTTAGGCCAAATAGGCCGAGGTAAACGCGATGTATTCGAATGCATATCGAGATGAGCTAGACCATCGGGACATCGTCCTTTCCGAACTAACCGCTAACCGCTAACCGCTAACCGCTTAATCTCTTCTGAGGTCCTCACCATGAATCCCGCACTTTGGGCTGCCAAGACTGGTCTCGATGCGCAACAAACGCGCATGACAGTGACGTCGAACAATCTCGCTAACGTCAACACGACCGGCTACAAGAAAGACCGTGCCGTATTCGAAGACTTGCTCTACCAGAACGTTCGGCAGGTGGGTGCTTCGACATCGCAGGACACCCAGCTTCCTTCAGGTTTGCATTTAGGTACTGGCGTACGCGTCGTAGCAACCGAAAAGCTCTATACGCAGGGCAATCTGACGCAGACGGGAAATGCCCTGGACGTTGCAATCAACGGCCGCGGCTTTTTTCAGATTCTGATGCCGGATGGAACGATGGCCTACACGCGTGACGGCAGCTTCCAGGTCAGCGCGCAAGGCGAGCTCGTCACCTCCAGCGGCTTCGCAGTGCAGCCAGGCATCTCTATTCCTGACGGCGCACAGTCCGTCACGATTGGTGCCGATGGTGTGGTTAGCGTCCAGCTGCCCGGTCAATCATCACCGACGCAAGTCGGCTCATTGCAGATCGTGGATTTCATCAACCCCGCCGGCCTCCAGCCGCGCGGTGAAAACATGTTGCTCGAATCCGCGGCAAGCGGTCCCGCTCAGTCGGGCACCCCAGGCCTGAATGGCTTAGGCCTCGTCGTACAAGGTTCTGTCGAGAGCTCGAACGTCAATGTCGTCGAAGAGCTCGTCAACATGATCGAAACCCAGCGCGCCTACGAGATGAACTCCAAGGCAATCGCGACGACGGATCAGATGCTCGAGTACGTCACGAATCAGCTCTGAGGAGCTGAGTGACGAAGTGACGAGGTGACGAAGTGACGAAGTCAGAGATGGGAATGATGGGCAGGTGCTCGGTGAACACAACGAACGGTTCGAAACGGATCGGCGCGATCGCAACGGGCGCGAGATCTATTCTGACGTCGTCACTCCGTCACCTCGTCATCCCGTCACTCATCGCGCTCTGCGCGATGACCGCCGGTTGTGCTACCCCACCGCCCGAACCCGATTACTCCGCCACTTGGCCCGAACCGCCTCCGGTAGCGACCCAAGGCAACGGTGCCATCTACCAAGCGGGTACCGATATCGCGTTGTTCGAGAATGCAGTTGCGCGTCGTGTGGGCGATACGTTGACCATCCGCCTCAATGAGAACACCAACGCATCGAAGAGCTCGAGCACGACGACCAAGAAATCCAGCTCGGTCGATTTGCCGGGCCCAACGATTGCGGGACGGCCCGTTACGCACAACGGCACCGAGATCCTCACGATGGGTATGGAGAACGAAACGGAGTTCGATGGCGAAGGCGCAAGCAGCCAAAGCAATCGGCTTCAAGGCGATATCACCGTGACCGTTGCGCAGCGCCTGCCTAACGGCAACTTGCTGGTACGTGGACAAAAATGGATCGCGATCAATCAAGGGAAAGAGTACGTGCGCATCCAAGGCATCGTGCGCCCCATCGATATCGATCCTGACAATTCGATCTCTTCGCTGAAAGTCGCGGATGCAATGATTTCTTATGGCGCCAAGGGCGCGCTTGCGGATGCGAACTCACCCGGCCTTCTCGCCCGGTTCTTCAACTTGCCTTGGATGCCATTCTGATGAAGCGGATAGCGGATACCAGATGGCGGATTGAAAGAGACGCAACGATGAAACGTTCGAGTCAGCGATGGATGCTACTAGGTGGGCCGAGTTGGGCAGCAACCGTTTCTTCCTGGATAGGCGAGGGAGACGGCGTATCCGCTGCTTCTTCCTATCCGTCATCCGCCATCCGCTATCCGCTTCTGGCTCTCATGGCCCTGTGCTCCCTCGCAGCGTTATGCGGCTTGTTCTTGATGATCATGATCCTGATGTCGGGATCCGCTCATGCAGAGCGCGTGAAAGACTTGGCGACTGTCGCGGGTGTGCGTGGCAACCAGCTGGTCGGTTACGGATTGGTCGTTGGCCTAGATGGCACCGGCGATCAAACGAGTCAGGCGCCTTTTACGATCCAAAGCATTCGCAACATGCTGGCGAAATTCGGTGTGACGATTCCTGCCAACGTGAATCCTCAGTTGAAAAACGTCGCGGCGGTCACCGTACGCGCGGATTTGCCGCCGTTCTCGAAGCCTGGCCAGACGATAGACATTACCGTCGACTCGATCGGTAACGCGACGAGCCTGCGCGGCGGCAGCTTGCTGATGACGCCACTGCGCGGTATCGACGGCGAAGTGTATGCGATCGGTCAGGGTAGCTTGGTCGTGAGCGGTTTCGGTGTGTCGGGGAAAGATGGCTCGCGCATTGCGCTGAACGTCCCGAGTTCTGGCCGAGTGCCGAATGGGGCAAGCGTCGAACGCGCGGTGCCGACCAATTTCGCGACCGAACCGTACATCGTGCTGAACTTGAATACACCGGACTTCACGACAGCTGCTCGTCTAACGGACGGCATCAACGTGCTGCTAGGGCCAGACACCGCGCGTGCGATGGATGCTGTCTCGGTACGCGTGCAAGCGCCGGTCGATCCAAGCCAACGCATTGCTTATCTGTCTACGCTCGAAGCTATCGAGATCGAGCCGGGCGAAGCGCCCGCACGAGTCATCGTCAACTCTCGCACCGGCACAGTCGTGATCGGCTCTGCCGTCAAAGTTACGCAAGCTGCCGTCGCGCATGGATCGCTGTCCGTCACGATCACAGAACGATCCGACGTCAGCCAGCCGAATCCACTCTCGCAAGGCCAAACAGTCGTAACGCCGCGATCGGATATTCAAATCGATCAACCCGAAGCACGCATGTTCGTGTTCAACGCGGGCGTAAACCTCGATGAGATCGTCCGGGCCGTCAACCAAGTCGGCGCGGCACCAGGAGATCTAGTCGCAATCCTCGAAGCTTTGAAAGAGGCCGGGGCGCTGCGGGCGGAATTGATTGTTATCTAGGGGGTAATGATAGGGGGTAGGGGATAGTCAGAGCGAATGCATCACCAGACTCCAAGCGTTACACACACACACACACACACACACAGCCAACACCTTCTTACTATCCCCTACCCCCTAATCATTACCCCCTAATGTCCTCTCCCATCAACAAACCCACCTTCTACGCCGATCCTCAGGCGCTCGCTTCCTTGAAGCAGGGCGCCAAGGCACAGGATCCGGCTGCGTTGAAGGAGGCGGCAAAGCAGTTCGAGAGTTTGTTTACGCAGATGCTCTTGAAGGGTATGCGCGAAGCAAACAAGAGCATGGGCGATTCGATGTTCGGCAGCGATCAAGCAGATTTCTACCAATCGATGTTCGACGACCAGATGGCCGTGCATTTGTCGAAGGGAAAGGGCCTCGGCCTTGCCGACATGTTGATTCGACAGCTCACGACGGCAGGCATGGTAGGAGAAACCTCGGGTACGCAGGAATCGGGTACACCCGACCCGACATTTCCTTCGGTGTCCGCCAAGGGAGCCGAGGCGAGCAGCACGACGCACGCGCCCCTGACGACTTCGAAAGCTGACTTCATCCGGACGATGTTGCCTCATGCCGAGCAAGCGGCGCGCGAGCTCGGTGTCGATCCTCATGCGCTGCTAGCTCAAGCAGCGCTGGAGACGGGCTGGGGCAAGTCCGTTCCGGCTAATGCTGATGGCGAGTCTAGCTTCAATTTGTTCGGCATCAAGGCGACAGGTCGCTGGAATGGCGATAGCGTCAGCGTCCCCACGCTCGAGTTCGAAGAAGGGATTCCGGTTCGAAAGGCCGAGCGATTCCGCGCTTACACATCACCGGCTGATAGTTTCCGGGATTACGCCTCACTGATCAGAAACAACCCCCGCTACGAAAACGCGATGGGTGCAGGTAACGACGTTGCAAGCTTTGCTTCTGCACTTCAGCAGGGCGGCTACGCGACAGATCCAAACTATGCACGCAAGATCGTCGCGGTTGCGCGTGAGCTGCGTGAGATATCGAGCTCGATCAATTCCACGGGTGACGCTCCGATGACGAGTTATGCGGGAGTACGTTCGTGAAGTTGTCTTTAGAAGCGGATGGCGGATGGCGGATAGCGGATGGGCCAAGCACCCGTTCGCGTATGTCGCGGTCCAGCCTCCGACATCCAGCGGTAGGACTTCGTCGCGAAGGCCGATCTGTTTCCTACCTATCCGCTATCCGCCATCCGCTATCCGCTTCGGAGTTCCACCACCATGGCTGATCTACTTTCGACCAGCGTGTCCGGGCTGCTCGCCTTCCAGCGTGCTCTCGATGTCACGAGTCACAACATCTCGAACGTCAACACACCTGGCTACAGCCGTCAGCGTGTGGAGCTCGGCACTCGTCCAGCTCAGCCATACGGTAATGGCTGGCTGGGCCAAGGCGTCGGTGTGCAAACGACGCGTCGAATGTTCGATGATTTCGTCGCTCTGCAGGCCCGTGGTACATCGAGCAGCCTGCAGCACCTAGATGTCTACGCCTCTAGCGCGGAACGCTTGAACAACATGTTTGGCGATTCGACCAACGGCTTGACGGCAACTCTGCAGAAGTTCGTCAACGCCTTCCAGGGCGTAGCGAATTCCCCAGCGTCCGTTCCCGCGCGACAAGTGCTGTTGAGTGAGGCCAACACTCTGCAGCAGCGTTTACAGTATTTCGATTCGCGCTTATCGGCCATGGATGAGGAAGTGAACTTCACTCTGAAGGGTGAGGTCGCGGAGATCAACGCGCTCGCGCAGGGAATCGCGAAGATCAATCAAGACATTTCCAGCGGGATCGCGCGTACTGGCGGACAGCCGCCGAACGATCTGCTCGATCAGCGAGATAGGCTGTTGGATGAACTAGCCCAGAAGGTCTCCGTCAATACCGTGAAGCAGGACGGCGGAGCAGTCAATGTGTTCATCGGCAGCGGACAGCCTCTGGTGTTGGGGGCGGTCGCGAGCGAGGTCGCGACGACTCAGGATCCATTCGATCCGACCAAACTCGGCATCGCAATGCGAACGTCCAGCGGTCAGATCGACATCACGCGCAGTATCAGCGGCGGAAGCGTCGGTGGATTATTGGATTTTCGAGATGAGCAGCTCGATCCGGCGCACAACGCTCTGGGACGCATCAGTGTCGCACTCACCGATCTTGTGAACTCTCAGCACCGCGAAGGCGTGGATTTATCGGGTGAGCTGGGAGGAGACTTCTTCGCGATCGGCGATGTTGAAACACTCGCGAGCTCGTTGAATGGGGGAAGCGGCACGGTCGATGTCGAGATCGCCGATGTAAAGGGCTTGACTCAGCGCGATTACATTTTGGAGTTCAGCGGTACTAGCTGGGCGCTGCGCTATGCGGACACCGGGGCCGCAGTACCGATGACGGGGACCGGCGCTCCTGGCGATCCGTTTGTTGCCGATGGCTTGGAGTTCGAAGTCGGCGGTACGCCGGATGCGGGCGATGAATTTCTGATTCGCCCCACCCGAGCAGCGGTCGCCGATCTGCAAGTGTTGATCAGTGATCCTTCAGAGATTGCCGCAGCCGCGCCGATTCGCACGGCGGTAGGAACGGGTAACACTGGAACGGGCGCGATTTCGGCAGGCGAAGTAATCGACGTCGAAGATGCCAACTTGCTCGACAATGTGACGATCGAATTCACCAGCGCAACGACCTACTCGATCGACGGCGGCGCCGATATTCCGTACGTTCCGGGCGATGCCATTGAGTACAACGGCTGGCGAGTGGAGATTACCGGTACCCCAGCTGCTGATGACACATTCACGATTAGCAGAAATACCAACGGTACCGGCGACAACCGCAATGCGCTGCTACTGGCCAAGGAACTCGACAGTCCTGTGCTCAACAACGGCACGACTTCATTGAGCGCAGGTGTGGGTCAGTTCGTGGGCGCGATCGGCGTCGCCACCAAGCAAGCTCAAGTGAATCGCGATGCTCAGGCCATCGTGCACGAGGAAAACCTAGCGACTCAGGACAGCGTTGCAGGGGTGAACTTGGACGAGGAGGCCGCCAACCTCTTGAAGTATCAGCAAGCCTATCAAGCTGCCGCGCAGCTGATTCGCGTCGCCGACACGCTGTTCCAGACACTTTTGGGCGCGACGCAAAGATAGAAGTGGTTGGCGGTTAGCGATTAGCGGTTAGTTCAGAATGGGAGAATCATCATGAGAATCAGTGTACATAAGCAAGAGGAGAGCGTGCGCATCGGCACCTCCGACTATCCGCTAACCGCTATCCGCTAACCGCTTCAATTCTTATGCGTATTTCTACATCCGGCATGCATCACAACGCGCTGACGGCGATGCTTCAGCAGCAGTCGGCGTTGTCGAAGGTCCAGAATCAGATTGCAACCGGCAAGCGTGTGCAAACGCCTGCGGATGATCCGGTGGCTGCCGTTCACATCTTGGAGCTGCAACGTGCGCTGCAAGAGTCCGATCAGTACGGCAAGAACGCAGATGTTGCCCGGAATCGACTCTCGCTAGAGGAACAGGCGATGCAAGACATCGGTCTTGTGATCTCTCTTGCCCGCGAGAAGGCGATTCAGGGGAACAACGCCACGATGGATGCGGCCGGTCGCAAGATGATCGCGACGGAGCTGCGTTCACGGCTAGGCGAGCTCGTAGATATTGCGAACCGCCGCGATGCGAGTGGCGAATACCTGTTTGCGGGTTACTCCACGGGCACGCCACCGTTCTCTAATGCGGTATCGGGCATCTCCTATTACGGCGACCAGGGCAACCGCATGCTGCAGGTCGGTCCCGCGCAGCGGGTTGCCGATAGCCATTCCGGACACGATGTATTCATGAAGATCCCGCAAGGGAACGGTGTCTTCGTGCTCGGCGGCGCAATCGACAACGAAGGAACTGCTGCGCTCGGCGCGGGAACAGTTGTGGATTCCGATGCTTGGGAATTAGCGCAGGATGACTACACCATCCATTTCACATCGGATACCGGCGACTACGAAATCCTCGACAGCAGCAATGTCCAGGTTTCTGTCGGCAACTATACGGCCGGCACAGTGATCGAGTTCAACGGCATCAAGATCGACATGACAGGTATGCCGGCGTTAGATGACACCTTCACGGTGTCGCGCAGTCGCACCGAAGACATTTTCACGACGATGCGAGATCTCATCGATACATTGGAAGGTACCACCGCGACCAACGAGGCCCAGCTAAACACAAATATAGCTAGGGTCTTGCAGCAGCTCGACCATACCGAAGAGCACATGCTGCAGGTCCGAGCAGAGGTTGGTGTGAGGCTTTCGAGCCTCGATACCGCCGAGGCCTCGCGCGAAGATCAGAAGGTGGAATTGAACCGGATGAGGTCCGAGCTCGAAGATCTAGATTATGCGGAAGCAATCACCCGCATGAATCAGCAGCTCATCGGCTTGCAGGCGGCGCAGGCGTCATATACGCGGATAGCTCAGCTTTCGTTGTTCAACTATCTGAAGTGACGGGTGACGGGTGAGGGGTGACGGGCAAGAGATTCGAAAACGTCGCTCCGGGTTTATTCCTAACGTCCTGCGGGCGCTCTCCCTGTATTCCTCCGTACTCGTCACGCGTCACCCATCACTCGTCACCATCTTTTAAAAGTCTTACCGTGACCTATTCCGCACTTCTCAACGATCACCTTTTGATCTCTCAAGTTCGCCTGAAGTGCTCCGATACAGGCCCTGAACAGCAGATCGGCGCGCATCACAACGCCAGTGCTGAGATTAGAGCCGCGGACGGGCGTCCTCGGTAAAGGTAATCACCAGGAGTAGTTTCATGGCACTTGTCATCAACACGAACGTGATGTCGATGAACGCGCAGCGTAATCTGACGACATCAGGTAATCAGCTTGCACAGTCGCTTCAGCGCCTGTCTTCCGGTTTGCGTATCAACAGCGCGAAAGACGATGCCGCCGGCCTCGCCATTTCCGAGCGCATGACCACGCAGATCAACGGCCTCAACCAGGCCGCTCGTAACGCGAACGACGGTATTTCGTTGGCGCAGACCACGGAAAGCGCCTTGCAGGAAGTCACGAGCAACTTGCAGCGTATCCGCGAACTCGCCGTGCAGTCCGCCAACGCGACGAATTCGGACAGCGACCGCGTCGCTCTGAATCGCGAAGTCGAACAGCGTATTGCTGAAATCAACCGCATCGCGACACAGACTTCGTTCAACGGCCGCAAGGTCCTCGATGGTTCCTTCGGCAGCGCGACCTTCCAGGTCGGTGCGAACGTCGGTGAGACCATTGGAGTCAGCCTCGGCACAGACACCAGCATGAAGTCGACCAGCATTGGTCAGGTCGCAACTGCTGCCTCGAGCGACATCAGCAGCTTGATCAGTGAAGGTTCGGATGCCGTCGCGGCAGTCTGGACAACCACGGTCGATGTAACCGGTGACTACTCGGGTGCCGGAGCTCTTGCCATCACGGTCGGTGGCGATGCCGTCGCCATCGATCAAGCCTACGCAACCGCCGACGCACTGATTGCTGACGTTCAAGGCCAAGTCGATGCCGGTGTGGTTGTCGGCCAAGACGCTGACGGTAACCTCACTTTCACGGCCGCCGCTGCTGGTGCAGCCGGTAGCGCCGCTGTAGCGGTGGCAGGTACTGATGCAAGCGGAAGTGAAACCACTGTGGGTGCGGACGCGGTCGACCCAACTATCCTCGAGCTGGATTCCACCGCCACGATCGCCATCGGCGATGCTGATCCGATCAGCCTCGAAGGTGACTATACAAGCGGTCAGGAACTGGCCGATGCGATCAACAGCAAGGTTGCCGGTGCCTATGCTTCCTTCGATACGACCACGAACATCCTGACGCTCGCCGCGTCGGATACGGTGGCGGTCGCAGGTGCATTCACTTCGAGCCTCGGCTTCGCTGCCAGCACGGACGCGACGGGTTCACTCGAAGGTCGCACCGTAACGACGACTGCGAATGCGAACGCGACGATCCTCAGCGTCGACGCCGCACTGACCTCGGTCAGCGAGCTGCGTAGCACGTTGGGCGCGATCCAGAATCGCTTCCAGTCGACCATCAACAACCTGCAGGCGGTGTCGGAGAACCTCTCCGCTTCACGCAGCCGCATTCTGGACACGGACTTCGCCGCTGAAACAGCAGCGTTGACCCGCGCTCAGATCCTGCAACAGGCGGGTACGGCGATGGTGGCGCAAGCCAACTCGGTGCCGCAGAACGTCCTCTCATTGCTCCGGTAATGAGCTGACGCGCATGTGATGCAATGATCAGGCTCTTATCGAGCTCGATGACTGCAGGCGGTGAGGGTCGCATGACCCTCACCGCTTTTCGCGTTTCAAATCGATCAAGGAGCCACCCATGAGCGACTTGATGCTGAGTACGGTCAAGATGTTGGCTCACAAGCCGGCACCCAAATCCGACGCTCGAGTAGGCGGCGCTGCGCCGGATCAGCAGGAAGTGAAGCCCTCGCAGCAAGCAGAAGAGATCGTCAGCAAGGTGGCCGTGAAGGGCGCTGCCGAGCAGATCGATTCCTATCTAAAGAGCTCTGGTCGTAACCTGGAATTTCAGGTTGATGAAGAGAGCGGGGAAGTGGTCGTGCGGGTTCGCGATGCCGCAACCGGCGATGTGATCCGCCAGATACCGGGCGACGAAGTACTGAGGCTGGCCCGCGCCTTGCAAGAAAACGCATCGGTGCTCGTTGATTTGACGGTTTGAGTCTTTCGGAGAAACAACATGGCGACATTACAATCACTCGGCGTCGGTTCAGGCATGGATATCGCCTCCCTCGTGACCGAGTTGGTCGCAGCTGAACGTGCTCCGAAGCAGCAGCAAATCACCAAGCAGCAGTCCACTGTCGCTGTACAGCTTTCGGCGATGGGCACCCTGAAGGGTGCGTTAGGCGGGTTTCAATCCGCATTGACACCTTTGAAGACTGCAGTCGCGTTCGACGTATTCTCGGCTAAGTCAGCCGATGAGGAGATTTTCACGGCGACGGCGAGTGCCTCAGCGCCGATGGGCAGCTACGATATCGACGTCATCAATCTGGCGGCCGCGCACCAATTGTCGTCGAAACCGTTTACCGAGAGCGATGAAGTCGTGGGGACTGGCTCACTGACGTTTTCGTCCGGCGACAAAACCTTCACCATCGAGATCGACAGCGAGAACTCCACGCTGGAAGGCATTCGAGATGCGATCAATAGCGCGGATGACAACTCCAGTGTGCGCGCGACGATCGTCAACGGAACGGATGGCGCTCACCTGGTTTTGACTGCCGCCGAGACGGGTGAAGACAACGCCATCACTGTGACCACCTCGGGAGGCGATGGCGGCCTCGAGCGGCTCACGTATACAGCCGAGAACGAGGCGAACTACGATGAAGTGCGCGAAGCGAAAGACGCGCTGATCGAGATCGCGGGCTCGCAGCACACCAGCGCATCGAATGTCGTGAAAGATGCGATCGAGGGTGTGACGATCAAACTCGTAAAAGCTGATCCCGGCAATCCGGTCAGCCTCGATATCGATCGCAATATCGATACGGCGATGACGCGAATTACCGCGTTCGTCAACCAATACAATTCGCTGGCCGGCACGATCGCCAATTTGCAACGCTACGATGCAGCTACCAAACAGGCAGGACCGCTGTTGGGCGATGCCATGTTGCGCAACGTGGAAAGCAACTTGAGGCGCGAGCTCGGGCGTTCCATCGAAGGCGCGAGCGAACCTTACAAGACGCTATCCAGTCTCGGCATCACGATGAAGCTCGATGGCAAGCTCGAGATCGATCAAACCAAGCTGCGAGATGCGTTGGATTCGGATTTCGCCGCTGTGCAACGCGTATTTACTTCAGACGACGGTATCGCGGTGCGTATGGATGAGATGATCAGTCCGCATCTCTCCGTAGATGGGTCGATCGCCGAGCGCAACAAGTCGCTAGATCAGCGCACCAAGAATCTGGAGAACGAGCAGATAGCGTTAGATGCGCGTATGCAAGTTATCCAAGCACGATATCTGAAGCAGTTCACGGCGCTCGATGGCCTGTTGGCCCAGTTCCAGTCGACATCCGCATACCTGACGCAGCAACTGTCGAATCTGCCTAAGATCGGTGGATAGGCCTAACCGGTCCCTCAAGTCTTTCATCCACCCGCCGTTAAGCTCTTCAAGATAATCAAGTTTGACTGGAGCTCGAATGGCCGCCTTACCCCATGCAAACAAGCTCGCCGCGTACAGCAGCGCCGCTGCACATGGGGGCGTTGCCGCGGCAGACCCGCACAAATTGATCGTGCTGTTGCTCGATGGCGCGCTAGAGCGCATCGCGATGGCTCGGGGCTGCATCCAACGCGATGCCGCGATAGACAAGGCGCAATACGTCAATCGTGCGGTGAACATCATCAGTGAGCTGCGTGGTTCGCTGGACATGAATGCCGGCGGCGACATCGCACGAAACTTGAGTGACCTGTACGAATACATGTGCGTTCGCTTGCTGAAGGGCTCGCTGGATAATCAGCCGAGCTATCTCGACGAAGTCAGCGCATTGCTGCGTCAGATTCGTGAAGCTTGGGTTGCGATTCCAGTGGGAGCGCGCGTCAAATGACCTCTCCAATCGCAGACGGCGTCATGGCTGCGACCCACAAGCTCGTCCAGCAGGCGATGACCGGCCAGTGGCAGGATGTTCCGAAGACGGTCGAGGAACGACGTGTTCTTCTGAATCAGCTTTCCGCAACCGCGCAGCCGCAGGATCAGCAATGGTTGAATGCGCTGAGGCAGGCGATGGCAGAATCGGATGCGGTCGTTGAGCAGATGCGTAAAGAGGCCCCCTCCCTAACGCTCCCCCGCATGGCGGTGGAGGGAATGGAAGCGGATTCATCATCCAATCTGGTCGACGACATGTTGGGAATGATTCGAGGCAGCAGATGAGGACAGACATTCACGGTTGACAGTTGACCGTTGGCAGCAAGAACATCCTTGTCACCCGTCACCCGTCACCCGTCACCCGTCACTCACATTACTTCCACTACCTCTATCACTGAATAAAAGCGCCATGTACGAGGGCATAGATACCGTCGTTCTCTACGAGGAGCTGGCATACGAAGACGTATTGCCGGTCGCGTGGCGCCGTCTGCCCGAGCCTTACGATCCCGCGGTTGTCGGGAGCTTTGCAGATCGGAATCTGCGGGTGTTGCAAGCCATGTCTGCGCTGGAAGAGCACGGGCAACTGGAAAAGACGGATGAGAACGCGCCGCATGCCGCGGACATCTTGCGGCTGGATCTGAAAGTGAATTTGTTGCTCGACATGGTCGGGCAGCTGCTCGTCGCGAGCCATCCGCGTCCGAAGCCGGCTGCGGTGCGCTTCAATGCGTTAGGTGGGGTCTTTCAGGCGACGTCTCCTTATCCCGATCTCGGCAATCAAGGTGTGCTCGAAGTCTATTTGCGCGAATGCATTGCCGATCCGCTCCGCTTGGTCGGCAGAATCGCTTCGGTCGGACCTGATGGACGAGTGAAGGTGCGCTTCATTCCTCCTGGCGAGCACATTGCCGACTTGCTGGAGAAACTTGCGTTCCGGAAACACCGAAGGCAGGTCGCGGGCGCAAGGCATCCGAAGAAGTGACGCTGGCAGACGAGAGTCTGTAGTCCATAGTCTGCAGTCCGTAGTGAGATCGAAGAAGAAAGAAGCGCGCCCAGCGCGCAGTTCCTACTGCGGACTACGGACTGCAGACTGCGGACTCTTCCCACTTCAAACTGTGCTCTTGTTCCGCTTCATTTGCGCACGAGAAAAAATCTCGCGCGTTGCTCATCGCGATCTTGTTTCGGTTTACCGAAGTTTTCGAGGCCTTCCGCTCAACGCGCGCTAAGCGCTTCCCTTAGCGATGCGCCAAATTTCTGGCAGCAGTTCACGCGCGCACGGCGTTCAGGGTCAGCCTGATAGAGCACGCGCATACTCAGAACAGAATAGCTCGCAACAACGAAGACGGCGCAACGCTGTCTGCAGAGGAAGAGCTAGAGATGAATCTGAGTGAGACAGCAAGAATTCGAATTCTGACCGTGCAGCGCGCAGTCGTGTACGACTGCGATCCGGAACGGGCGGAGCGCGTAGCCGAAGTGCTGCGAGAGCTGGATCTCGAACCCTTGCTGATCGATCACGCCGCGCTGATGCGCGCGGTGATTCAATCACCGATGACTCCACCGGCCCTACTGATTGGCGATTTGGGCGATTGCGACTGGATGGAGCTGGGTGCTGCGTTACGCGAGCAGCTGGGAGATGTTCCGGTCGTGGCTTATGGTTCGACCTCAGTGGCCAACCGACTGATCGAGGCGATCGGAGCGGCACGCGTGCGCCGCCTGCCGTTCCCGTTCAAGGCCACAGCCCTGGCCTCCACGCTGCGTGTTCCAGCGCAGGCGGCGCTGGAAGAAACTGGCAAGAACGTCAGCCTGCCGACGGGTTCTTCCGCGGCAATCAAAGATGTCTCACAGCTCATTCGTCAGGTCGCCGCACACGATTCCAGTGTTCTCATTCTCGGGGAATCCGGCACGGGGAAGGAACTTGCCGCTCGAGCCGTCCACGATGCAAGTCCTCGCCGGCAGCGGCCATTCGTCGCCATCAACTGTGGCGCAATTCCGGCCGAGCTGCTCGAGAGTGAGTTGTTCGGTCACGAGAAAGGCGCATTCACCGGCGCCGTCGCAGCCCGCAAGGGACGATTCGAGATTGCCGAGGGTGGAACATTGTTCCTGGATGAAATTGGCGATATGAGTCTGCCGATGCAGGTCAAGTTGCTGCGCGTGTTGCAGGAGCGAGTGTTCGAGCGCGTCGGCAATCACGTGCCGATCCGCTGCAATGTCCGCATCATCGCAGCGACGCATCGCAATCTCGAGGATTCGATTGCGCGAGGCGCTTTTCGCGAGGATTTGTTTTACCGCCTGAACGTGTTCCCCATCGAGATGCCTGCGCTGCGCTCGCGTATCGAAGACCTTCCGCTGCTAGTCAACGATTTCAGCCAGCGAAATGCTGGTGAAGGGCGCGGCAAGGTCGACCTGACGCCCCGTGCTCTCAAGGTCCTCAGTCACTACCCCTGGCCCGGCAACGTGCGTGAGCTTGGCAACCTGATCGAGCGTATGTCGATCCTGTGCCCGAATCGACGTATCGATGTGACGGACCTTCCGCCCAAGTACCGCCCGAGCGCGTTGCTTGCCGAGCTCGATCTGGATTCCGAGCCCGAATTCATCGAGCCTGCTGAAACGCAGATCGATGAGCTCTCGATCGAAGAACCATTCGATCTCGAGGACCGCGAGGTCATGTCATTGCTGCTGGAGAGTGATTCCCCCGAGTCGCTCGCTCAGCTTCCGCCTGATGGCCTCGACCTGCGAGATCATCTGTTCACGATCGAGCGCGACCTCATCCAGCAGGCGCTCAATCGCGCCGGCGGCACCGTCGCTCACGCTGCGCGGCTTCTTAAACTGCGCCGCACCACCCTCGTCGAGAAGCTCCGCAAGTTCCAGATGTTGAACGAGACCGCCGCGTCGGAACTTTGACGCGGCAAGTGCAAGTCCGACTTGCGTCACGCCCGGGAGTCGCAAGAGCTGTGACGAGGTCCGCAGGATCGAGCAGGGAACGCGGCGGGCAAGGCTACTGGAACAGAACTTGCTCCCTCCCTGTCAGTTGACTGCTACACCATCGTAACGACGACCATAGATGAGCGAGGACGTGCTTAAACAAGCGAGTAAGCGGTGCGAGCCCGAAGACGCAGAGCATAGCGATCAAGCTATTGCCTCGAGCGTATCCGCGCTCGTTTCGCCTGCGTTGCCGAGCGATGGTGACATGGTCGCCATCTCCGAGGCTTCACGCCGACTTGCAGAACTCGCGCGTCGCGTAGCGGTCAGTGATTGCACAGTGCTGATTGCCGGCGAATCGGGAACCGGCAAAGAAGTGCTCGCGCGCTTCATTCATCGAAATTCGTCGAGATCGAGCAAGCCATTTATCGCAGTCAACTGCGCGGCCATTCCGGAGAACATGCTCGAAGCGATTCTCTTCGGCTACGAGCGGGGCGCATTCACCGGTGCACATGCCAGCCATCCGGGCAAATTCGAACAGGCGCAA
>JAICPY010000140.1 GCA_025929585.1 Steroidobacter sp.
AACAGCACTGGTGCGTTGCTTATTTGCAGGAACGAGCGCTGGAGCGATTCTCGGCTGCACAGCGACGGATTCAGCGATAGCGATGGTTTGATTCGCAGGCTCGCTGCTCTCGGCCTGCGATGCAGCGGGCCGCGAGCTGGGCGCGTTTTCCGCTAATAGCTCGACCAGCATGGTCGCCGAAATTTGCGTCGTGATTTGTGCCAGCGAGGCAAGATCGGCACTACCGAAATCCGGCGCACTACGATCGCGAAAGACGATAAGCGTTGCGGCCAATCGCGAGGGTCCGGCCCTGAGCGGCAGCGCCAGCACTTTGTATGGCAATTGATGGTTGCGGCCGGAACCTGCGGCATTGGAAAGCAGCGGTTCGTTGCGTACTCGCATGTATTTCAAGACGGCCGCGCGAACGTTGTCTATGGCCGCGTTGATCGCCAGATCCGATTCCTCGGGACTGACACGATGATTGAGTGTGAAAGGTCTTTCTGCGGCAATCACCGCGCCGAAGGCACAGTTGAGCGAACGCGTCGCTAGGGCCAGTGTTCGGCGGAGCACGGCAGGCAAAGGCGTGTTTGGATCCGGCTTCGCAGGTTGCGGCGCCAGCGTGGTCACCTTCGTATCGCGAACCGAATCGACTCGACTTTCGGCCCTAGCTCGCCACGCATGACGGATGATTTCCAAGAACGGAGCAAGCAATCGCTCGACGTGCTCGAATCGGCGGTACGCGGCGGTGGAGGGTAACTCTCGACATAGCAATCCGACAGCACCTAGCAGCGCTTGTTTGGAGTCTCGGATCGCAAAAATGTAAATCGGTTCGGCTTGCTCGGTCGCACCATATGCGTCGGTGCCTTCTTCCTGCCGATTGAGCGCAAATCGTGCCAGCACGAGGTCAAGATGCATGCGAAATTCGGGCTCTTCGACCCCGTCGCTGACCCACAATGCGCGGCCGCGGGCATCGTAAAATCCAACGCGATGTATCGCAGGCATCAACATTCGGAGCACCTGCCCGTAACTGGCAAATGGCATGGCTCCGGCGGCCGATTCGGCTTCTTTTTGTTGTGGTACAGACGACATCGCACCCTCCGAGCCCAATCATATAGACGTATGTAAGTTTGGGATACCTCTGGGAGGGGAGAAAAGCAGTCCGAGGCCAGAACTATATGGAGCGCGCCTTTAACAGTAATCAGGCCGCAAGCCGTTAGCTTGTTGCCAGTACGCCAATCCCCAACGCGACGAATACCGCTGCTGCGATCTTCTGTATCAAACGCACGTTGAATCTCTTCGCGGCGACCTCGCCGAGCAGTACGGCTGGGATGTTGGCGAGCATCATTCCGAACGTCGTTCCGAGAACGACGGCAAGCAAAGCGTGATATTTCGCGGCAAGCGCGACGGTCGCTATCTGCGTTTTGTCGCCGATTTCCAGGATAAAGAAGGCAACGAGGGTGGTCGCGAAAACCCCGAAGCGCGGGGTGTGATCTTTCTGCTGCTCATATTCGTCGGGCACGAGCATCCACGCACCCATGGCGAAGAACGAGACTCCCAGAGCCCACCGAAGAGTTTGAGGTTCGAGGAACGAGGTGGCCCAAATGCCGGCGGCCCCCGCAATCGCGTGATTCAAGAGCGTCGCGATCAGGATGCCCAGGATGATAGGCACGGGCCGGCAATAGCGAGCGGCCAAGACGAGCGCGAGCAGTTGAGTTTTGTCGCCGATTTCGGCGAGGGCGACCAAGCCGGTGGAGACTAGAAAGGCTTCCATTAAGCGATTCCAGGGCCGAAGACACGATGATCACACCCTCCCCGGCCCAAACCGGAACGGCATGATCAAAGGTCTCACCAAACTCCGAAGTCGCTTACACCATGGCTTGACGCCAAGTCTGTTGATGCAAGCCCGGGTAATGTCCCGGAGGTTACTCCCCAATGACGGGCGCGATGATAGCCAGGGGATCACGCCAAGTCGAGAAGGCCAAAGATGAACGGCGGAACAAAGTCATTGGACTCGTAGTTCGAGCTAGCAGAACAACATTACGATTGCGAGACCAACGTGTTACACGTCCGCGCTCAGCTCGCTCCCACCAGCGCGCCCGCTGAACTGCGACTCGTCCGAGCGTCTTCGTTGCGACCCTTCGGGATCGCGTTTTTCCTTGTCGCTTTGTCATTAATACTGGTTCGCGTCTTCGCTTTCGACGCAGCGGTGGACGCGGCAGCAAGCCTATTGAGCCGAGATGGCGAGATCGCCCCGAGGCGCCAGACGCTGATCGGGACGCTCATAATCGAAGCAGCTATCTGCAGCGTGCTATTAGGTTCGCTGATGCTGGTGCTTTCGACGCAGGGCGGACGCGGTGCATTGCAGTCGTTGCTGCTTCAGGACCCATTGAAGCGATACGACAATCAAGTTCCGAACGGGTTGCTCGTCATGGCCGCCTCTTCGATTGCAGGACTCGTATTGGTGGCGCTGTGGCTGGTACGTCTTACAACACCATTGAAAATCGAATTCCTGTTCGCCAAGGAAGGAGCACTTGAGCTGGTCACTTTCTTGGCGCTCGCTGGCAGTGCTGTGTTGTGTTGGCTCGCAGCGCGCAACCAGCTGCGTTCAAGCCGAGCAATGGCGAGCCGTGCTAGCGCTCTTTGTTACGCGGTTCTTGGCGTCGGTTTGTTTGTCGTCGGCATGGAAGAGATCAGCTGGGGCCAAATATATTTACGTTGGCAGACTCCGGAATCATGGGCCGCGATCAACAGTCAACAAGAGACAACGGTTCACAACCTGCTCGATCAACCCACGCTGCACGTCATCGAGCAAAGGCTCATTTATCTATTCGTCGCGCTCGCATTCATTGCGATGTACTTGGCGGTCCGGCAGGTGCACCCATTCGTGACTGCATTGGCGCCTCACTTCAGTACCGCACCGATTCTGCTCCTCATTGCCTACGCGGCGTTCCACTTCCATCTGGAAGTGCCCGAAATTCTGTTCTCCATCTTCATCGTGTGCTACGCCTGGAGAGCGTATCGAGCTTCGGTCGTGAGTCCGGCTGCTGTAATTGGCGGCTGATCGAGATGACTCACGCAAACGCCGCAAAGGAAGGCAAGCAACAATTCTGAATCCAATTCTTGCGGAGCTGAAGTGTCCGATGCTTCACGCTTTTCCCTCCGATCTCTGCGCCGCTGCGAGAAACTCCTGCGGAGCGCAAGCATGCTCCTTCCTTCGAGATCGAGAGATGAGGAATCCCTCCCCTGCTTGCGGGGGAGGGCTAGGGAGGGGGCAGTAAGCGAACGCGTTTCTTTTCAGCGAAGCAGTGGCCGAAGAGCCCCCTACCTAACCTTCCCCCGTAAACGGGGGAAGGAACTAGAGGCGACAACTACGTTGAGCCGCCGATAGGCATCCTGCTCAGATCTTCTTCTTCCGATCTCTGCGGTCTCCGCGTGCCCTGCGAGAACGCTCTTGTCGCGCTCGCTTTCTCTCTCGACGAAAAATAGCGGCGCGAAAAGCCGTACGTCGCTAGGATGGCGAGCTTGTGAGCTGGAAAGAAAGTGATGTCCATGAAGATACTGTTTGCGCCTCTCGCGCTTTGTTGCATCCTCGTAACGCAGGCGTTCGCCGCGACGACTGTCGCCGTGCTCGCGGAAGAAGAGGTCGCACAATCAGCGTACGCGGCCCGAAAGGTGCGTGAAGCTCTAACGAGCCAAGGTTACGAGGTGACCCGCGACCGCACGGGTTACGATCACTTGATCAGCCTGGCCCTGCATCCGCAGCGGCTTCAAGCCGAAGCGTTCGAGATCATCCCGGAACACAAAGTGATCACCGTGTACGGCGGTGATCATCGCGGCTTGATCTATGGGGCGCTCGCCTTAGCCGAGGCGCTGCGCAACGGCACGGCGATCCAAGAGATCAAGCCTGCGAAAGATCAGCCGCATCTGGAGTTTCGAGGCATCAAGTTCAACTTGCCTTGGGAAACGTACCGGCCGAGCTCCGCGCTCGATCAGCATTACGAAACCGCTCGCGATCCGAAGTACTGGGAAGCATTTCTCGACATGATGGTCGAGAACCGCTTCAACGTGATCAGTCTCTGGAACATGCATCCGTACACGTTCATGGTGCTGCCGAAGAATTTTCCCGAAGCCAGTCCCTGGTCGAAGAAGGAACTTCAGCAGTGGCAGCAGCTGTATCGCGAAATCTTTCGCATGGCGAAGGAGCGTGCATTAGACACGTACATCGTCCATTGGAGCATCTTTGTGAGCAAGGATTTCGCCGAGGCCCATGGTGTCGCCAAGGAGAATTTCTATCCTCACTACTATGTGCCAGGCGACACTTCACAGATCGTGCGGCGCTATTTGCGCGAGAGCGTCAAGCAAGTGCTGGAGGAGTATCCAGACCTCGACGGCGTCGGTGTCTCTCACGGCGAAGGAATGGCGGAGATGACACCGCTCGAGCGGCAAGAATGGATCGATGATGTACTGATTGCCGGCATGCTCGATGCCAATCGTCCGGTGAAGTTGATCCACCGCGTGCCATTCTCGTCCGGCATCTCCTCGGAGCCCGGTGTCAGCAAGAACGTCGAAGAAGTGACGCGGGTCGCAATGGAAAAGCTCGAAGATCGCTTCGAAGGTCCGATCTGGGTGGAGATGAAGTTCAACTGGTCGCACGCGCATTCGACGCCTAAGCTGGTGAAAGTGCACGGTGGTCAGCTCGGCAATACCTACTTCGTGCCGCAGCCGAAGAACTACAAGATCACTTGGCAGGCGCGTAACGAGGACTTCTTTGCATTACGCTGGGGCGTGCCCGAGTTCATCCGCGAGCATATTGCGTTGAACGGGCAAGCTGACTATGTCGGCGGATATTTCATCGGTTCAGAAACCTATATCCCGGCGCTCGACTATTTCACGAGCGTCAAAGATCCGGTGAGCTGGAAATGGGCGTTCGAGCGTCAATGGCTGTTCTACAAGCTCTGGGGACGTCTGCTGTATAACCCCAACACACCGGATGCCATCTTCGCATCGGACTTCACTCGCCGTTATGGACCGAAGGCTGCGAATCTGCTTCAAGCCTATTCGCTCGCCTCATCGACTCAGTTGCGGCTCGCATCGCTTTACGATTCGAAATGGGACTTCACCTTGTACAGCGAGGGATTCCTCGCGCTGCAAGGCGACCATACGAAATACATTTCAGTCGATCAGCTCATCAAGCAGCCCACCATGGCGCCTGAATATGTATCGGTGCAGGACTATGTGCGAGCCTTGCAAGCGGGTAAGGCATACGAAGCGGGGCGAGTGACTCCGCCAGTGTTGGTCGAAATGCTCGAGCGTGACAATCGCGAAGCGCTGCGCTTAGTCGAGAACATCGATGTGAGCGGCAACGCGTCTTTGATGTATGAAGTCGCTGATGTGAAGGTCTGGGCAAATCTCGGGCTGCACTTGGCGGAGAAGCTCAAAGGCGCGGTCGCACTCGAGTCGTTCAGAGTGGCTGGAGGCGAGCAGAACAAAGAGAAGGCAATCGAGCACCTCACGCGCGCCGTGCATTTCTGGGATGAGGTCGTGAAGATCACGCGCCCCATCTACAAAGACATGCGGTTGACCCACTACAACCACAATTTCTTCGTCGCGAATGACGACAACCTGTTCCACTGGGCGTTGATCCGCGACGAAGTCGCGCGCGACGTTGAGATCGCGAGGAGCGCCGAAGCACCGCAGTAGAGCGGTTGTCATCGGCACGTCGGTCGCGTCCGGTCCCGCGCATGGACCCGACCTGCATCACGCCGTGCTCACTTCGCTGCGCACGTTCGGTTGCAACTTGAAATATGTGAGAGAGCGCCACAGCCATTCGAAAGGCCCCATCTTGAAGCGCTGTAGCCACCAGTGGGCGAAGAAGATCTGCAACACGAAGAAGATGATAGCGCTCGCGACAGAGGCAGCGACGCCGACCTTGCCGAGCAGGCCGAAGCCCACACCGAAGAACATCACCAAGCCGAAGACGCTTTGCATCAGATAGGTCGTGAGCCCCATCTTTCCCGTTTCTGCTAGCTTCGGAAACAGAGCGTATGTGGATCTACGCCAGTAGATCAACGTGACCGACGCGAGAATGAAGGCGGCGAGCGTCGTCTGTTGTACGTTGAAAGCTAAATGGGCGAGCACGTTCGCAAGGGTCGGCTCTTGTTGTTCGAAGGAGGTTGGATAAAGGATGTGAATGACTGAGAAGATAACCGCGGCGATTCCGGACCAAAGCAACAACTGGCGGAAGAGCCTGCGGTTCTCCTGCGTATTGGCAAATAAGATCACGCGTCCGGCCCATAAACCGAGCAGGAAAAAGCCAAACGTAATCCACAATCGACCCGTGAACACCATGAACAGTGCTTTGTTCAGCATCGAGTCCGTGGCGTTCATCTTCAGGACTTCACCGATCGTGCCGGACTGCTTGATTCGATACTGCTCCTTCGTTCGCTCCTCGAAGTACTGCTGGAATTGAGCGGCAGTTTGCCGTTGTTCGGCGTTCGGCGGCGGCGCGCTCACAGTGGCCATCCCGAGCAACAAACCGGGGATGTTCAAGGTGAACAGCAGCCCCAGAACGATCAGCGTCTTGCTCTTCATGTTCCGGCAGGGAATCAGTAGCAGGCCGAGTAGCGCATAGATCATGAGGACATCGCCGCTGAAGAACAGACTATGAACGAAGCCGATCGCCAGAAGGATCATCAATCGCCACGCGAACCGACCCGAAAACCCCGTCCCTTTGCGCGTCGAGTTGTCGAGCTGAATGGCGAAACTCAATCCGAACAAGAAAGAAAAGATCGCGAAGAACTTGCCGAACGTCAGAAGCTCTGCCAGATCGTTGACGATCGTGTCCAGCGAGCTGAACTGATTGAAGTGCGGGTCGGGCAGCGGACCTGCGACGAAGCTCATCGCCGCGTGATTGATGATGATCCCGAAGAGAGCGACCGCGCGCAGGATGTCGACGATGGCGATACGAGTTGTCGATGAAGCATCGATAGAAGCATTGAGCTGCATATGTCCTTTTCCTTCTTTACCTGATTTCAAACATGTACTCGCCGAGCGGACTACCTGCTGCGCACTCTGTGTCAGAAGATCGCGTCAATCTACTTTTGCATCAGCTCGCCCATGCGCTCATCGAGCGTCTGACGAGGCAAGTACCGACCACCCAGGATCACAGCAGAGATCCTTCTCGCGTTACTTACATTCTTGAGAGGATCAGCTTCGAGCAGCAACAAATCCGCCTGCTTACCTGGTTCGACAGTGCCACGATCGGATAGTACGCCCAGCCACTCGCATGGAAGCCTGGTTGCTGCTTCAAGCGCCTGACGATGGGTCATCCCCGCCCGAACCAGAGCTGCGAGCTCATCGTGGATCGAGAATCCCGGCACTATTCCAGGCACGGGGGCATCCGTTCCGGCCACGACCGGCACTCCAGCCGCGACAAAAGCGCCTACCAATTCACGATTGAACTCGACGATCTTCTGCAGGGCTGCGATGCGCTCAGCGCTCGCTGAAGCGATGTACGGATTGTGATTGACCACCACTTCCCGCCACATCGGATGCAGAGCACGCAATTCGCTTCGTGTCCTTAGCGAGTCCGGGTCGCTGATTTGCTCGAGCAACCGTTCATCCAGCGAAAGTGTGGCCGTCAGCCATGCTCCGTTTCGCTTCATGAGCTCGACATACTGGGGAATAGCATCGAAGGAAGGCTCACGCGTGTGCAGCGCAAACTCTTCCGCGTGCGCGACCATGCCGAAACCTGGCCGCAAGACTTCAGCGATGCGGCCACTCTCTCGTCCTGGAAGATGGCCGATGACGGACAGCTTCAGCATACGTGCTTCATCTACGATCGCCTCGAGTGTCTCGATATTCAACCGGCTATACACTTTGATGGCATCGTAATTCTCTGCTGCCGCATCTCGAACTGCTTGACGGCCCGCTTCGGGCGTCGCAGCGACCCGAGTCATCCCTACGGGCCATATCGGCTGCGAACCATCGATCATTGCTGCGGCCAGGATTCGAGGACCCACTACCCGGCCTGCCTCGATTTCCACACGCTGGCCAATGGTTTCTGACATGCCTTGCAGGTCTAGGACTTGCAGGACTCCATTCGCTACATAGGGCAGGAAGACATCATCGTTGCTGAGCGCGCTTGCCGGAATATCCGGCTTGTTCAACAGCAGGCGCAGCATGCGGATGTTCTCTAGATGAACGTGCATGTCGGTCAAACCTGGCATCAACCATTTGCCGCGACCGTTGATGCGGCGCATGTCGGGAGTCACGGTAGCCGCTGTGGCCGGTGCAATCGCTTCGATCCTCCCACCGCGAATGAGTACGGTGGCGTCCTTGATGGGCTGCTGATCCGTCATCGTAACGACTGTCACGTTCTCGATCGCCAACGCCTGTTGTGGGTCATTGACAGCCGCAGCGAAAGCCTCACTGCCCGGTAGGCACGCTACGCTCGTCAGTATGGCTAGAAGCACCGCCGCGAAGGCGGCATGAATCAGTGGTTTCATCTACGGTCTTCCTTTGCTTTCGACTTGTGTTTCTTCGCTAAGGTTCTTTGCGGGACAGCGCCGAACTGTCTAGGAGCCGCTCGGCCGCAGGTGGTTTCAGATTTCGCCGGACTCGTAAACTGTCTTGTAGTACCCGCGATCTCCACGCTCGATCAGGGGTAGGAGCTTGTGCACGTGCTCCGCAAATCCATCGCTCTGTACCCATCGCTTGTGATCGTTGGGCGTATCGAAGCAAGCCAGCATCAATGCTTTGCTCTCATCCGACAGCGAACGATAGATTCGGTTGCCCTGCACGCCAGCTACGCTTCCCCTCAACAGATCCTGCTCCGCAACTTGGATTCGGAGGAATTCGTCCAGCTTGCCGGACTTTGTCGTCACAATGTTCAACCATATGACCGAGCCTGGGTCCGGCTTCACCGACGTCATTTCGACATTGCCCGCTGCATACTGCAGTTGATAGTAGCCACTATTCGCACGTTCGATCAGCGCCCCAAGGTCATTGACGTGCTCGATAAAGAGGCCGCTCTCCGACGATCGCGCGTGATCATCTATTGTGTCGAACGAAGAAAGAGAAACTATATTCGTGTCGTCGAGGGCACGATAGACGCGAATGCCTGTTATCCCCCGATCCATCCTCGCAAGCCGAAGATAGTGAGCGAGTTGAAGTTCGAGAAGCTCCTCGAACATGCCGGGTTTCGGTGTCAGCACCGTCAGGAATGCTATTGCGCGTTCAGCACGTCCCGACATGGAGAGGCGATCGGCAACACTTGATTGGTTCATGTGACCGCGTCCGTGTATGGGGTGGCATTGCGCGCCGTGCGCAGGGCGCGTGCCCACCAGCGCAATCGAGCAAGTGTTAGTTTCAGAGCGCCCCGGGCGCTGTTCGGCTCGAGCAAGTTTCCGGCTGCATCAAAGTGGTTCGTCGCGTTCGCGAAACTTACTCCATCTCTGAGAGTCACCGCGTGCAATTCGGCGAAGACCAGCCGCAGTTGTTCCACTGCACGCAGGCCGCCGGAGACTCCACCGTAGGAAACGAATGCAACCGGTTTGGCGTGCCATTGCTCGTATGTCGAGTCGATGAGGGACTTCAGGGGCGCCGTGTAGCCATGGTTGTACTCTGGAGTGATCACAATGAATGCATCAGCTTGCGCGATGCGCTCGCTCAGCGTTGCTAAGTACGGCTCCGCTGGATCGATCACACTCAACGAGAACCCTCGGTAGGTAAGTATTTCCTCGCTCACCCATCGAGCTACGACGTCACAAAAGCGACCCGGACGTGCGCTGCCGTAGATCAAAACCACTTCGATGTCGCCAGACATAAGTGCGTGCTCCTTGGAGCTTGTACGTCGACGATCGAGAGTGTAGAACCTCAACTTAACTTCAGGTCAAGTACAATCGAGGCGACGGATGTCGGAGCGCATTCTCAAGGAGCTTTCGGTCGGGGAGCTGGCAGCGCGCAGCGGCGTGGCGGTGTCCACGATCCATTTCTACGAACATAAAGGCCTAATCAAAGGCTGGCGAACTCAAGGCAATCAACGTCGTTACGCGCGCGACGTGCTCCGGCAAGTAGCGGTGATCAGGGTGGCTCAGCGTCTTGGCATTCCGCTCGCATCAATCAAGGAAGCCATGAGCTCATTACCGCGTGGGCGTGCCGCTACGGCGAAGGACTGGAGCAAACTATCGCAACGATGGCGAGCGCAGCTCGATGAACGCATAGTCAAACTGACGAACCTGCGCGACCGGCTTACGGGGTGCATCGGTTGTGGATGCCTATCGCTCGAAAGTTGTCCGCTCCGCAATCCGCAGGATGCGCTCGGCAATGAGGGCGCAGGCCCGAGGCTACTGGATCCCATCGACACGGTCCCGGCTCGAACAAGGTGAGATCGACGGATACGACATGAGGATTTCTGGGTCGAGGCTGTTGGTGCGGGATCGACATACGTGCGTTTAGCGCGCCGGACTTCTGGATAGCTGGTTGTAGTAATCGTGAAATCCATCCGCCCGTGTGGACCAGACCATCTGGGGCATTGCGTCTGCAATCGTGCGAAACTTTGCCTCGCTTTCGCGTAAAGCCGCTTCCGTCTCCACTTGTGGCGTGATATCCGTTTGCG
>JAICPY010000195.1 GCA_025929585.1 Steroidobacter sp.
ATCGTCGCCTGCGCCGCCGCCCAATCGCATCATGGCGGCACCGACTACAACGGCAGATGCGTCGATCACATCGTTACCGGCGTCCCCCTCGATTACCACTGTGTCGTTCGGCGCTTCCGCGTTCGTCACACTCACGTACACGGACGCCCCATCAACGGAAAACTGCAACGCACTGCCGCTAACAGTAATGTGATCGGCGCTGCCTGAACCTTCAATATGCACCTCGTCGACATTCCCATCGCCTTGACCGGGATTGCCAGCCAAATCGATGGCGACTTCGCGCAAGTCCGTTCCCGCCATATCGTTGACTAGGACAAAATCTTCGCCACCGCGAGCGGCAACATCGAAGCGCTCGACGCGGACGGTATCCATCCGGATGTTGCCTACATCACGCGACAACACGGCCAAATTGCCATCGGCAATGATGCTCATGATCTCGTCCGCGCCAGCCCCATTGAAGGTCATCCGATCCGCACCAGTCCCGCCATCGACTATGTCGCTGCCGTCACCGGGATCCCAAATGAACTCATCATTGCCGGCACCGAGCAACGCATGATCATCGCCGCGCTGGCCGTCCACGACGTCATCGCCGTTGCCACCCAGCAGCGTATCCATGCCGGCGCTTCCGAACAGCGTGTCCTCGCCGTCGCCGCCGTCCAAGATCAATTGCACCGAACCCGCCGCGAGCGTGGACGCATTGATCGTGTCATTGCCTCCCAAGCCGACGATCGTAAGCTCATCAGCAGTTTCGGCGTTCTCGATCGTCACCATCGCAGGCAGACCCACGACCGCTAGCGATGCGCCGTCACCGACGACTTCGATCGAGTCGCTCTTTTGACTGGCCTGTAACTGCACTCGGTCGATGAAGCCATCGCCGCCGGTTTCGCCGGGCACGCCGGCCAGATCGATCGCGATCTCACGTACGTCCGTCTTTGCGATTTCACCGACAATGATTCGATCCGCGGCGCCGCCCGCGGCGATCTCGACTCGCTCCACACTGTTGAGCGTCATCTCGATGTTGCCGACATCGCGCGTCAATTTCCCGAGCCCACATTTTGCATCGAGGCGAATAGTTTCAGCGGCGGCCGAGCCGTTGAACTCGAGCGTATCCATTCCTTGATCGCCGGAGACGATGTCGCTCCCGTCGCCGGGATTCCAAATGAAGCGATCGTTTCCGCGCCCTAGGAACGCGACATCATCGCCACCTCCACCGGCTACGACGTCATTGCCTCCACCGGCGAAGATTAGATCGAATGCCGAGGAAGGCTTTCGCGGAAGGCCGACCACACCGACGCTGCGAGATACCGATTCGGGCGTTATCACCTCGCCTTTATTGCTACCGAAGAATGCGCTCACGATTCACCTCAAGTTAATTTGTCGTCGAAGTTTGAGTGTCTATCCACATCTGAGACGTGGATTGCCTTTCGTTAATCTATCTAGCTCGGCTCGGGCTCGGGTTGAGCCAATACCGGCTAATGAGACAGGCGGAAACAAGATGCTTCCGCCTGCACTCGCGCTACATCAATTCAGCAGTGCTAACACCGCGCAGCGTGAACTGCTGGGCACCGACGTCGATGACAGCGTCATCGCCTTCATCGCTCGTGTGTGCGCTCAGCCATTCGAAACTGGCGGTATCGCTGCTCAAATCCAAACGGGCCGCGGTCACTGAGTCCGCAACGAGCTGGATCTCGATGTCATCATCATTACCGCCATCGAGGATGTCGACGCCAGCGCCGCCAAGCAGCACATCGTCGCCTGCCCCGCCGAGCAATACGTCGTTGCCAGCGCTCCCGATCAGCACGTCATTGCCGTCTCCGCCGTCGGCAGTTAACTGAATCGTTCCCGCTCCCAGACCGGATGCTTCGATTACATCGTCGCCGCCGAGCCCATTGATGACGAGCCTGTCATTGAGCACATCGAAACCGGTGAGATTGATTTGTTGTCCAAAGCCGGAAATGTGCACACCGTTAGCATCGCTGGTCACCACAATCACATCGTCGGAATTCGTTGCGTTGATGATGACTGTATCGACTTGACCATCGGATCCGCCACCCGCGGTGGCTAGGTTGATGTTCATTTCGACGATATCGGTACCCGTCAAGTCGTTGATCGTGACGGTGTCGGTGCCACCTACGGCGTTCAGATCGATGCTTTCGACATCGTTCAAATCCATCACGATATTGGCGACATCGCGAGTGAACAACACACGTTGACCGTTGGCGGAAACTTGGAAGTTCTCGTTTGCGGCACTGCCATTGAACAGCATCGTGTCATTGCCGGCCTGACCTTCCACGATGTCGCTTCCATCGCCTGGATCCCACTGGAACACGTCATCGCCGGCGCCCAGGAAGGCCACATCGTTGGCTTGTTGACCATCGATGAAGTCATCACCGTCGCCGCCAAGCAAGGTGTCGATACCGTTGCTGCCGAGGATCGTGTCGTTGCCCGCACCGCCGTCGACGGTGATCCGAATCAAGGCGGCAAGATTGCCGGTGGCGGAGAACGAGTCATCGCCGCCGTTCATGTTGACGACCAGATTCTCCGACGTGCCGATATCGAGCGCGAACGGTGCTGGATCGAGACGATCGAATCGCACGCGCGTGCCATTGGCAGTTGCCGTGAAGATCTCCGCACCGTTGCCGCCATTCACCTCCGCAGTGTCGGTTCCGGTGCCGCCCTCGAACAGATCCGTGTCATCGCCCGGATTCCAGATCATGCGATCGTTGCCTCCCTGGCCGAACACTTGGTCGTCGGCATCGCCGCCGGTCAACGTGTCGTCACCGTCGCCGCCGAATAGAAAATCGAATCCTCCTTTGCCATTGAGGGTGTCATTGCCGCTCTGGCCGAAGAGCTGATCGTTTCCGGATCCGCCAGTCAGCACGTCATTGCCGGTACCGCCGAACAAGTTCGCGCGCGGCAAGGCGCCGTCTGATTCATCGATCGTAATGACATCGTTACCGGCCTGCCCGAACACGTCGATCAATGCCGTGTTCGCAACCGTCGGCGTGCCGCCGAGCACTGGAACCGTTCCGCCATTCACGTTGATGACGCCGTCAGCGTCGCGGCCTATCGTCACGGTGTTGCACTGATTGTCACCCGAAACCGAGAGAATGCCGGTATCGACCGAGAACGTTGCAGACAGTGCTTGAATCGAAGCGCCCGCATCCGATGCCTTACTCTGCACAGAGCCAGAGGCCAGAGACGAGAGCGTCGAACTCGACTCACCGTCGAGCTCGATAGGGAATGGTTTGCGCGGCGAGCTGTACTCCACCGGCGTGCCGTGTTGGACATCCTGAGCAAGATCTTGATGATCTCGCGCAACAACATCTGCAGTAGCGGCCGTCTCGCCGCGATTCAACTTACGCATGGGAACTCCTTGTCTTGGGGAAATAGGAATTGGGGACTGGGGATCAGGGATTTGGGAAATCGGGAATCGGGAATCGGGAATCGGGAATCGGGAGTCGGGAGTCGGGAGTTGGGAGTTGGGAGTTGGGAGTTGGGAGTTGGGAGTTGGTCACTCATGTGAGTGACTGTCTTGCCCGTCACCCGTCACCGGTCACCCGTCACCCCGTCACCGGTCACTCGTCACCATCACGCCCGCTCATGGCTCCCTCATTGCCCTGCTCGCAAAAGCATCGAGCGGTTTGATGAGGTACTCCAACAGCGTGCGTTCGGGTGTCTTGACGAACAGCTCGGCTGGCATGCCCGCCTTCAAGCTGATCTCGGGATGATCTTTGAGTGCGGCGGCATCAACTTCCACGGTCGCAACGAACCACGATTCGTTGGTTTCAGGTGAAGTGACGCGATCGGGCGAGACGAACACGACCTTGCCCGGCAGGAGCGGCGTCGTGCGCGAATCGAACGAGCTCAAGCGCACGTCCGCAGGCGAATCCACGAGCACGTGGTTGATGTCCTGAGGACGAATGTTCGCCTCTACGACGAGTTTCTCGTTGAGGGGAACGATATCGAGGATCGGATCGCGTGGGCCGATCGCTTCGCCGAGCGATGAAACCCGCATCGCCATGACCTGACCGTCGACAGGCGCACGCACGTATTGGCGATCGGCTTGGTCGCGCGATGGCCGCACGCGCTCTTCGAGCTCGCGGATCTGAGCCGTCGCCTCTTTCGCTTCGTCAGTTGCCTGTTGCTGGAATTGATTTCGCGCTTGTGCGATGCGCGCCTGCAATTCGCCCATACGCTGACGCGCAAGCGCGAGGTCGCCATGACTCTCCGCGAGCCTACTGCGATAGTCTGCTTCGGCACGCTGGAGCTCCAGCACACGTGCCCGCTGGATATAGCCGTCGCGCGCCAGCTTCTGGTTGATTTCGAGCTCCTCTGCGGCGAGACGTGCCGACACTTCGGTCGACTCGATCTGTTTCGCAAGGGCTGCGGCCTGCATCTGTGCGTCCCGCATCTGCAGCTCGAGCGCTGCGACTTGCTCGTTCAGTGTCTTGCGACGCGCTTCGAATAACGCAGTTTCACGCGCCAGATGCTCTTCTGCTCCGACCACATCCGCGATTTCGAATCGGGTCGCAAACGCGGCCTCGGCAGAGGCGCGAGCATTGCGAATGCGCTGCGCATTGAGCTGATCGATCAGCATGTTCAGCTCGGCATCGGTTCGAACATCGCCAATGACGATGAGAGGCTGGCCGGCACGCACGCTCTGGCCATCGCGCACGAGGATTTTCTGCACGATTCCGCCTTCTTGGTGCTGTACGGTTTTGCGATTGAGCTCGACCTTTAGTTTTCCCAACGCGATGATTGCGCCGGAAAGAGGTGCAGCGCACGACCACAGAACAAGTAGACACACCGTGATCACGAGCGGGATGAGCGCTCGTCGGCTCTGTTTCTTGAGCTCATCGTGCGCTTGCGGATCGACATCGCTCGAAATCAAGAGCGAGGCGAGTGTAGAGGTCGATGCACTCATGCGAGCACCTCCGTGTTCTTCGCGGTTGGCAACGTCACAACTCGATTCGCGGGCGAAGCGCGCATGCGTGCGAGCACCGCTGCACTTGGCCCATACATTTCCAGCGTGCCGCGCTTCAGCAGGAGAAGCTTATCGAGTGCTGACATGTGTGCGTGATTGTGAGTGACCATGATCACCGTCACGCCGCGTTGCTTGAGCTCGACGAGTGCGACGAGCAAGGCTGCCTCGCCCGCGCTATCGAGGTTCGCACCGGGTTCGTCGAGCACCACGAGACGTGGGTCTCCGTACAAGGCGCGCGCGAGCGCAATACGCTGACGCTGCCCGCCGGAAAGTACAGCGCCTGCCTCACCGATCTGAGTGTCGTAGCCATCCGGAAGCTGCAGGATCATTTCGTGCGCATGGGCGAGTTGCGCGGCGCGCACGATGCGCTCGGATGCTTCGGCACTGGTACCGCCGTGCAAGCGCGCAATGTTCTCTCCGACCGTACCCGAGAACAGCTCGATGTCTTGCGGTAGATAGCCGACATGTGCGCCGAGCGCATCTCGATCCCAACGAGAAATGTCGGCGCCATCAAATCGCACGACACCTGCCTGCGGCCGCCACAGGCCCAACATAAGCCGGATCAGCGTGGTCTTGCCTGATGCGCTTGCCCCGATGACGCCTACACTTTCACCGGCTGCGATGGAAAAGCTTACGTTCTTGATGAGCGGCGGTCGTGATGACGCAAATGTATAAGAGATGCGCTCGACGTCCAGCTTGCCGGTAGGCTGCGGCAGTGCGATCGAAGGAACCGAGGTCGCACTGGCCGTCCTTTCGCTGAGACGTTGCCATGCTGAGCGCGCGTTCACCAATCCGCGCCAACCACTGATGAGATGCTCCACAGGCTGCAGCGCACGGGCGAGCAGTATCGTCGCCGCAATCATTACGCCTGGAGATGCCTTCATTCCGATGACCAGCCAGGCTCCGACACCGAGCATCACCACTTGCAGCACTTGGCGAAGCGACCGTCCGAAAGCCGCGAGCGATGAGGACGTATGCACGTGATCGCGCTGAGTTTCCAATAGCTCTTCTTGCTGAGCGTTCCATCGCTCGACCGCAGTCGCGGTCATGCCCATACCGAGGATGACCTCGGCATTGCGGGCGAGCTTCTCGGCCAAGCGCGTAGAAAGACGCGAGCGTCGCACCGCCTGCTCCGCGTGCTCACGTGTAAACCTATCGGTCAGAATGCCGACAGCGATGAGTGCGAGTGCCCCGATGGCTCCGGTGAGCCCGAGGAGCGGATGCATCAATGTGATCAACGCGAGA
>JAICPY010000081.1 GCA_025929585.1 Steroidobacter sp.
GAGCGCGGCGGCGACAAAGTGTGGCATTGGATCAAGAAAGGCGTGCCGATTCGATTGGAGATCGGCCCGAGGGATATCGAGAAGGACGCCTTGTTCGTCGGTCGTCGTGACCGTGCGCCCAAAGACAAGCAGAGCATCGCAAGACCCGAGTTTGTTACAGGGCTCCCAGCTTTATTGCAGTCCATTCAAGACGGACTGTTCGAACGCGCCCGCGCATTCCGCGAGCAGCACACGCGCAACATTGACAGCAAAGAAGAGTTCTATGCGTTCTTCGCCACGCCAAGCGTTCCTGAGAACACACCGACTCCTATTCACGCTGGCTTCGCACTCACCCATTTCAATGGGGATGAGAAGCTCGAGGAACGAATCAAGAACGATCTCGGCGTCACGGTGCGTTGTATCCCGCTGGAGAAAAGTGAACCGGGAACCTGCCCATTCACTGGCGAACCAAGTGCGCAGCGCGTGGTTTGGGCGAAAGCGTACTGAGACGAATGAGTCCTTAGTCTGTAGTCCCCTGGTCCGCACCCAAGCGAAACGCCGCTGTTAGCGGACTGTTGGCAGATTCATCCTCGCGTTCGGTACCGGTGTTCTCGCTACAGACTACGGACTGCAGGCTGTAGACTTCCGTTCCCATGTCTCCCTCCTCACGCGCGCTGTTCCAAATTCACTTTTGCGTGGTGTTGTGGGGATTCACGGCGATCCTCGGCAAGCTCATTACGCTGACCGCATTGCAGTTGGTGTGGTGGCGCATGGTGTTGGTCTGCGGCGCGCTGCTGCTGGTGCCGCGATTCTGGGCGGGATTGCGTGTGCTGCCACGGCAACTGGTAGCCATCTATGCCGGGATCGGCGTGATCGTCGCCTTGCACTGGTTGACGTTCTACGGCTCAGTAAAGCTCGCGAATGCGTCCGTCGCCGCGACTTGCATGGCACTCACGCCGATCTTCATCTCTTTTGTCGAGCCTTATCTGGCCAGGCGCAAGTTCGATTCATCGGAGCTGATCTTTGGTGTCGCCGTCATCCCAGGTGTCGCACTGGTCGTTGGCGGTACACCGGCGGGAATGCGAACTGGGATTGCCGTCGGCGCGCTCTCGGCCTTCTTCGTCGCGATCTTCTCGTCCCTGAACAAACGCTTCATCTCGAACTCATCGGCGCTCACGGTGACCGGACTCGAGATGGCTTCGGGGGCACTGTTTCTGACGATTGTCGGGCTCGGCTTGCCGATGGATGCCCCCTTGCTCACCTGGCCGTCAATGCATGACGCGCTATTACTCGCTGCACTTGCGATGGGATGCACTCTCTTTCCGTTCGCACTCTCCCTAGTCGCGCTACGTCAGATCAGCGCGTTTTCGGCGTCGCTGGCCGTCAACCTGGAGCCGATCTACGCCATCGTGCTCGCCATCATACTGCTGGGCGAGCAACGAGAGTTGGCGGCGAGCTTTTATATCGGCGTAGCAATCATCCTCGCGGTGGTGTTCGCGCATCCACTGTGGAGTAGTACGCGAGGGCGAGGGCGCTGAACCGCTACCTTCTCTGCAGCAGTTGATCGACCCGATCGCGGTACGATCGGCTGAGCTTGATCTCCTGACCATCTTCCAGCGTCAGAAAGTATTCACCGTTGGTGTGCGGACGCAGCCGCTTGACGCGATTCACGTTGACGATGGTCGAGCGGTGTACGCGTTGAAATACGCCTGGATCGAGCACCGCTTCGAGCGACTTCATCGTCTCGCGCAGCACGTGCGTGTGGCCATCTGCATGCACGCACATGTAATCGCCGGCAGCGTCGATCCAATCGATCGTGCGTACATCCAGCCTTACAGTGCCGTTCTCTTCACGTATCGGCAAAATTTGCGGATAGCGTCGTGCCTCTGCCTCCAACTGCTCCCGAATCGTTTTTTCGTCGATCGCGCCGCTCCCCTGCGTAGAAGCGAGCAGCTTGATCAACTTCTCGCGCTGGTTCAGCGCCACCCGTTGCTGCCAATACGTGCGCATGCGATCGAGCGCTTGCGAAAAGCGGCTGTCGTTGATCGGTTTCAGCAAATAGTCGAGCGCCTCTGCTTCGAAGGCATCCAGCGCGTAACGATCGTAAGCAGTGACGAATATCGTCATCGGCAGCGATTCGTGGGGAACGCGGGCGAGCACATCGAAGCCGGAGAGGCCAGGCATCTGAATATCCAAAAACATCAGATCCGGTTGCTCGCGAGCGATGACCTCGATTGCTTCCCGCCCGTTCTCGCACTCGGCAATCACAACGATATCGCTGTGCTGCTCGAGTCGAATCTGAATGCCACGACGGGCCAATTCCTCGTCATCCACAATAATGGCGCGGATGCGTTTGTCTTGAGTCTCCATAGGCATCGAATCGATAATGTTGTCGTCTAGGCTTTTTGTGAATGTTCCGCGGGAAAGGAGAGCGCGACTCGCAAGCCAGGCTCGGTATTCGTTACGCTGACGGTGCTACGTTCGGCGTACAAGACATGAAGGCGCTCGCGGGTATTACGAATGCCAACACCTCGGCCATTGGTCAGGCGAGTCGGGTCATGCATGCCTGGGCCATCATCGGAAACTTCGAGCTGCAGCATGCCGCCAGTCAAATGACCGCCGATGCGGATCCTGCCCCCTTCCTCACGAGGTGAGATCGCATACTTGACCGCATTCTCGATCAGCGGCTGCAGCAGCAAGCTTGGCATTAGAACATCCATCGCGTCGTCCTCGATCGAAAACTCGATCTGCAAGCGTGAGCCGAATCGCATCTTCTCGATATTCAAATAGAGGTTCAGGGCCTCCAGCTCTTGCGCGACCGTCACCTTCTTCATCGGATCTTGATCCAATGTGTAGCGCAAGAACTCCGACAATCCGGTGACCGCGGAGTTCGCCGTTGCATTGCGATTATCGAGAATCAAGGTGGAGATCGCGTTCAGGGTGTTGAACAGGAAGTGCGGGTTCAGCTGATAGCGCAGCATCTTCAGTTGCGCCTCTTGGGCGAGGGCGGAGGAGCGAAGGGCTGCCTCGCGTTGCATTTGCATGGACTCGTAGTAGTGGACGCCAAAGTACAAGCCGATCCAACAGCCGATCAGATAGGTGGCGTGGATTGCACCGGTCAGAAGATCGGTCCAGTAGTTCATCTGCCAACTGGAGTCGTATTGCTGATAGGCCCAGTTCACCCCGACGCGCCACGCCAACGCCGTGATGAATGCGATGGCGGCCGCGCTCGGCAACATCACTCCAACCGGTCGAGACCACAACCATCGACAGACGTAGCGCAACGGAGCGCTGACGATGAAACCCCAGACGGTCGCTTGGAGAATGACCTGCGTATATTCGATGGGTTTGCCGTAGAGCACGGCCCCCAGATATTGAGAGAACCCGTAGCCGCTCCAGCCCAGCGCGTGGAGTGACCAAAATAGGACGTCCCGGTTGCGTTTGAGGTCCGGGAGCGTCATGTAACGAGCGATGTGCGCGTAATTCATAATAATGCCGTGGCTTGCAGGCGACTTGGGGTCACTCTAAGCAACCCGTACCCCAACTCACAACCTCTCGTCGCCCGCCTCGCACGGTTGGTCGCAATGCAGCGTGGCCTTTCGGGTCACTCGTCGCGAGCCGGCGGCGGTTTGGGCCTGCCGAGCCGCGATTCTCGCAAGGTGATGTAAACAGTGGAGGCGATGATCACCAGCGCGCCCAGCATCGTCATGGCGTTCGGAATCTCCTTGAACATCAGAAATCCGAAGATCACTGCAAATACCAAGCGGGTGTAGTCCAGCGGCGCCATTACGGCGGCATCACCTAAGGACATGCCCTTGATATAGCAAGCCTGGGTCACGGTGCCCAGTACGCCCATCGCGCTGAGCAGCAGCAAGTCGAAGCCATTTGGCCAGCGCCACACGAATGCAGCCGGCGGGATCGATAGCAGCAATCCGAGCGCGGAGGACCACGTCATCAGAACGAGCGTGGAGTGATCGCGCGTCATCACTTTCATCCCCGTCACGGTCAGCGCGAAGAGCAACGCCGAGCTGAGCGCTGCCGCGGCTGGCCAGCCCAGCCCCGCCTCTGTGGAAGGTTGCAACATCAGCATCGCGCCGCCGAAGCCGACCGTCGTTGCAGCAATGCGTCGGATTCCAACGGTCTCGCGCAACACGAATACCGCTAAGGGAACGAGCCACAGCGTGCGCGTAAAGGACAAGGCATTCGCATCCGCGAGGGGCATTGCCTGATAGGCATAGAAGGCCAGGATCATCCCGATCGTACCTGCGCTGGCGCGGAACAACAGAATGCCTGGACGCGTGGTGCGAAACGCGGCGCGCGGACTCGGCAGAATCAACGGCACCATGACGACGAACCCGGCGAGCTGCCGATAGAACGCTTGCAGCGCCGGATGGTAATCGCTGCCGAGGTATTTAATGAGCAAAGTCATGACGGTGAAGGTGACTGCCGAAGCAACCATCCACACCGCACCACGTGCATTACGCGGCAGCGAGGCGTAACTAGAAATCAGGGTAGGCAAATCGACAGCTCGCACTGCAAAGAGGCGAACTCTACGGGATCGGAAAGGTTAAGTCCGCCTTGTGAGGGGCCAGCGGGAATAAGGACAGGGCCTGCAGCGCGTGCTCGTTAGCTCTCTTCGTCGCTCTTCTTTCTGGCTACGGACTACGGACTAAAGACCAAAGACCGGACTCCTGCCTCTTACCTATCCCCCCTCACATCGGCCCAAACAGTCCAAGTAAGCCGATGATGATCAAATAGATCGCGACAATGTAATTCAGGAGCCGCGGCATGATGAGAATCAGAATGCCGGCAACTAGCGAGACGATCGGGCCAATGCTCAAATGCAAGTTCATGGATCCCACTCCGTGATAGGGCATTCCCGTACGCGGAGCGATCACTACTTGTTCCGATGCAGTCGATCTTTTAGCCAGGTCGCAATCTGTGTCACTTCATCCACACAGACTTGATGCTCCATCGCATAGCTATGCCATTCCACGGCGTATCCCAGTCCTACGAGCACGTCACGCGACAACTTGCCTGCGATTTCCGGGACGACTTGGTCGCGAGTGCCGTGACACATGAGTATCGGAACGTCGCGATTGGCCGGCGCGGCCTCCTTGGACAAAGCGTCTCTTAGGGGCAGATAAGTTGATAGAGCGATGACGCCTGCGATTCGCTGCGGATAGCGAAGGCCGCTATACAACGCGATCGCACCGCCTTGCGAAAATCCCGCTATGACGATTCGATTCGCAGCGATTCCCGAGCCGATCTGCTCATCGATCAGCTTGCGCACGATGGCATCGGACTCACGGACGCCTGCTTCGTCTTCCGCACTCGTCAGGCCGAATCCGCGGATGTCGTACCAGGCGCGCATGACGAAACCGTTGTTGATCGTCACAGGCCGCTGCCGCGCATGAGGAAAAATGAACCGCGCTCCGATTGCGGCCGGCAACTGCAATTCCTCGGCGACCGGCACGAAATCAAAACCGTCCGCGCCCAAGCCATGCAGCCAGATCACCGTACTGTGCACGGGTGCATTGGGTGTGAGGATCACAGCCGATTCGGTTTCTTGGATCGAGTAGGTCATGGGGTATCGCGGATCAGGTATGTCAAAGGACATCATCGTGAGTGACGGACGCATTCGCCGGCGGAAGCTCGGAGGCAAGAACGTCTAGCACCGCCGCGCGCAGCTCGGACAAATCAAATGGTTTGCGCAGTTGCGCTGCCGACCCGATTGCCGCTTCCAACGCCGCGCTGTCGGAGTAACCGGAAACGACCAAGATGCGCAGCCCGGGTTGCTTCTCGCGAGCGGCTCGTGCAACGGCCGCACCGTTCATGCCCGGCATGGCGTAGTCCACCAGCAGAAGATCGAAAGGATGTCGATCGAGAATCTCTAATGCCGCCGTGCCTTCCGCTGCGTCGGTGACATCATGCCCCATGCTGCGTAACGACTCGGTCATGAATTTGCGTACCAAACGATCGTCATCGACGACCAGTACGCGAAATTTCTTATCGGGAAGCGCAGCCTCTGTAACGTGTAGATCAAGGCGTGAAGGACGGGTCGCAGGTGAAGTATCTTCATCGCTGGCGCGGCCTAGTGTCAGACAAACAGTGGTTCCCCTTCCAGGTTCGCTCGCGAGGGTCAGTGTGCCGCCCGACTCCCGAGCGACTGCGTAGACTTGGCTCAGCCCGAGTCCGGTGCCTTGTCCCGTCGCCTTGGTCGTGAAGAACGGCTCAATCGCCCGCGCACGGATGTCCTCGGACATTCCTGTTCCGGTGTCGATCACACAGATGTTCACGTAGTCGCCGCCAGGCAATGACTTGTCTACCGATGTTGCGCGTCGGGCGACGATCCGCAGTGTGCCCGTTCCGCTCATCGCGTCGCGGGCATTCACTGCGAGATTCAGCAGCGCCAACTCGAGTTGGTTGGCATCGCTGGTCACAAACTTCGCGCTAGCATCGATGTCCACTAGCACCTGCACCGAAGGACCGACGGATTGTGTGAGCAGTCCACTCATGCCGTTTAGCAGTTGTTGCAAATCGATACGGCGTACGACAAGGCGCTGCGTTCGAGAGAACGCCAGTAGCTGCGAGGCGAGCTTCGCCCCGCGCCGTGCCGCTTCAAGCGCATTCGCTGCCATCCGTTGCAGGCGCTCGTTGTCCGCCGCCCGCGTCTGAATCATGTCCAAATTGCCGATGATGGCGGTCAACAGATTATTGAAGTCGTGCGCGATGCCCCCGGTGAGCTGGCCGACCACTTCCATCTTCTGAGATTGCCGCAATGCTTCATCGGCGCGTCGGCGCTCTGCCATGTCTCGAAGGACGAGGACAACCAAGAAAATGGCGAGTAGCACCGCCCCGAGCCCCGCGAACCCCGCCACGGCGAATGACCAAGCAGTGGGCGTATCGATTAGCGAGGATGCGACCGCGATATGTGTGGACCATCCCAATACATCAGAGGTGTGAAACGCCGTGTAATTCTTGAAGCCCTCGTAAGTCTCTCCTGGGTAGAAGCCTCGCGAGCCATTCTTGATAGCGCCGCGGACAAATTCCGTCGCCGGGGTTCCGACTCGTTCCTCATAATGCAATGTTCGCGCGATGAAGTTGCCGGCACGATCCACCACGGCTGCGGCGGCTGATTCTTCGGGTGTGCCGGAGATCAGGATGTTCTGAAACACATCCGTACGTACACCGACCGCCAACACAAACCGAACTCCAGGCGCTCTCTGGACGGGCGCGTAGATCCAAATCACCGGATCCTCGGTCCGATCCACCCCGCCAATTGTCATGACATTTTCGCGCTCGACTTGGCGCACCGGATCGAGATGGATTGCCGCAAGCGGCTCGGTGGCCGGATCGGCGTCGCCCGGCAAGGTAAGAATCTCCTGCTCGTTGACCGGATCTATCACCTTCAATCGCGACCAATCGGGATTGCTTTGAAGAACTCGCATACCCCGCCTGTAGAAAGCGGCATGGGTATCTGTGTTCAGTGTGGAAGACATGGTGAGGACATCGAGTGCTGCGAGGTCCCTTTGTACCCGTGACTCCAAGAAGGTCGTCACGGTTTCAGCGGTCGCAAGCGTTTCGCTCTCGACGCGCTCCCGCTCGATGTGCAACAGATAAAACACGCCTACTGCCGCGAAAACGACAGTGGGCAAAGTGGCTGCCACGCCCAGCGCAACGAGCGAACGCCGGAAAAATCTCATTGCTTATTCTCGTAGCCGGCTGAAAGAACTACCAAGCATACCGTAGGCTCGCTCTCATTCGCTCGTTGTCCGCCCAATCGATGTACTGGATAAACCTACGAAATATATTTGCATAGAGTGCGGCGGTGGACTTCGCAACGATATGCGACCCGTTAAGATAGCCTCCTAGAAAAAAATTTGATCCGTATCACAGAATCCAAAATTCAACTGCTGTTTGATCTTCCGCTCACACACTGCGGTGGATGCACTATGCGCTCGCGAATTCTCAATGCGGTGACCTCATGCGCCCTCTTCATATTGATCGTGACCTGCTATGCCGCGATCACGGGCACATCGATGAGCCTGTTGCGGGTCGGTGCATGGAGTGCTGGGGGAATTAGCGCGTACATCGCCCTGTCGTATGCATTTGGATTCGACCCGTACCGCACGCGAATACCGGCAGTTGCCGCCGACTGGCTGCACTACGTCGATCGGTGGGAGCTTCGCTTAGGTCAGGCGACACTCTCGATGTTGGGCGTAATGGTCATCGCCGCGAAGTTGATCGACGAATCGCATTTCGTTCTCGCGGTCGTGAGCGGTACGCTTTCGGCTTGGACGTATTTTGCATTCCGCCTCTATAACGGCGGCTACCGATCGCAATCCGGAGATCGAGCCTCCACTGCTTGATTGATTTGGTTATGCAATTGACTCGCTAGGATGCCCGATAACCAACTCTTCAGAACGGGCCGGGGATATCGCGCAGCATCCGGAGCTCATAACCGATGAGCGCGACGTAAGCGGCAAGTACGGCGTACAGCAGCAGTTCGCCTGGCAAGGCACGAAACAGTTTCATCCTGCTGCAGGCAACCAATACGCAGACACCTAATCCCGTCAGCGTCAACTTAGCCGCAGCAAACGCCCATAGATTGTGTGGCACGAGCAGTGCCATGACGGGATTGATCTCGGCAGCCCCATTTTCCAGAAGCACGATGGTCAACACCCCATCGGTGACGCACAGGGCGAGAATCGCAAACACGACAGCCAGCACGCGGGGCGAGTGCCAGTCGATGATCGGATATAGATCTTGCTTACGGCGCCCCTGTTTGCGGCGCGGACGCAATGCCCCATGAACATAGGCGTTCAGCGTTACCGCACGACGATCTACTCCCGTGCGCCGCTCACTTGCTGCGTATTCCACCTTCGTCCTCTCTAGTTCGAGCAGCCTTCTTCAAGCGCTCGCTCTTAGTCGCTGTCCTTCATCGAGTGTGACGTCGAACGATGTGGGTAAGTGCGACAGTTAACGTAACGCGTCGTATTCGACGGCGACTCGCTCGAGATGAATGAGCCGTACGCTCAGCCGGTTCCGCACGGACGAGAACACGATCTTGGGAACGCGTCGCTTCACTCCACGGCGCTGGAGTGGTCCGTAACAATCGAACTCAGCTCATCCATCTTGATCGAGGAAGGCTCTTAGGCGGCGCTTTCCTTCGGATACGTCAATGGCACCGCAGCTTCCGAAGACAGAACTCGAAAGGTGAAGGTTTCTTGCAGGTACAGCAAAACCGACGTACTCGTGTGATCCAAATAGCCGATGGAGAAATCCTGGCCGACGGTCAACTCGAAATCGCCGCCTCGCATACTCATCACGACGGCGCCATCGGCAGCCGGCGCCCACACGATCGGCCCGTCGACGAGTTGCCTGATGTGATTGATGATCGGATAACCGCGCGTTGTGCTGCGGGTGAGTCCGGTATAGCAACGCGGGCCAAGCGCAATGCCGTACGGCCCCTTCACTCCTTCGCTGCGCAGCCGATGCGTGGCTTCTGCGACCACGTCCGGATAGTTTTCGTAGCTCGGTGGAATCGTCAATGCACGCTGCGCGGACGCCGGAAAGATTCCCTCGATCCCCGCTGACGTATAACCCTGAAAAATGGCGCGATCCTCCGCAATCGCCGCTGCCCGCGCCGCATTACGAACCGCATCCAGATCCGCATCACGCGCACCGCGATCGATCGCATCGAGCTCTTCGCGCGCGAGCTCGAACGGCGTCCTCACTTCGATCAAAGGTTGCGACAAACGTAGGCGAGTAACTGCGCCATCCTGTAACGTGGTAGCGAGCTTCTCAGTGCGCCCTGTCGGGATCGCAGAGGCGTCCCATCCGATCGGACCCTTGAAATCGACGAGACGACGCGCGGCCAAAAGCGTTTTGAGCGTCTGAGTGGCCTCTGCATCGATCTCTTTCCATGCCTCCGCGGAGATCGGCGCGTGATCGCGCAGCAAGCTATTCATGGGCAGGCCCTTCCTTGAGACTGCCGATTCCGAGGCAGCCATTCCTATCTTCGGCCGCGGACTGTGCACCCTCGCCTGACTCCGCCTCTTCCTCGATTTCGAGCACCGACTTGTGCGTAAAGAGATAAGTACGTAGATGCTCATCCATGGCTGGGTCATGCCGCCGCAGCCATTCGAGCGTCATCGCCATATGCTCTTTCTCTTCGTCACGATTGTGTCTCAGGATTTCCTGGAGCTGCGTGTCAGAGGTGGCCTCCAATCGCTGGTCGTACCAGTCCACCGCCTCCAGTTCCTCCATGATCGAGACGATTGCGCGATGTCGATCGATGGTGTTCGCACTCAAACTGCCGGGATCTTCATGAAGCGTTGCACTGCTGCCAGCCATCACTCACCTGTTCTTGGACGCAAGTTGGAGTAAGACGCACGAGGCGTCCGGAGATTCCACTACGTCTGAGGCCGCAGAGTGTTCCGTTGAGCGAGGACTTCAGACGCGAAGTTCTGGTCTGGGCCACGAGTAATATCGGTGCAATGCACGGTAGGTATTTTCCGGCAGCTGCAGCGCTCCGCTCGGAGCCCTTGCCTATGATGTAGTCACGGATCGACATCACGGCACGATCCAGCTTTCTTTGCATCGTTCGCGCTTGCGTCGTGACGCTCCAATACTCTATTACTTGAACTGTGTTCGAGCTGCTCTTCACTCATCCCTCTTGGGCGTATCGAACCGGCACGTTTGCATTCGCCAGCGCGTGGCCGTTGTGGATGCTCGCAGCCGCGATTCTGCTCGGCACGGCCTTCGTGGTTCTCTCGCTTTGGCCTCGACGCTCCCTGGGGTGGCGTGTCGTTCTTCCGATTGGCACGCTGCAGCTCCTGTTCATAGCCGGTTTAGCCATGTTGCTGTGGCGCCCGGTGTTGAACGTGGAGCGGGTTCGCGATCGGGAAAACGTACTCGCGATCGCTTTGGATGCCTCCGCGAGCATGGCCCAGCCGAATGCGGAGGAAGATTCGTCGCGCTCGAGACTCCAAGCGGCTGCGGCCACCCTTCGCGATGAAGCGATGGATGAGTTGTCACGCGCGTTCGAGGTGCGACTGTTCAGCTTCGCGAATGAGGTCACAGCGTTATCGAGCCTCGATGAGGTTCCGCCACCCGGAGCACAAACGCGCATCGGCGATGCGATTACGAACATCGTGCAACAGGCAGCTAGCTTGCCGCTTGCTGGCGTCGTCTTGATGACGGACGGTGCGGAAAATGCCGATTCGCTGACCGAAGAGAAACTTGCCGAGATTGCATCTTATGGCGTTCCGATCCACACCGTAGGCGTAGGTCCGGAAGTTATCCGCAACGATCTGGAGCTCGAGCGGGTAGAGATACCCCGCAGCGCTCCCCAGATGGCGACGATCAGCGCGACGTTGGGAATTCGCCATGAAGGGATCGAAGAAGCGCGCGTTCGAGTGTATGACCGCGATGCGCTGATCGCCTCGCGCGAGATCAAACTCGATAGCGACGCGCAAAGCACGCAGCTCACTGTGGATCTGCCTTCAGGATCGCCGGGCACGCATGAACTGAGTTTCGTGCTGGATGAGATGCCGGGCGAGAGAAATCTTACGAACAATCGGCGCACGCGCATCGTGGAAGTCCCGGCCGAACGGCGCAATGTTCTCTACGTCGAAGGTGAGCCGCGCTGGGAATTCAAGTTCCTGCGCCGTGCCGCTACTGCCGATCGTGCGCTTCGCCTGGCAAGTCTCGTGCGCACGACGCCGAACAAACACTATCGGCAAGGTGTGCGCTCGCCCGAAGAACTGCGCGACGGCTTTCCTACCAGCCCGGAAGAGCTATTCGCCTACGATGCCATCATCATCGGCAGCTATGAGGCAAGCAGCCTCACGTCCCAGCAGCACGACCTGTTGACCCAATTTATTGACCAGCGCGGCGGTTCTGTTCTGCTACTCGCGGGCCGCTTTGGGTTGTCGGCCGGCGGCTGGCAGAACACGACGCTCGCACAGACATTGCCGGTGAGATTGCCTAGAGACAACGAGTTCGTGCAACGAACCGCGCGCGCAGCGCTGACCTCCTATGGCGCCCATTCGCCCGTAACGCGTTTGGATCAGGATGCAACGCGCAATGCCGATCGCTGGCGCAAGTTGCCGCCGCTTGCCGACTATCAAAATCTAGGACGCTTGAAGCCCGGCGCCATCGTGTTGTTGGATGCCTCGAGCGAGCGAGGCCGCTCGCCGCTTCTGGCGTGGCAACACTATGGCCGCGGTTCCACTTATGTGTTCGGGACGGCCAGTACTTTACGCTGGCAGATGCATCTGCCGCCTGAAGATCAAAGTCATGAAACGTTCTGGCGCCAGCTGTTACATGCGCTCGCTGCACATGCGCCTGCACGCGTGTCGCTCGCGAGTGAACGCTCGACCTATGATGATGAACGAGATGTGCCGTTTACAGCAGAGGTCCGCAATGCACGCTTCAAACCGCTGAGCGATGCGAATGTCGAACTGATGGTCGCCCCTGAATTCGGCGAGCCGTACACGCAGCGGATGCAACCTTCGGGTCAGAACGATGGCCGATACACCGCGATGATCGATGCGCAAACACCTGGGGTCTATCGTGCCTCCATCGTTGCTCGGGAAGGTGATCGAGAAGTGGGACGCGCAACCACACACGTCGTTCGAGCCAACGGCGTTGCCGAGCAGTTCGCAACTCACCAGCACCGCGCCGTGCTCGAACGGATCGCGCAGATGACCGGCGGGCGTTACTGGACACTCGATGAAATGGACGGCCTTGCAGCGGCCATTCCGTATTCCAAGGCCGGCGTCATCGAAAGACTCAGACTCGATCTGTGGAATCTTCCCATCGTCTTCCTCGTGCTCTTGGCGCTCAAACTCGGCGAGTTTGCGCTGCGGCTCAAGTGGGGAAGGGTATGAAACCGACAGCGAGCTATCTATTGAACGCGCTCGCGGAAAGTCGGCACCTCCTTGAGTGTTCGCGTTGGTCTCGGTCCTTGGTTTGTCAACAGCTAACATTCCCTCCCCCGTCAGACGGGGGAGGGTTAGGGAGTGGGTCTCTTCTCTTACTTCTCTCCTTCATTCTTCTGGCGACAACAAACATCGCCTCTGCAGCCTCCTATACCTTCATCGTCTCCGGTCTCGGTGGCGAGCCGCAGTACGAAGAGCGTTTCCGAAAGCACGCGGATGAGATCGCCGCGATCGCGATTTCATCCGCAAGTTCCCCCGAGCACGTCGTCAAGTTGAGCGGTGAGCAAGCGGATCGGGAAAGCATCCGGCGCGAGTTCAAGTCACTTGCCGAACGCGTTACGGCGCAGGATGCCGTGAGCGTCGTACTGATCGGTCACGGTACCTACGATGGCGAAGAGTATCGCTTCAACATTCCAGGTCCCGACATCACCGGTACCGAGCTTCAACGGCTGTTGGGTACGTTGCAAGCACGCGAGCAATTGATCGTGAATACGACCAGCGCAAGTGGTGCGACAGCCGACAAATGGGCGCGTCCAGGTCGTGTGCTGATCACCGCCACCAAAAGCGGCGGTGAACGCACCGCGACGCGCTTCGCCGAATATTGGGCAGAGGCGCTCAAGGATGCGAAGGCAGATTCGAACAAGGACGAAGTCGTCACTGCCGGTGAAGCCTTTGCGTACGCGAGCGAACAGGTTGCAGCAGCGTTCAAAGCGGATGTCTCGCTTGCAACCGAACATGCACGCATCGAAGGTAACGACCTGGCGGCGAAGTTCGCTGTCGCTCGTCAGGGCGCGGCAGTGCTTTCCACAGATCCCGAAGTGCAAGCGCTCCTTGCGCAGCGCGCCGGGCTCGAGAAAACCTTGAGCGAGCTCAAGGAGCGGCGTGGCACGCTCGGCGATGATGGATACTACGACGCACTCGAAGGCGTGCTCGTGCAGTTTGCTCGCCTGCAGCAGCAAATCGACGCCAAGCAAACGGCGCAAGCGGGTGCGCAATGAGCTCCCGCCGACTCATCGCATTGACGCAATGTATGTTGCTCCTGATCGCGAGCTCCGCCTCGGCGTTCGAAATCGATTACGACCCCCGCCGCCCTGCGGAGCTGCGCGAGTGCGATGATCATTTGTATCAAGGCCGGCGCGATGAGTCGCTGGCGTGCTACACGGAGCGATTGGCGAGCTCCCCAAACCTGCTTGCCAAGGCTGAAGCGGCATGGCGAGTGAATGATGTCGCGCGAGCGAACGAGCTCTTTCGCGAGATCGTGCGCGCCAATGACAAAGCAGTGCATGAGCGCGTTCGCTGGGGCCAGCTTTACATTCAGACGCATCAATATGCGCAAGCCGTCGAGCTGTTCCGAGAAGCACTTGGGATCGCGCCGAAGGATTCGCAAGCGAAGATCGGACTTGCCCGTGTGTTCGCCGAGCGGTTCGAAGGCGCAGCCGAGCCTCTGCTCGATGAGGCGCTGAAAGAGGATGACGAGCTCATCGGCGCGCATTTGCTCTCTGCTCGGATGTCTCTCGAGGAAGGAGAGTTCGATTCAGCCCAGTCGGCGCTGGCTCGAGCCGCAAAACTTGCAACGCAGCAGCGCTATCCGCCGCTCGAGGTCAACGCGCTGCGCGCCGCGCTCGAGCAAGCACGCGATCGCGATCCGGAGCCTTGGTTGCGCGCCATCCGGCAGTACAACCCACACTACGGTGCCGCATATGAGCAGCTCGCACATTTCGAAATCATGCGGCGCCGCTATCGCCAGGCGACCGAGCGGCTGCGGCAAGCGATCAATGCGCAACCCGATCTATGGTCCGCACATGCGGAACTCGGTTTGAACCTGCTGCGCCTCGGTCAGATAGACGAAGCAAGAGAGCATCTCACGGCTGCTTACTCGGGCGATCCCTATAGCCCGATCATCGTCAACTCGTTGCGCTTGCTGGACCGCATCGACGAATTCGAGCTCATCAGCACGACCGTCGATCTGGACGATGCGCCGATTGAGCTGAAGCTGCGCATGCACAAGAGCGAATCGGCCGTGCTCCAGCCTTACGTCATCAAGATCGCGGCCGAGGCAATCGAAACATTCTCGAAACGTTATCGATTTAATTTGAAAGAACCCGTCGTGCTCGAGCTCTACCCCGACCACGACGACTTCGCCGTCCGAGTCGCGGCATTGCCAGGCATCGGATTGCTGGGCGTCACATTCGGTAATGTCGTTGCAATGGATAGTCCGGCCGGCCGCTCGCGCGGCGACTTCCACTGGGGCAGTACGTTATGGCACGAGCTCGCGCACGTCTTCACGTTGGAAGCGACCGATCATCGCGTGCCACGTTGGCTGAGCGAAGGCATTTCGGTCTTCGAGGAATGGCGCACCGGTCCAACTCCCGGTATTTCAATACCTCCTGAAACGATTCAGGCGCTCAAAGAAGGCAAGCTGCTGCCGATCGATGACTTGGATTCGGGCTTCATCCGCCCAAGCTATCCAGCGCAGATTCAAGTGTCTTACGTACAAGCCGGGCTAGTTTGTCTATTCATCGAGCAACGCTGGGGCTTCGAGCGTGTTGCGACATTGCTCGAGCAATTCAACAAACCGACCACCACGGCACAAGCAGTGGAATCGGCATTGAAGATTTCGCCAGCGCAGTTCGATCGAGCGTTCAACGAATTTCTGCGCACCCGCTTCGGCAAGACGATCGAAGGATTCGATGAATGGAAGCGTAGCTCGGCTGCCGCGCAGGCTGCCATTCAAAAAGAGGACTGGTCGCAAGCGATCGAGGCTGCGCGGCGTGCGGTGGCGCTATATCCCGAACATGTCGGCCCTGGGAGTCCGGCGTTGTTGCTAGGGCATGCGTTGGAGAAAGCCGGCCGTCGTCCGGAAGCGATTGCGGCTTTGCAGAGTTACAAAGATGCCGGCGGCTGGAATCCAGATGCACTGCGAGAGTTGGCGCGCTGGCTGGATGAGGCTGATCGCAAGCAAGATGCGACCAGCGTGCTGGATGCGCTGAACTACGTCGATCCTTTGAACGCCGATTTGCACGCAAGTCTCGGTGAGCGTCTCCTCGCACAAGGCGAAACCGAAGACGCGCTGCGCGAGTTTCGTGTGATGCTTGCGATGAGCGATGCCGATCGTGCCTCCGCTCACTTCGGTGCTGCCCGCGCACTGCGCGTCTTGGGCAAGCAAGAAGAAAGTCGCCGCGCGCTACTCGATGCCCTCGCCGCGGCGCCGCACTACCGCCCTGCCCAAGCACTGCTACTGGAAACGATCGAGGAGCGAGCACGTCATGATTGAGGTTGGTCCGCAAAGTCTGCAGGAAGCCGATACCCGCGCGTTGGTGCAAACCTTCCACGATCGTATCGAGAGGATTCGTGGTCAGGTTAGACAAATCATCGTTGGCCAAGATGATGTGGTCGATCACTTGTTGCTCACGCTGTTCGTCGGCGGTCATTGCCTCATCACAGGCATGCCAGGCACTGCGAAGACACTATTGGTACGTACCCTGGCCTCGGTGCTCGGATTGACCTTCAAGCGCATTCAGTTCACTCCCGATCTGATGCCGACCGATGTCACCGGCACAGACATCATCGAAGAGGACATCACGACAGGTCATCGTAAATGGACGTTCGTGCCGGGACCGATATTTGCCAATGTACTGCTCGCCGATGAAATCAATCGCACGCCGCCGAAAACTCAAGCCGCGCTACTTGAAGCCATGCAAGAGCATTCGGTCACCGTTCGCGGCGCCACGCATTCGCTCTCACCGCCCTTCTTCGTACTCGCCACACAGAATCCGATTGAGCTGGAAGGCACGTACCCATTGCCGGAAGCGCAATTGGATCGGTTTCTTTTCAACGTTCTGCTCGACTATTTGAGCGTGGAAGAAGAAATGGAAGTCGTCGATCGCAATTCCACGCGCATGGCGCTGCCGACGCTCGAGCCTTGCACGAACGCTGAAGAGATCGTCCAGTTCCAGTGGCTCGTGAGGCAGGTTCCGATCTCCACCGATGTTCGCCGCGGCGCTGTTGAGCTGGTTCGCGCCACGCGACCCGGTGAACCCAATGCACCGGAAGCCGTGCGCAAATACGTGCGCTATGGCGCGAGCGTCCGAGCCACTCAGTTCTTGTGTCTGGCGGCGAAGGCGCGCGCGCTCATGCAAGGGCGCTATCACGTAATGGAAGAGGACCTGCGGATCCTCGCTGCGCCGGTGTTGCGGCACCGCGTGCTCACGAACTATCAAGCGGAGTCCGACGGCAGATCGGTCGATGACGTGCTACGCGACGTGATCGACCGCTGAACGAGCAAATCAAATGTCCACGCCTGCGCCTCACCTGCTTCCGCCTGAAACACTCGCAGGCCTTGCGAACCTGGAGTTGGTTGCGCGCACCGCGGTCGATGGCTTCTTGATCGGATTGCATCGCTCGCCGCAATACGGTTTCAGTCAGGAGTTCAAGGAATATCGAGCCTACGTCGAAGGCGATGATCCACGTTTCATCGATTGGAACGTGTACGCACGCACCGAACGCACGTACGTACGCCGCTTCGAAGGCGAAACGAACACCCGGCTCATGATCGTGCTCGACGCGAGTGCCTCGATGGGGTTTGGCTCACAAGGCATTACCAAAATGCAATACGGCAAATATCTGGCGGCCGCATTCGCATACCTAGCGGCGCGCCAGCACGATCCAGTCGGCCTCATCGTATTCGATGAGACGATTAGACAATATCGTCCGCCCACCAGCCGCACGGGTAGTCTCGCTGGAATCATTCACGCGATCGATGCGGTGCAAGCCGGCAATGCGACAGACTTAGCCGGTTGCTTCCAGCGGTTTCGAGAACATCTGCTACGTCGCGGATTGGTCGTGGTCATCTCGGACTTGTACTGCGATCCAGAAGCGATGAGCAAAGCGGTGCAACCGCTTGCCTACCGCGGACATGACATCGTGCTGTTCCAGTTGATGGATCCGCAGGAGCGCCGCCCGGAATGGCGCGACGCTGTGGTGCTCGAGGATATGGAAACGCATCGCTCAGTGAACGTGTCTCCCGAGTACTTGAGCGAGAAATACGCGCAGCGCCTCGAAGCACACCTCGCGGCCTTGAAGTCCGCCGCCGCGCGTGCGCGTGCCCACCAAGTGCTGATCGCAACCGACGAACCCTTGAACCGTGCACTGCGCGGATATCTATTGATGCGAGAGGGCCGCGTGTGATGCCGCGCTGGTTTCCAAGCGCCCCCACCCTCCCCCGCAAGCGGGGGAAGGGATCCGACGAGGAAGGTCCGCAGCTCGACCTATCCAAAGGTCGCGTAAGTATCCCCACTGGCGTGCGGTCTTCAGTAAAGAGTCGGAGCGTATGTGCAGAATCGTGTGCGGTCTTTAGTGGGCAGTCAGAGCGTATGTGCAGGATCCGGGTCGACGACAGTACGCGAGATCTCTGGCCGCAGACTGAGACCAACGGGAACACCCAGGGCGGTGCAGACCGCGGACCTTCTTTTCTTTCCCTCCCCCGTTTACGGGGGAGGGCAGGGTGGGGGCCTCTTGCTCCTGCCCAATGACCTACTAGGAACAAGCGTGTCTTACTTCCTGACCATCCCCTATCCGCTATCCCCTATCGCCTTCCCTCTGTAGCCATGTTCCTCGCACCCCTCTTCCTCATGGGACTGATCGCAATCGGAGTACCTCTCTGGTTGCATCGAGTGGCGCGTGCGAATCCCGTGCAACACACGTTTCCCTCTCTGATGCTGCTCGAGGCAGCCGAAACGCAGCGAACGGCGAAGCGGACATTGCGTTACTGGATATTGCTGCTGCTGAGAATTTTGTTGATCGCCGCACTCGTACTCGCCTTTGCAGGTCCGCTGTGGACGCAGCAACGCAATACCGCCGCATCGAGCAACACCAGACTTCACGCCATTCTTCTAGATGCATCGCTGTCGATGGCATCCAACGCGCAGTGGTCGAGTGCAGTCGCGGCGGCACATTCCGTGATCGACAATTTGCGCCCCGCCGACCAAGTGATGCTCGTGCGAGCCGCGGGTCGACGAATGGATGTGGTCCACGAGCCAGCGAACACTCGCGATGCGGGCGCGGTACGCGCAGCGCTGCAGGAATTGAAGCCCGGAATCGAGCGGGTGGATTTTGGTTTCGCGATGAGCAGCGCTGATCAATGGCTGCACAAGCCTCGCCCGCCGGTATTGCTGCACTTGATATCTGATTTCCAACGATCCGCCGCACCGCTTCGATTTGCGGATTTGGAGCCGCCTGCCGGGGCGCAACTGGTGATGCATGACATCACCGGAACTTCCCGGGCCAATGCGTACATCGAGGATGCGGCGCTGAGCGGTGAGGATTCACGTGCGGTCCAGATCCGGTTGCGCAGCGCATACGAGCAGCCGCAGCAACGCACCGTGGTTCTGATCGTCGATGGCAAAGAGCAAGCGCGAATGACCGTAACGCTTGCTCCGGCGACGGCACCCAATCGCGAGCGTCCTGTTACAGGAGAAGGAGGCAATTCGCGCGAGATTCGATTCGATGCAGGGCATTCCGATGCCGACTCGAGCACCGAGCTTACGCAGCTGACGTTCGAGAACATCAGCTTTTCGGCGGGCGCGCATCGGCTCGAAATTCGACTCGAGCCGCAAGATACCGTGCCGCAGGACGATCGATACTTCGCAGTGCTGGAGCATGCCAATCCCAAGGCACTGCTGCTGGCTCGAAGTTCGGATGCAGATGATGCCGCTTACTTTTCTGCGGCGATTGGCGCCTTGACCGCGCCGCGCGTGGAAGTAGCGCGGCAACCCGCAAGCGATTTCGATACAGACAACTTCAACGAGTTCGC
>JAICPY010000202.1 GCA_025929585.1 Steroidobacter sp.
AATCGATGCGTGTCCTTGCAGACGCGGACTGGCAGACGCGACGCACCGCTCCTGTTCACTCATCAACGCTTGACGGTGAGGAGGCGTCTATATATGTCCAATAGCAAGAGCCCGCTGGATACCTAAGGATTGCCTAGCTGAATAGGTAAGTTGCCAATCTAGAACGCGATAGAGGCCGTCGCCGCCGCCTTTCTGCATCTTTACTGTCGACAAAGTTGACAGTCTCTTCTCAAATGGCCGTCGCACAGCGTGCGAAAGGGCGGCGCCGGTTGTTACAGCAACAAGGGCCGCGCGTAGCTGTTGCTAATGCAACATGGATTGTCTACTCTGGGACGAAACTCGAATTCGACGTGTTTCCCGCTTCCAAGTCCAATGTGACGTCCAGCTCTTGGACGCCATCGTTAGAACAAGAAATCAGCGACGGCCTCTGCGCCGAGACAAGGATTCGCAAATGAATGAGCGCAGCAATGTGATTCTTCGCCCAGCCCTGATCGCGTTGGTCTTGGCTCTGCACGGGTGCGGAGGCGGCGGGGGTGGCGGGAGCAACGGCCCGAATCCTCAGCAACCAACCAACGTCGCGCCGACCGCCGCGGCCGGCGTCGATCAATCCGTCATCGAAGGAGATCTCGTCGAACTGAGTGGCTCGGGCGATGACACAGACGGATCGATCAGCACGTTCGCCTGGACGCAAACCGCGGGACCTGCCGTCACGTTGTCGGATGCCAGCAGCGCCGACCCCACCTTCACCGCACCCACGATTACTAGTGCGCAGGCAGTCACGCTCCAGCTCGCCGTTACGGACGATGATGGCGGTACGGACACGGACACCGTGACGATCAACGTAGCGGATGATGTCTTCCCGACTGCCGTTGCTGGCGATGACTTTACCGTCACCGAAGAGGGAACCATCTCTCTCGATGGCCGAACTAGTAGCGATGACGTCGGCATCGTCATCGCCGATTGGTCGCAGATCACAGGCACGGTCAACTTGACCGAAAGCCCTGGTGCGGATTCGCTGCAAGCGCAGTTCCAGGCCCCTGAAGTCTCACAGACTACGCAGATCGAATTCGCCCTCGAGGTCTCTGATCGACAGGGGCAGACCACAATCGACCGGGTCGTGGTGACTGTGGAACCGAATCCACCGGACATCAATCGGTTCCTCACGTTCCTGAACAAGGACTCGCCGAAATACGTGGAGTCTGAGCAGACCGGCACGGCGTACTACGAAGCGATCGATCCGAACGATCAGAAGACAACACTTGCGGATTGGAAGAGCGCCAACGGGTTCAACAACGGCTTCGATGCGCGAGCGGTGTACCGCAATGCTGCGGATCTCGGGTTCGGACGCGGCATGTTCATGCGCACCAATGCGAACGGTGATGTGGCGGCCTACGTGGAGAACTATCCAACGCTGGCCGACGCCGTCGCCGCCGTGAAGGCAGGCAACAACAATCGCATCATTGCGACCGTTGCGATGGAATGGAGCGCCCACCCGACGAACGGCGGCGCACGCTACGTGAAGTTCTACACCTTCAGATCCGACGGCTCGCGGGTCAACCCGGAGGATGACTCGGTTTTCGCACCCGACCTCGACGGACGCGGCGAGAAATTCCAGCCGGGCGTCTGCAATATCTGTCACGGTGGTCAGCCGAAGCCATTGGTCAACGGCGAGTATCCGGACGACGGCAACACCGATGCGCAGTTCCTGCCCTGGGATGTGGATTCGTTCGAATTCTCAGATGACCCGGAGTTCACGCTCGCGGCGCTCGAGCCTGAGTTCAAGAAGCTCAACCAGGGAGCGCTCAGTACTTATCCCACCGCGCCAGCCGCGGGGACTTGGGATCCGACGGCCGCGCGTACTCTCATTCATGGATGGTACGGCGGCCCGACCATGCCGGAGGCCACCTTCAATGGTGAGTTCACACCACCGGGCTGGGAAAGCACGCCTGAAATAGAGGAGCTCTATCACGACGTCGTGGCCCGAAACTGCCGTGCCTGTCATGTGCAGCGAGGTACGAATCTAACGAATGGTAATGCCATTGCGTTTGGGTCTTACACTGACTTCGATAAATATCGCGAGCGAATCAAAACCCTCGTCTATGATCGCGGCACCATGCCGGTTGCGCGTCTCACCTTCGACAATTTCTGGCGCGGCTTTCAGGGCAAACAGCCTGCTGCACGGCTCGCCGCGGAGCTGGGTATCGACCACACGACGCGGCACCCAGGTCGACCGGTCGCAGATCCCGGTCCCCCTGTTCGCCTCGCGCCGATGACCGTTTCGCAGAGCACCCTTCTGGACGGGACCGCCAGCCTGTTTGCGACCACCTACAAGTGGTCGTTCCGCGATGAGCCCGCCAATGGATCGAATACGGGCGTAATTTTCTCTGACACGTTTTCCCGCGCGACCCTGTTCATGGACCTGCCAAGTGTCTACAAGCTTCAGCTTGTGGTAAGCAATGAACTTGGTGATAGCCCTCCGGTGTCTGTCGATATCACCTCGTTCAATGGAATTGCGACGCAAACGTTCAACGATCTTGGTGCGTCGGGCATCGGCAACATCATTAGGGCCGATTGCGGAAGTACCTGCCACAAGCCAGCTGGGGCAGGCGCTGTCGCCGGCATACCTGTTTTCTTCGACGGTGGGCTAAGCCTTTACAACGAAGTGCGCAAGTACGTGAATCTCGAGCAGCCGGCTAACAGTCCACTCCTCATGAAGCCGTCCGCCGCAGTGCCTCACGGCGGCGATCAACGTCCAGGGTACGGTCTTCAGGAGCCTCTGCTGACCAGCAAGTACGACCAGCTCCTGCGTTGGATCCTTGAGGGGGCGCAGAACAACTGATCACGCGCAGTTATCGGCGAGCCGAAGAAAATTGCTGAGCGTGGCCGATGCTTGCTAGCGCGGCGGGGGCGATAGTCGGGCCAATGCCGGGGATCGTGCGGAGTCGATCGTAGGCAGGATCTTGTGTAGCGAGCGCTGTGATGCGTCTCATGATCTGCGTGTGTTGTTCCGTCACGCGTCGTACATTTTGAAGAAGCTCCGCAAGCTCTTCTCGAGCGATCGGTGACAGATCGTTGACTGCATCAGCGAGCACATCTGGAAGTTGTTCCAGTAGTGCCTCGCGGCTTTTTGCGAAGTCCACACCGTACTCGCGAGCGAGTCCGCGTATCTGGTTGATGATCGCGGTGCGCCAACTGGCCCGGCTAGTTTGATGGGTGTCCAATGACTGCTTACCTGAAAGCAAGTATTCACTAGGCGGCACCGCAACCATCTTCCCCTGGCACGCATCCTAGATGAGGCGCAGGTGCGATAGGAACTGTCCGCAATGCACTTAAAGGGGGAACGCGCGATGAGGATTACTTTGACCGCTGCTGCGGTCCTGCTGTTTTCGCCCAGTCTCGTGTGCGCACAGGCTGCGAATCCAGAACGTCAAGTCAAAGGGCAGACTGTTCTTTCCGAGCGCCATCCCCCCGTGCGTATCAAGCTCCCAGCGCAAGCTCAGTATGTGGGAGCCCACCGCTGGACGCTGTATGACGTGGCGGATTGCGAGCTTCACGTCTTCGTCGAGGCCGATGAGACCAAAAGGGTTCAGAGGCTCTACTGGATTCAATTCGAGGCCTTCGTGCCTACCAGGCCCGAGCTGACATATGATTATTCGAAGGATGCGATCACCGAGATCGCCGGGCGAGAATTTTTCCTCAACGCAAACTTCGGAGAGCCTAACCGGAAGCCGCGGCCTGGTTCTGATCTCGAGCAAGTTCAGCGGCTGATTCGCACGAACGGTTACACCTTGCCCGATCACTGGGTGAACGTGCGGCTCGTGAATCTATTCGAAGAGCGTCGCAAAGAACTGATGATCATCTACGCTGAGGACATGAAGCCCAAGGGGCTCACGCCGGCAGACCTCAAGGTCGGGGGCGGCGAGGAAAAGCAGTGGCCCGAGATCCAAGACGGGTTGCTAGAAAACGCCAAGGCCAGGATCAATCTAGAATGGACGCCCGAACTGTAGCGAGAGGACTATAAGCAGCACTCACATGCAGATCCTTCCATTTGCATGTTTGCTGCGCTCTCGCGAGGAGGCTCAGATGAACAAGCGACGACTCGGTCCGAAGGGACCTATCGTTTCCGCTCTCGGCCTAGGCTGCATGGGTATGAGCGAGGGATATGGCGCGGCCGACGAGCGTGAAGCAATCGCCACCATTCAGCATGCACTCGATCTCGGGTTGAGCTTTCTGGATACGGCTGACATCTACGGCCCCCACAAGAACGAAATGCTAGTCGGGCGCGCGATCCGCCATCGACGCGCTGAGGTCTTCCTTGCTACGAAGTTCGGTTTCGTGAGCGGCGCGTCCACTCGTCAGCTCGACGGCCGGCCTGAGTACGTGCAGGTTGCATGCGAAGCCAGCCTGCACCGACTGGGTGTCGAAACCATCGATCTGTACTACTTGCATCGTGTCGACCCCGAGGTACCTATAGAAGACACCGTCGGTGCAATGGCCGATCTCGTGCGCTCCGGGAAGGTGCGTTATTTGGGCTTATCGGAAGTGGGGCCCGCAACACTTCGGCGGGCAAACACCGTGCATCAGATCACCGCACTGCAAAGCGAGTATTCGCTATGGTCGCGCGATCCTGAAGACAATGGTGCGTTGGAGACATGCGAGTGTCTTGGCATCGGCTTCGTGCCGTTCAGTCCGCTCGGGCGCGGCTTTCTCACAGGCGCGATAAAGTCACCGGACGATTTCGAGCCCGACGACTTTCGGCGCACGCACCCGCGATTTCAAGGTGAAAACTTCGCGCGCAACCTGCAACTCGTTGCGGAACTGCAGCGCTTGGCACAGGACAGGCAGTGCACACCTGCGCAGCTTGCTCTTGCCTGGGTGCTCGCGCGCGGCGAGCACATCGTGCCGATACCTGGCACGAAGCGTCGCAGCCGTTTGGAAGAGAATATCGGCGCTGTGCAGATCGCACTGGCTGCGGACGAGCTCGCGAGTCTCAATGCGATGTTTCCTCGAGAGTCTGTTGCAGGATCACGGTACCGCGATTCGATGCTGGCGCTCTTCGCCCCATAGCGCTCACACCCGTGCGACGAAGTGCAGCACATTGGACACCAAGGCGGAGCGCGCCGATAAAAGCAACGGAGCCGACGCAATGACACGTAAGCGCACTTTGATGGCGGGTCTCTGCGGCTTAAAAATGCCTCTGCAGCGAACAGGACTGAGTGTCCTATTCGTCGTATCGCTGAGCCTACTGTCGGTACTGTCCTTTGCGTGCACATGCCGTTGGAACGTGACGCTGGAAGAGGTCATTGAATCCTCGGAGTGGATATTTGTTGCGGAGGTAGTCTCGGAAAGACCGGTTCGAGAAAAGGATGTCCTAGGCGATCCCGACCTAGTGACATTAGATGTTCGGTTGAGGGTTCGCGAAACACTCAAAGGAAAAACCAAGAGGACTTACCACGCCGTTGGCTATGACTGGGCTTCTCACTACGATGGCTCTCAAGTCATCACAGTTGGAGGCTGTCACCATGAGGTGGGTACCGGGGATAAGTACTTGGTGTTTTATGGGGAAGGCAGATCCATAGAGCTAGATCGGTGTTCGCCATTTGCGTGGCGGCTCTCGGAGGAGTCTGAAGCGCAGTCGGTTTCTGAGGTTAAAGCTCTGCTAGAACGCTCCGGCAGGCAATGACGCTCTGGTACCGGGACAAGGATATCCGGCACCACTACAAAACACGCATCGATTCTAGTCATCTGAGGGAATACCCGTCCGTCCACTGCGCAGTGCTCACATATATATATGTAGAGCACAGACCAAGCACATGGGGTGCAGATGACCTAAGTCCGCTCCTTGCGTTTCGGGTATTCCCACCATCCATGGCGGTCGCATTGCATTGGGCAGACCTAAGCCATGGGCTCGGTATGCCTGAAGGAGTGCACCTACAATAAAACGTGAAGTGGCTCTCACTTGTGGACGGAACCGCGTTCTTCGCGTCCACGTTATCCACGCACGCCGACAGCCGTTGCGATCTCAACGGATATCGTCA
>JAICPY010000196.1 GCA_025929585.1 Steroidobacter sp.
TACCGCTTAGGAGGCGGTCGCTCTATCCACTGAGCTACGGGGGCGGGAAGAAGGAAGAGGTTGGCGGTTAGCTCAGAACGGGTAGAAGCTCATACTAACCGCTAACCGCTTCAACTCTGAAGTTGGTGGAGCCGAGGAGGATCGAACTCCTGACCTTCTCATTGCGAACGAGACGCTCTCCCAGCTGAGCTACGGCCCCACCGATGGAAGGGCGCGAATTGTAGCATTGGGAGACGATCAGGCAAGAGAACACAGCTCGCCTGGCACCCACCAAAGACGGCCCGCTTAGGCATCACCCACGACGGTTACGATCACTTCCCGCGAGTGCCGGGAGCCTCGGTGTTCCCACACGTAGATGCCCTGCCAAGTGCCCAGCCCGAGACGACCGTCGACTACAGGCACTGACACCGCTGAGCCGCTCAACAGCGTGCGAATATGGGCGGGCATGTCGTCGGGCCCTTCGGCGTCATGTTCGTACTCCGGGCTGCCGTCCGGAGCGATGCGTTGCATGAAGCGCTCGAGATCGCGGCGGACCGCGCTGTCGGCGTTCTCGGTAATCATCACCGAAGCGCTCGTGTGTCGAATGAACACGTGACACAGACCTTGCTTGATGTCCGATCGGGCGACGACGCTCGCGACCGCGGAAGTGATCATTTCGAACGCACGCGCCCGCGTCTGAATGGTGAGCACTTCCTGCATCGTCATGAGTTGAGGCTCAGTAACGGACTCGAACGACTCGCTTTTTGGATATCTGCGGTACGAACACGATGAACATCGCATCGTACTCATCCTCACGCAACGTGACGTTCTGTCCGGTGAGGGATTTCACCAACTGAGGAACGGTGTTCAAATTTCCGCAAACGAGCACATATTCGCCACGGTGCCCGCGGGTGATTCGCCGAGTGAGATCACTCCAGGTCGCGGATGGAACGAGATTCACCGGGAGCGCCAAGGTCTCGGACAACGGTGTGACCGTCTGGTGTGTGCGCCGATACTCGGAGGCGAAGATGGCATCGATCCCTCGCACGGGCTGAGCTTGCGACAGCATCTTCGCTAGGCGCGCGGCTCGCTCGCGACCATCGACGCTTAGATTGGGATCCGGGTCGGCGGCGGCAGCTTCGACTTCGGCATGTCGCACGATGAAGACGACCGTCGTCGCGCGAGCGTCGAACAGCCACGCAGCGGCAGCGACGAGCAGGATAAATAAGAGAACCGGCAAGACCAGAGGGAAAAAGAAAGGCCGCCGTCGCATCTTGTCCAGGTCGCGATTCATCCTGGCATCATAGCATTTGAGCCCGCCGCACCGCTGACTTAGGACCCGGCGTCCAATTTAGAGCGCCAGCAGGATGCGAAAAGGCTTTGCCCGCCGTTTTTCTACGGCCCTGGATCGTATCTGGAAAGACCCGTCTCGCTGTGAGCTAGGACCGGAACAATCGGGTGTATTGAGATTCGTGACTCGCGCTCGCGAACGTTTGCATCACAGTCGAGGTTCCAATGTCTTCATCGGACAATTCGAGCGCTCGCGCGCTCAACGATTGCAGTGTTGGAATCAAAGCGTGAAGGATCCTTTGCCCCGCACTCTGCCCTAGCGGAACGAGCTTGACCGCAGCAAGCGTCTGGTTCTCGGCCCAAGCCCACGCGTATGTCTGCAAGCTGTCGATCTCGGAAATCGACCACGCGGCACAAGCTCGCGCAAACATCGCCGGATAACTCACCGCTTCGCGCTCGGCCTGCATTTCCGGCGAGCAAATAGCTAAATCTATCAAGATGCGCGCGAGCGCACTTCCCATGTGTCTATCCTCGGCTCGCATCTCCTCAGTCTCGCGCGCTGCCAATAGTCGAAGACTCCAGTCATTTGCCTCTTGAAAGTTTTCCGCGCCATAGGCGCGGCGCAATCGGGCAAGGACAGGTAGATCCAGTGTGGCAAGGCCGTGAGATGCGATGCCCTCGATCCACGTCAAGGCGGACCTTTCGTCATCGACCCAGCCCTTCTCAACCGCGTATTCCAATCCTTGAGAGAAATGAAACGCGCCGATAGGCAACGCAGGGCTCGCCAAATGCAGAAGACGCAGGAGTTGGGATGAGGTGGACACGGCGGCGAACGTAGACTAGTGATTCGTGACTTGTGACTCGTGATTAGTCAGACATGCGTTGGATGCTCGACTATTCACGAGTCACGACCCGCTAGTCACTACTACGCTCGCCGGGCCGTGAGCATGGGAACTTAGTGCGGAATGGCCTCCATAGGCGCCCGGCTCGGGTTCGAAAGGCGCCTCCTCTACTGCAACGTCCAGGCCCAAACCGCACACCATCTCATCGAGCACATGATCGTGCTGATAGCGCAGCCAATCCGGTCCGATCTGAAGTGCGACGTGTCGATTCCCCAGATGGTAAGCAGCTCGCGTCAGTGCAAGAGGATCACCCGAGCACACGGTCGACACAGTTTCGGGCGCTGCGATGATGCGAACCACTCGGCCGTCCTGTGCAAGCAGCATCTCACCGTTGCGTAGCACGCTGCCTCGCTCGAGCACGATGCCGACTTCTTCGCCAGTGTCGAGCGCCGTACGTAAGCGACTCTTGGTTCGTAACTGGTAGGGCAGCGTCAGTTGAACGTCAGGTGTACGCGCAGTTGCGAGTTTCTCGGTAATGGTCAGCATGGAGATCAGAACAAAAAATAACGTTGCGCGAGCGGCAACACGGTGGCGGGCTCGCAGGTGAGCAGCATTCCATCCGCACGCACTTCGTAGGTTTGCGAATCCACTTCGATCTTGGGTCGATAGTCATTCCAGATCAGGTCGCACTTGCGAACGGCGCGAGTCCCCTTCACCGCCACCAGCCGCTTGTGCAGCTTGAAGCGCTCAGCGATGCCGCTGGCAAGCCCCGCAGCAGACACAAAGCTGACTGAGCTTGTGGCTCTGGCTTGACCGAAGGCTGCAAACATAGGCCGATAGTGAACCGGCTGCGGCGTCGGAATCGACGCATTCGGATCGCCCATCGGCGCAGCCAAGATCATGCCTCCCTTGATGATCAACGCCGGTTTGGCGCCAAAGAAGGCCGGATGCCACAGCACGATATCTGCCAGCTTGCCAGCTTCGATGGAGCCAACCTCGTGAGCAATCCCGTGCGTGAGTGCCGGATTGATCGTGTACTTTGCAATGTAACGCTTCACACGAAAGTTATCGTGACGAGCGCAGTCTTCAGCCAGCGAACCGCGCTGCACTTTCATCTTGTGCGCGGTTTGCCAGGTGCGTGTGATCACCTCGCCAATTCGCCCCATGGCCTGGGAATCCGAGGAGATCATCGAGAACGCGCCGAGATCGTGCAGGATGTCCTCGGCGGCAATCGTCTCGCGGCGGATCCGAGATTCCGCGAATGCAACATCTTCAGCGATGCCGGGATCCAAGTGATGACAGACCATCAACATATCCAAATGCTCATCGACCGTATTGACGGTGTATGGCCGTGTTGGATTCGTCGATGAGGGCAGCACGTTCGCTTCGCCGCAGGCCTTGATGATGTCGGGTGCATGCCCTCCACCCGCACCTTCGGTGTGATAGGTGTGAATGGCGCGTCCTTTGAAGGCCGCGAGCGTGTCTTCGACGAAACCCGACTCGTTCAACGTATCGGTGTGGATGGCGACTTGCACGTCATGCTTTTCGGCAACCGATAGACAATTGTCTATCGCGGCCGGTGTGGTGCCCCAGTCCTCGTGCAGCTTCAAACCCATGACACCCGCTTCGATTTGCTCTTCCAGCGGTTCGGGAAGACTTGCGTTCCCTTTTCCGAGGAGACCGAAATTAATAGGCAACTCTTCGAGCGCCTGATACATGCGCTCGATGTGCCAGGCACCCGGGGTACACGTCGTCGCATTCGTTCCCGTGGCGGGGCCGGTGCCGCCACCGATCATCGTCGTGATGCCGGACATCATGGCTTCTTCGACCTGCTGCGGGCAGATGAAGTGAATATGCGCATCGATTCCACCCGCAGTTGCAATGAGTCCTTCTCCAGCGATCACTTCGGTGCCGGCGCCGATGACGATATTCACTGCCGGCTGCACGTCGGGATTGCCCCCTTTACCTATCGCGACGATACGACCTGCTTTGATGCCAATGTCAGCTTTGACGATGCCCCAATGATCGACGATGAGCGCATTTGTAATGATGGTATCGACGACGTCAGCGCCGCGCCTTTGGCTTTGGCCCATGCCATCGCGGATCACCTTACCTCCACCGAACTTCACTTCCTCGCCGTAGACGCAGTAGTCCCGCTCCACTTCGATGACGAGTTCGGTGTCACCGAGACGAACGCGATCTCCGGTCGTGGGGCCGTACATTTCGGCATAAGCTTGGCGGGTAATGAGGGGCATGGCGATCCTGAGAAGCGGTTAGCGGTTAGCGGTTAGCGGTTGGTTTAAAGAGACGTGCGTGCTCATGGCTGGGAATACCCTGCTCCCCAAGTAGCGGCTGTCTGTCATTCTGCCTAACCGCCAACCGCTAACCGCTTCGTCTTCATACTTTCCCCATCACCTTCGCATTGAATCCGTAGACGACTCGATCGCCCGCGTACGCTACGAGCTCGATCTCACGCTCCTGGCCCGGCTCGAACCGAACTGCCGTTCCGGATGCGATGTTCAGCCGAAACCCTCGCGCCTTTTCGCGATCGAAGCGCAGTGCGCCATTCGTTTCATAGAAGTGATAATGAGAACCTACTTGTATGGGTCGATCGCCGGTGTTCGCTACGAGCAGCCGAACTGTGGTCCGTCCCGCATTGATCTCGATGTCGCCTGGATTGGGGTTGAGTTCGCCGGGGATCATGGGCGCTCCGCTGAGGTAAGGGTGAAAAGGTATATAGGTGTAACGTGTGTGGGATTGCTCCGCGAAGATCATATCTTGCGTTACACCTTTACACGTCTACACGTCCTCACACCCGTCAGGGTATAGGGCAATGCACTGTCACCAACTTCGTCCCGTCCGGGAAAGTCGCTTCGACTTGCACGTCGGGAATCATCTCGGGGATTCCTTCCATTACATCATCGCGAGTCAGAATCGTCGTTCCGTAGCTCATCAGCTCGGCGACCGACTTGCCATCGCGAGCGCCCTCCATGATGGCCGCTGAGATCAGAGCGATGGCCTCAGGATAGTTCAGCTTCACACCGCGCGCCTTGCGCCGCTCGGCCACCAATGCAGCGGTAAAGATCAAAAGCTTGTCTTTCTCTCGAGGAGTGAGGTTCATGTGAACGTTGAAAGTGACATGGAAGTGTAATGAGCCTAGGTTGCCCAGATTCTCGGCAACACCGCGGGCCGATCGAGCAAGGCCAACCTGAGTTTTCGCCAGCAGCGTATCAAGGCGCGTCGCACCGGCTCGGCATGCGCACCCAATGCGCGGCATACCAGCACGTCGTCGACCAGGGTCACGGCGAGATCCGCGTCACCTTCGCCGAGCTCGCGAATCTCCTCGAGCATGGAGCGAGTCGCAGGAAACGCAAGCAGTGTCCCGATGGCTGTATGCCCCGCGAGTCCCCACTGCGCGTTTAGCATCTGGCTCATTGCATCGACACGTAACTGATCGATCCAGCGAGGCTTGCCCGCGATGAGCAACTCGAAACCTAAACGCAATTGACCGGAATCGAAGCTTTCATCGCGTGCCGGCAAGCCGAAGCACGCGATCTCCCACCCGATGAAGCGCGAGCCGGCTTGGGCGTGCACTCGCGTCTGCGCGTGCACTCGCGCGCCGCGATAGTAGATACTTTCTTGCGGGAGCCACTCGAAGCTCGCTTCATCGTGCAGCATAAAATCTTGTGTGAGACGCGCGTACGCGCCTTCCGATCGATAGAATTTTCCGGCAGCCGGTGTGGTCAAGAGCGCATTCGCTCCTTGATCCACGCACGCATGTACGCACAACTCATCGCCGCCCACGACACCGCCGGGTGGATGCACGATGTACGAATGACACGTGCCCCCTTCCGGATAGAAAGGACGCTGAACCAAGAGCGGGCCGCGATGTTGTCGTTCGAGCAGAAAGGTTCGCTGATCGCGAACTGCAAAACGCAAACGCAGTGATGCTTGCCAACCGGAGGAGGCAGTCGAACGAGCGTTGATTGCGTCGTTAGCGGACATTAAACGTGCTTGGTCTCACCGAACGTAGTAGACCCTCACTCCCTTACCCCCTCACCCCCTCACCCCCTCACCCTAACCCTCTCCCTAGAGGGA
>JAICPY010000082.1 GCA_025929585.1 Steroidobacter sp.
GCTTGCCGCTAGGCTTGCCTGCCACGCATGGGCTTGCTCTACGCCCCCGGGCATTCCTACCTGCCTGGCCTCAATGACGCGAGCGACAGATCCTTGAACGTATCTTGATCGGCCTTCATGCGGAACTTGATGAAAGGGCCTTGCGCTGTGTAGCGCGCGGCTTCGAAATCTTCGTCTTCAAAGCCTTGGAAGTTGTACCCGATCGACACCCACATATTGCGAGCCACTGTGATGCCGACATCGAACCCGAGCGAGCGGTCGCTGACGTTGGACTTCAAGGAGGAAAGCATCGTGCCGTGCAGGCCGACATCGAAGCGATGCGTGAGATCACGACGCATATCTAATCCGTAGAGAGTCGATAGGCCGCTGTAACGTTCGCCATCGAAGGTGCTTCGAACGTGGCGAGCGCCAAGCTGGATGCCGAGTTGAGTGCGTTCGTCGAGCTGCCAGTTGGAATTCAAGTTGTTGATGATGCGCGAGGACTCGATTTCCCCTGCTGTGTCCAATCGTGACTCATGCTTCAGATCCAAACGATTCAAAATGATCCATGAGCTACTTACCGGACGGTATGCCCACGCGAGTTGCACGTCGGCTGCGCTCGCATCGTTGCCGTTCGAGAACTTGCTATCGAACCATTGGCTCGCGAGCGAAAACGCGTGACCCGAGATCGGCTCGCGATAGAAGCCTCCCGAGGCTACCCAGCGATCCTCTTCATCCGAATCGCGATGCTCCAGGCGAGAGGTGAACGTCCAAAGCTCGCTGCTGTACAAGGCACCGATGAAAGTCGCGAGGAAATCGCCGCCATTCAGAGTGCCGGACGCGGGTGGAACCTGCGGATTCAGCGGCTGCGCGTTCGAGCCGCGTACTGTCTTGCTTTGATCGACTCCGATATCGAAGCCCCATCGTTCATTGAGCTGCCAACCTTGAGTCAATCCGACATTAGCGAATACTCGCGGACCGAACTCTGTCGCTTGCTGATTCATGCTCGATTGCAGTTGAGCACGTTCCCAAGGCGAGGTACGCACCCCGATGCGAGTCATATCGGCGTCGATCTCCTCGCCATCGGCGTGTTCGTACTCGGCGAAGAAACTCGTGTCCGCGCGCCAGTGATAATCCAATCCGATAAGTGATCGAGCCGGGAAATCGACGCTGCCGTTCTTGCCCCCGAGCGCGAGATCTTGAGACCCGCGCAGGGTGATCAGATCATCGAATAGATCGACACTGCCGGTGAGGAATGCTTGTTGTGATTCCGTGTCGCCGCTCGGCAAACCGGAGTCCTGCACATGTCGCGCGCCGACGCTTGCGGCATAGTCATCCGCTTCGTAGCGGGCTTCGGCGCTGACCAATGCGCGCTGCGCGCCGGAGTCCAGCACTTCTTGCTGGAATGTCTCGGCTTCCAACGCCACCTGCTCGCTTACGCGGAACCGCCCGTCGATGCCGGCCTTGCGTGTGCCCGTATCGAAGGACACTTGCTGCCCCACGCCGAATCCGCTTTCTTGCTCGCGAACGTAGACGCGCGCGTCGAGTTTTTCGCCAATATGCTTGAGCTCGGTCAGGTAGGCCGTCGCTGCTCCTTCTCGGGAAGGATCGTTGGAATCGCTGCGCGCGATCTCCGCCTTCAGCTCCGTGGCGGCACCCAGTTGCCACCGAAAATCCGTGCCCGCCACGGCAGTTTCACCAGCATTCGCGCCTTCATGCAAATACGTGCCGCCGATTTCGATCGAATCGTTCGCGAACTTCACCGCCGCGCGACCACCGGCCGTCACCTCGGCTTCGCCGCCGTTCAGCACTTCATATTCGGCGATAATGAGTATCGGATTGAAGTTGGCGTCGCGGCTCGGTATCGGCTGCTTGAAGAACAGTGTGCCATTGAGATAGTCGATGCTGTAATCGAGATGGCGAGTCAGTGGACGCGACTCGACGATCACCTCGCTGCGAAAGCGATCACGCGTCTCGAGCCGTATCTTGTCACTGTTGATGATCAGAGGCCGGCGCGACAGCCGATACAATCCCGACGTGCCGTCCCCTTGCAGCTCGTCCTTCACGTAGCCTTGTTCGGATTCGGCTGCAAACGCCGTGTAACCGAAACGCTCGCCGGCGTAGTCGGATTTGAACCCGGTGAAGGTTCGGCTGTAGCGGGACAACTCAGTGACGGTCAAACCGGTTTCGAAATCACCGAATAGCGCTGCAAACTGACGACGCTCGAGCTTCAAGAACAACTTACGTGCGGTGGCGGCTTCGAATCGTTGTTCAGTGGCATCTCCATACAATGTATAGAAGCGGTCTGGCTCGACGGCACCGAGCAGCTTGTCTTTCTCGATCTCGTGCTCACGTGCGGAATCGTACGCGGCAGTCAGCAAGTACTCTCCCTTGATCGCGCCTTTGGCGAAGAACGCGATGCGGCCGTCTTCGCTGTAGCCTTCCTCGATTTCAGCATCTACCGCGGATTGCATGTTGTCCGAGATGCGTTTGTGCGCCGCCGTGCCTTCAGCAATGCCGACCAAAATCCAATCGCGTGCGGCGGGTTCGAGCCATACACGAATTTCCTGCTGCTGACGCTCGTTGAAGCGCAGACGAATTACCGCCATGCCTGCCTGGGTCGTCGGTTCGAGCTCCAGCAAAGCTACGCCGTCCTGTTCGACTCGGAACGTTGGCTCTCGCGCGCCGACAGCGACGAGTTTGTTATCGTTCAAGCTTTCGACTTCCCACCACGAACGATAAGGTGCTTCCACCAGGAACGCTCCTTGCGTCCCGGGTCGGGCAGGCTCGCCGTGCGCGTCGAACATGCGAAGCGCGATGATCGGACGTGTTCGACCATCCGCTGTAAGCGTCGATGCTTCGCGGACGATCGTCGCGCGCACCGCCCCGCCCGAATAGTGAACCTTGCGCGTCATGCGCTGCACTTCCGTTCCGCTTGAATCGCGAACCACGGCGAGGAGTTGATTCTCGCCGTCACGCAAGTCCACCCCGCGCCAACGGCTCAAACTTACGGTCTTCCTCTCGTTGGTGGCGACGCCATCGAAGTTGAGCGGGCTGACGGTCGAACCATTCATCAGCAGCTCGACGTGTTGCGTCGGTTCGTGCTGGATCAGAACCTTGATGGAGGGGATCGCCGGCACTGCATCCACCGCTGGCGTCAACCAGGTGAGCCCCGGCTCGAGACTTTCGACATCGATATCGTTCTCGACCACGGGCTTCGATGGTTGCGGCATCGATTTTGGGGCAATCAGATTGGAAACCAATGCGCCTGCAGTCTGCACCGGCGGAGAGCTGGCCGCATTTGCCTTCAGCGTGAACGCACCGGTGGCGAGGACGCGCAGGCCTTCGATTGCGATCTCTACGCGCCGATTCATTGCGAGACTTTCCGCGTCGCGACCTTTCGAGAGCGGTTCATCCGAACCACGGCCTTCGATGGAGATGCGCGCGTCCGGAATATCCAGTCCCTTCGCCAAATACTCCGCAACGACCTGGGCGCGGGCGCGCGACAGCGCATAGTTGTCGGCGTAGACGGCACGGCTATGCGCCGCAATCAACTGATCGTCGGTATGTCCGACCGTGCTGATCCTCAAGTGGCTGACGCCACGCCACTCTTGGATGATCTTGTCCAATTGTGCTCTGTCGGCTGCGTTGATCTCGACATCCAGCACATCAAAGCGAGAAGAGAACCGATACGAAGCGGATTCGGACAGCATGCCACCGCGAAGCACAACGTTCTCGATCGGTGCGGTTCGCATTCCAGCCTGAATCGCAGTGTCGAACATGGCCACGGCTTTCAAGGCGAGTGCGCCACTTGCGGTTGCACTTGCCTCGGTCTCGAACGAGACGCTCCGTTGCGAATCCGCTTCGACTGTATCGAGTGCGAAACTCACTACGCCACCCTCGATGCGCGGATCGGCAATCGATGCATCGTCGAGACGCGCGGTTCCAGCACGATACGAAAGACCTTCTGGCAGCATGAACATCAAGCGCGCGTTGCTGACGGCAAGTTGCGTTGCTTTGAACACTGCGAGATGTCTCAGCTGCTCACTTGAAACCAACGATGTTTCGAGCTTGGTCTCAGCAGTGCCACTGGGGAGCGCCTTGCGCTCGAGATGGAAGTCACTTCGCCATAACGCACCACCGCGCACGTCGACGAACTGCGAATACGCTCGTCCAGCATGTCGAACCCGGTCTGCACAACCTAGCGGCGCATGCGTTTCCGGAAGAGTCACGATATCGATCTGCACGACGTGCGCACCGGGTGCGACATCATCGAAGTGGTATTTGCCTTCCTCGTCGGTGATCGAGTAGCGTCCATCTTCCAGATAGACACGAACACCCGCTACGCCATTCAGTTCGTGCGCCAGCTGATCGCACTTTCCTTCGACGACGCGGCCGAGGACGATGGCACGATCACGGAACAATTCCTCTCGCAGCTGTATCGAAGCTTGTGCGGTATTCGAGCCGATACCGTCAGGCCCAAAGGCGCGTGCCTCGTTGACGATTTGTTTGCCGCGAGCGCCGGCTGTGATTTCCGCGACATAGCGAATCTCGATGCGTTGAGTTGCACCAAGCGCCGCAGTCGTGAACGTGAGCATCCTGCCGTCGTCCGAGATCGACGGGTCCGGTGCAACTTCGCCAGAGATGCGAGTGGACCCTTTGATGTAGCGCGCACCCAAGGGCAAGTAGTCCTCGGTGCGCACACTAGCCACAGCAGTGCTCGATACGTTTTCCACCGACAGCGTGTATTGAACGAAATCGCCGACCGCGGCTACGGTTGCGGTCGTGCTCTTCTGCATGAACAACTGGCTCGGTGCTGTGTCGACGGGTACGTCTACTGCAACGGCAGTCGGTCCTTCCGCTGGGAATGCATTACCGAAGGAACCAGCTTGCAAGCGGAATGGTCCGCCGGGGGCCTGCCCTAGCTCGGTCATCGACAAGGCGGACGGAAAAGCATGTCCTGCGGGCGGATCCACTTCGATGCGATAGCTACCGGGTTCCACGAGCGGGAAGCGAAACACACCGGTCGGCAACGTGTAGACAGTACCGCCGGAATCGGTGACGGCTGCACCGGTGAGCATCTCCGAAGGATAACGGCTCACGCCATCATCGCCCACGACGCTTGCGGGCGCGCCAGTCGTTGCGTTTATCAAGCGTACGCGCGCACCGTCGATCGGCGTGCCGGTACGTGAATCGAAGATCAACCCGTATGGGTCGACGAGCGCGCTGGCACGGCTCGCATCCGCCGAGTCGAAGGGATCGACATATATCGAGCTGATCTCGGAGTTGCGCTGAACTTCGAGAACGCAATTGCCTTCGCTGGCACCGCGCACGCGCGTTTGAATGTAGCCGACGAATACGCCGGTGCTGATGCCGGTTTCCGACAATCGCAGCGTCTCGCGATCGCCGCTCGGCGAAGTGAGTTGCAAATCGGCCGTGTCGATCGCCGCGGCGTTGCGGTTCTGATCGCCGTCGAGCAATTGCACGAACATCGCTTCGCCACCATGCAGAGCTGCTGTCGGCGTCAGCGTAAGTGGCTGCATCGGATCGACTTGTGTGCCGTCGGCCAACATCGGGGTCGGCAACAGCTGGACGCCTTGTGCGCTTACGCATTGTGTCGGCCCCGCGATGGTTTGCAATCCGTTCGCTGCAGAGGTCGATCGCAGGATCTCGACGCGCGAGCTGGTAGGAATCGGCTCGATTGTCGTCGTGACCGTGTTACTCGTCGTGGAGAGCGTGCTGCCATCTTCGCTCGTGAACGACAGCGTTGCGACGTTCTGAATCGCGCTACCCACAGCGCTCGTGCTCTGGGCGCTCGTGCTTTGACCCGACGCAATCGTCGATAACGTCAACAGCACGGTGCCCGCAATGATTCGCTTGGCGAAATCGTATGCTGCCGCTCGCCACCCCCAAAATGAGGAATCGCGCACATTCGCAACGCCCATAGACACGCCAAGGGCGGGACGGTTATTCACCGTCCCGCCCGCGTCGTGTGTAGGAGCATCGAATGGCGGACTGTGCATGCGCTCACATCTTCATGAGCTGCCGCACAGCGGCGATGGCTTGTGCATACGCAGTAACGATCCCTTACTGAATCGTTACGCGGAACGTCACGACCGCCGTGCCGCTATTTGCCGCGATCGCAGCTGCAGTCACGACCACGCGAGGTGTCGGCGCAGCTTCATAGAAACCTGCATCCGCATCGTTCCCATCGGTGAGCGCACCCGCGTTCAACGTTAGGCTCCCGGGTACGAACACGGTATTCGCCGGAATCTGGTCTTCCAGTTGCACCGAGGTCGCAGCTGTCGTCGTGCTGCTGTTCGTCACCGTGATGGTGTATTCGACAACCGCGCCAGGGACCGCCTTGCGATTCGCGTCTGTGCCATTGAATGGATCGCTGATCACCGCAACGGTCTTGGTGACTGCAAGCGAGGCGGAACGAATCTCGTACTGATCCACGCTGCTTTCAGTTGCATCTTCACCGTCGTCGCCAAATACGATCTGCACGACGTTCGGATCGTCCGCACCGGCACTCTGCACGGCTGGCGTGGTCGTGTTGTCGTTTGCGGTGACAACTGTGAGTTGTACGTTCGCGAACTGACCGTTCGTGGTGGCCACCGGTACGTCGGCCAATACGAAGACGGTAACCGTCGCATCGGGCGCTAGCGAGGCGATGTTGATGGCCGTATCCGTCGCGTCATAGGCATTCGGTGTTCCGGTCGCGCCGCTGTCGACGAACACTCGAACGTTGCTGACGTCCTGATTGTCTGCCGTGCCGCCAAACGGAGATGCACTGCCGCTCGCCATGTTTGCAGCAGTGAGCACGAACCCTTGTGAGGCGTTACCCGTGTTCGTCACGGTGAACGCGGTGACTTGGTTCGTAAGACCTGGACTGGTCTGCGTCGTCGTCGTCGAACTTTCCGCGACCGTGAGGTCGATGCGGTTGTCGACGAGGAATTGAACGGTCGGGCTGCTGACGGGCGTCTGAGTGACACCGCCGACCTGATAAGTAACGGTAGCCTGGTTGCTAATCGGGGTGCCCGCCACCGTGCCTGCAGCCGAAGCGCTCTGCATTACACTGATAGATGACATCGCGATCAGCGCGAGGCTTGCCCGTTTGAGGTGCCTTGCGGGGGTCATTTCGATTCTCCTGTTTTTAGATACACACGATTGGCAAGGAACACGTTGTCACTCGCACAGGCCCTTGCCAGACTCGCGCGGTGAGTTCGAACTCGAATCAATTGACGGTGGCGCGGTAGCGCACGAACGCTGTTGCGCCCTTCGGAAACGGCGCTGTGTACGTCCAGCGGATTGCGCGGATCTCTGCAGCGCGCGCTGGCCTCGAAGAGCCATCCGCTTCTTTCGCGGTCAGTTCGTTTGCAGACGCGAATTGCTGGCCATCCAGCGAATAAGTAATCGCAGTGCCGACACCCATCGCTGAGCTCGCAACATAGGTCATGTGCTCGGGCACGGGATTCGCGATGACGATGTTTTCCGCTGCGCTGTCGCAAACGTTCTTGGCGGTGATCGTCCAGATCACTTCATTACCAGGCACGATCTTTCCAGCGGGCACCAGGCGTGTTGCCGCTCGGCCTTGATCGTCGGTGTATTGCTCTTCAGTTTCGGCAGAGGCCTGAAGCTCGATGCAGTTCTTGCTCTGCGCTTGCGCGACGCCGGCAGCAGCGAATATCAGCATCGCGAGCGCGAGTTTGGCTTTTGTGAGGGGATGTGCTGTGGTTGTCTCGATGCTCGTTGCTGCTTTCATGTTCGTCTCCTTCAGTAGACAAATACTCAATTGATCGTGACGGCGAATTCGATCGTTTGCGGGCCGGACGTTGTCGTGAGATCGCCCAAGTTCACGCGAACTTGTGGCGCGGGCGTGGTGGTGAATTCGCCCGCGTCATCGCCGCCACCGGCATCGGTGAGCGAGATGCTGTTGAGCTCTAGCGAGCCGGCGAGGTAGGTCGTGTTCGCGGGAATCGCATCCGAGAACACTGCGGCGAGCGCACTGCCCGTTCCGCTCGGCGTAACGATGATTCGATAATTGATGCGCGCGCCTGGAATGGGTCGCTCGGCGCCGAATTGATCCTGAATGGTTTGCGATTTCAATGCGGTGAGCTGAAAGCCCTGCACCAGGTATTCACCGAACAAGATCCCTTCGGCGCGAGTCGTGCCTACGACTGCATCGAGGCCACCACTGGAGAAATCCGAGCCTGGATCACCGAAGCCCGTGCGAGCTCGAGCGGTGAGTTGGCTGCGGCCTCGGCTGCCATCAGCAGCGGAAGCAGGAATGTTGTTGACGAGAAGAACCCGTACACTCGCGTCCGCCGCGAGATTCGGATCGTTCGTGCCGGCAATGTATGCGGTGTCGGGCGCAGACAGATCGCCGCTATCGTCGGTGTCGAAATAGATGGCTGGGCTTGCGAGAGTGGGATCGAAGTCATCCCCGGTGACGCCGGCGCTCAACCCGATCAGCTCGAACCTTTCGCTACCGTTGCCGGTGTTCGTAACCGTGAACACCAACTCCTGCTGCGTAGCGCCGACGGAGGAAGCCACGGTGGGACTTGCGATCGTGACAACGACATCGAGGATCTCGACTACCGTCACCGTGCTGGTGTTGGAGGAGGTCGTCACGGTCGAGCCCCCGACTTGGTAGCTCACTTGCGCCGTGTTCTGAATGCTAGTGCCCGCGGCCGTGCCAGCCGCCTGTGCATCGAGCGCGGTCGCGCCGAGCGCGAGCCCCGCGGCCATAGCCGCTATCGAACGAACCAAACCCATCGACGTCTCCCGCTGTTTTTTTGCGGATCACCGGCGTCGGAAGGATGGATCTGTCATCCTATTTCTATGCTCCTACTCCTCCGACGCCTTCTCCTCCACACAGGTGATCCCTTACGGCGGCGGATTTTTGTCAAAGCAGGAACGCGGTTCGTGAGCTTGGTCGCACTTCGATCGCAGTACCCTCAAGTTTTTGGATGAAGTGACGACGGCTTCGCGCTTTGTATCCCATTGGAGAACGTCGCTCCGTCAGCGAGGCAGCGCATAGTGCGAATTGCGTCTCGGATGTTCTGTGCGCGGTGCACTGCTACGCGCGAGAACCGCAACACAGGAGACTCGCAAGCGGATAGCGGATTGCGACTAGGGGATAGTCAGAGCGCAGAATCAGCGTGTGGCCTGCGCTCTGCTCGGTGCAGACCTGCGTGATCGCTAGGAGGGCAACGTAGTTCTCGGCTTCGACATGCGAGCGCACATAAGAGCGTCAAATTGTGAACGCCTCGGCGGGTATGCAGCAATTCCCTTAACTACGCTCGCGGCGATGCTCACGTACTTTTCAAAGACCGACGCCGTCTGCGCATGAAGATCGCTTTGCGTTCGCTCGTCTTCTTGTTGCTTGCGCTGTGCTCATGGCAGTCGATCGCACAGCAAGTACCGATAACGCGCTACGCCCGTTTCACCGGTAACGTCAATTTCGTCGCCACCGGCGGCTCTCTTCGCACGCAGTCGGACAACGGCAATTCGTGCGTAGTCGGAGGTACGAGCTCGCAAGCTTTGAGCGGCATTCCGGCGGGTTCTTCGATCGTCGCTGCCTACCTGTATTGGGGCGGATCGGGTTCGAACGTCGATACGAACGTCACGCTCAACGGCAGTGGCGTGACGGCTCAGCGCACGTTCCAGTCCACCTTCTTCACTGATGGGACCAGCTTTCCTTTCTTCGGGGCCTTCGCCGACGTGACCAATCGCGTGAACGGTAATGCGACCTTCACCTTCGGTGGCTTGGGCGTTGCGACGGGCAATCCTCACTGCAACAGCAGCGCCGTGCTCGCGGGTTGGGGATTGATCGTGGTGTATGGCTCTGCCAGCGAACGTTTGCGGGCTATCAATATCTTCGATGGACTGCAGTTCTTTCGCGGCAACTCGCTCACGCTCACCCCTGATGGCTTTCGCATTCCCACCTCGAACGTCGATGGCCGGATGGCCATCGTCGCGTGGGAGGGGGATCCCGGGAATTCCGAGCCGATGAGCGGATCGGCGGAAAGTCTAAGCTTCAATGGCAGCGTGTTGAACGATGGCATCAACGTCGCGGGTAGTGATCCAACCGCGCAGCCGTTCGACGGAACGGTCAACAGCCAAGGCGCAAACAACACCTACGGCGTCGACGTCGATACGTTCAACGTGTCGTCGTTGCTGAACGCCGGTCAAACCTCTGCCACTACAGAATTCTCCGCGGGCGGAGACCTGGTGCTCCTGACAGCGCAAATCGTGAGCGTTACGAGCGAGCCTGTTGTCGATCTGTCGATCGCGACGTCGCACACCGGCAACTTCTCCGTCGGGACGAACGGCACGTATTCGATTACCGTGTCCAATCAGCCGGGATCGCAGCCGACAGATTTCCCCATTGTCGTCACCGATACGTTGCCGACGGGTCTTACCTTCGTCTCGGGCAGCGGCACGGGGTGGAGTTGCTCTGCTTCAGGCCAAACTGTCTCGTGTACCCATGCGGGACCGCTGGCGGCATCGAGCTCGTTGCCAACATTATCCATAGTAGTTGCAGTCGGTAACGCAGCAGCCCCTGCGGTTACCAATCAAGTGCAGGTCACCACGCCAAGCCACGACCCTGACTCCTCCAACAATGCCGCGAGCGATCCGACGACAGTCATCGGACCGAATCTTTCAACGTCCACAAAGACGGTTCAAGATTTGAATGGTGGCGATGCGGTCCCCGGCGACACCCTTCGCTACACCATTACGCTGATCGAAACAGGTGGAATCGCGGCCACGGGCGTCACCGTCACCGACGATGTTCCCGCGAACGTCTCGGGATTCGTTGCGAGTGGGATTAGCATCCCCGCAGGCGCCGTCGACAATTCGACGTACAACGGCACGGGTGCGAATGACACGGGCCTGTTGAATATCACCGGTATCGGCGTTCCGGCGAATAGTAGTGCGATCGTGACTTTCGATGTCCAGGTAGCGGCCGGAATCACGCCCGGAGCCACCATCGACAACACCGCAAACATCCAGAACCCTGCAGGTTTAGGTGCAACGCCGAGCTCGCCGCAAATCATCGTTTCCCAATCGCAAATTCCCGGCGCGGGTACCAAACCCCTTTACCTTTGGAGTGAGCCATCACGCGTCCTCTCTCGCACACCCCCAAGCGGCAGCCATGACAGCGTCAACATCAACGGAGGCGGCAGCTCCGCGACATGGGTGATGACGCCTTCGTTGCAAACTCCGCTCACGTTGCAAGCAGGCAGCTTCGCAGTGCGACTGTGGTTGACGCGTTCGGGCGCAGGCGGGCTCTTTCAAACATCCCGACAGGTCTCCGTTGCACTGGTCAATTCCTCATTGGGTACGTTGGCGTCGACCAGCTCGAGCGTCAGTTTGTCGACTCTCAGTCCAACCCAATCGGTCTTCACCCTTAATCTACCCAACAGTGTCACGGTGCCCGTGGGCAGTACGTTTTCTCTCGTCGTCAGGAATACAACTTCACAATCCAATCGCGATATCAATGTTTTCCCAACGAGCGGCGGTGATATCTCACGCGTGGAGTTGCAAAGCGCGACGGTCATCAACGTCGACTCGGTGCAAACGTTCGACGCCCCGTATCCTGCTGGCACCGCAACGGCAAGTTTCACGCGCGGGCGCACCGCGTACGTTCGCGCGATCGTCAGCGATCCTTTCGGCAGCTTCGATATCTCTGGTTCGAACATCACAATCGTCGATCCGGCTTCGAATGTAGTGACCGACAATGTCGGTATGGCTCAGGTAGCGGACTCTGGGAACGCTACTCGCACTTATGAATTCGCGTTTGCCGTGCCTTCGGAGGCGCCATTAGGCGCTTGGACGCCGAAAGTCACGGCCAGAGAAGGCACCGAGGACACGGTCAGCGATCTGGGAGTCGGTGCATTCTCTGTCGTCATGCCCAACCTCCAGATTCAGAAGTTGTCGGAAGTGGTTTCCGATCCTCACAACGGCGTGAGCAATCCGAAACGTATTCCCGGCAGCGTCGTGCGCTATTCAATCGTTGTGACGAATACAGGTGCAGGCATGATCGATCCGAGCAGCCTCGCCCTCGCCAGTCCAATGCCGCCGAGAGTCTCCGTGTACGCAGCGACTACCAGCGGCAACCCCGTGGAGTTCGTCGATGGAACGACTTCCAGCGGACTGACCTTCAGTTATGCAAGCGACGTGCAGTTCTCGAATACGCCCGGCGGCGGACCACCGTATACATATATACCTGCCCCCGATCCGAACGGATTCGATCCTGCCATCACCGGACTGCTGATTACGCCGAGCGGCAGCATGAATGGCGCTGCGGGGGCAAATACGCCTAGTTTTACGGTGAGGTTCTTGGTGAGGGTTCAGTAGAGACGGGCGAAAGTCCGTAGTCCGCAGTCTGTAGTCCGAAGCCAGATCAAAGAAAGAACGTCCGCAATCCGGCACCATTCTTCTGGGTAGGGACTACAGACTGTGGACTTCTAGCCCCCTTCTGGCTCGAGGCCAGAAAAGACAGCCTTTCTTGCTGCCAACTGTCAACTATCAACCGTCAACCGCCGCCCAACTAAGCGGCATCGCCTATCTATGGCGTATTCTTCTCCCGAAGGTTACGCTTCGTCACTCGTTACTTTTGAGGCACCGTCAATGCAACGGTGTCGATTGATGCGACAGGGGCGATGTGAGCGGTGGAACCGACCGATACTCGAAATCCTGATTACTTTCATCGTGTCGTCGATTGCCAATGGGCTTGTCCAGCCCACACCGACGTTCCCGAATATATTCGGCTCATCGCGCAGGGAAAATTTAGCGAAGCCTATCTCGTCAATCGCGAGTCGAACGTATTTCCGGGCATTCTCGGTCGGGTATGCGATCGCCCATGCGAGCCGGCGTGTCGCCGTGGCAGGGTAGAAGCAGAACCTGTCGCGATCTGCCGCTTGAAGCGCGTCGCCGCCGATCATCGAGACGACATCACGGAATTCCTGCCACGCGCACCTTCGAACAAGAACGGCAAACGCATCGCATGCATCGGGGCGGGACCGGCATCGCTCACGGTCGCGAACGATCTGATGCCGCTTGGTTATCGCATTACGATGTTCGAGAAATGGGGCACGCCTGGCGGGCTCATGAGGACGAACATTCCTTCCTTCCGTCTTCCAGCCAAGGTGCTCGAAGAGGAAATCGGCTACATCGTGAATATGGGGGTGGACCTGCGTCTGGGCACCGAAGTGACGAGCCTCAAAAAGCTGCTCGCATCCGGTGAATTCGACGCGGTCTTCGTTGGCAGCGGCGCGCCGAAAGGCAAGGACTTGGACTTGCCCGGCCGCCGCGCTTCTTTGCGCGCCACCGAACATATTCATATCGGCATCGATTGGTTGGAATCCGTCGCGTTCGATCACATCAAATCGATTGGCCGTCGCGTGTTGATCATCGGCGTCGGCAATACCGCAATGGATTGCTGCCGAAGCTCACTGCGATTGGGCGCCACCGAAGTGAAGGTCATGGCGCGAAAGCCGCGGGCCTTCTTCAAAGCGTCCGAGTGGGAGCTCGACGATGCCGAAGAAGAGAATGTCGAGATCGTAGTCAATCATGCGCCCAAGGCCTTTGTGGTCGAGAACGAAATTCTCGTGGGTATGCTCTTCGACAAGATGGAATACGATCTGGATGGACGCGGACGCATCATCGCCGAGCGCATGATCGGCGAAACATTTCTGCCGTGCGACGATGTCATCCTGGCTATTGGACAGGAGAACGCCTTTCCTTGGATCGAAAACGACGTGGGCATCGAGTTCGACAAATGGCACGTGCCCAAGGTCGACAAAGTCACGTTTCAATCTACGTTGCCGAACGTCTTCTTTGGCGGTGATGCCGCCTTCGGCCCGAAGAACATCATTTGGGCTGTCGAGCATGGCCATCAGGCGGCCGTTTCCATCCATAAATATTGCCAGGGCTTGCCGGTGGCAGAGCGGTTGCCGCCGCTGCTGAATCTGTCCAGCCGCAAAATGGGCATTCATGAGTGGGCGTACAAGAACGACTACAATCCAGTCGAGCGCCGCTTGATGCCGCACGTGGATTTAAGAGAGCGCTTCAAGAAGATCAATATCGAAGTCGAGCTTGGTTTCACGGCAGAACAAGCTGCCGCCGAGGTGCAACGTTGCCTCAATTGCGACGTGCAAACGGTTTTCGAAGCCAAGCTATGCATCGAATGTGATGCTTGTATCGACATCTGCCCGGTCGATTGTCTGACGATCGCCGCAAACGGGCCTGAAGACGAGTTACGAACTCGATTGAAGGCTCCGGCGTTGAACATTAGCCAGCCGTTATTCGTTTCGGGCCCACTCAAGCACACGGCGCGAGTGATGGTGAAAGACGAAGATGTCTGCGTGCATTGCGGCTTATGCGCCGAGCGCTGCCCCACTGCCGCTTGGGACATGCAGAAGTCCAAGATCAAGATTCCTTACGCGAGCGACGAGACCACTCCATGCCTCAGTCCGCAGAGCCGCAAGACCGCCTGAACGATTTCGTCATCAAGCTCGCGAACGTCAACGGCACGGGCTCCGCGAGCGCTAATACCCTGCTGATGAAATCCATCTTCCGGATGGGTGTTCCGGTAATGGGCAAGAATTACTTTCCCTCGAATATCCAGGGATTGCCCACCTGGTATGAGATTCGCGTTACGCGAGAGGGTTATGTCGCGCGATCGGGCCGCGTCGACATCATGGTCGCGATGAACGCGGAGACCTATGCAAAAGATCTGCAAGAGGTCAGCTCCGGTGGATACCTCCTTTACGATTCAACGTGGCCTCGTCCCGCATTGCTCAAGCGAGAGGATGTCACGATCCTAGGAGTGCCACTCGCGCGCTTGTGTAACGAAACCTTCCAAGGCGTGCGCGCGCGAATTCTACTGAAGAACATCATGTATGCGGGCGTGCTCGCGGCGCTCCTGGATATCGATTTGGATGTGATGCGCACGCTGCTCGGTGAAAGTTACGGTAGCAAGAAGGCATTACTGGATTCGAATATCTATGCGTTGGAAATCGGCCATCGATACGCGAAGGAGCATTTCAACTGCCCTCTGCCATTGCGTGTCACGCGCATGGACAAGACGTCCAATCACATCATGATCGATGGCAACACAGCCGCGGCGCTCGGGTGCTTGTACGCCGGTGCCACTGTCGGCGTGTGGTATCCGATTACTCCATCGACTTCGTTGATGGATGCATTCAAGGGCTTTTGCCAAAAGTGGCGTCTCGATCCTGAAACCGGCAAACGTAATTACGTCATCGTGCAAGCCGAAGATGAGCTTGCCGCCATCGGCGCCGTGTTGGGGGCATCCTGGAACGGCGCTCGCGCGTTCACGCCAACGAGTGGACCCGGCATTTCGCTGATGAACGAGTTCATCGGCCTGGCTTACTACGCGGAAATTCCTGCCGTGATCTTCGATGTGCAACGGGTTGGTCCTTCGACCGGAATGCCGACACGCACGCAGCAATGCGACATCATGCTCGCTGCGTACGCATCGCATGGCGATACTCGTCACGTGCTGTTGTTTCCGAATAGTCCGGAAGAGTGTTTCTATTTATCGGTACAAGCATTCGATCTTGCCGAGAGATTACAAACACCAGTATTCGTGATGTCGGATCTGGACATCGGCATGAACGATTGGATGTGCCCGGCTTTGAAATGGGACGACTCCTACAAGCCCGATCGAGGCAAAGTCCTATCGAAGGAGCAGATCGAGCAGCTCGATAAGTTCTATCGCTACATGGACAAGGACGGCGATGCCATTCCCTACCGCACTTTGCCCGGAGTACATCCGAAGGGCGCGTACTTCACTCGAGGCTCGGGTCATACTCAATATGGCGGTTACACCGAGGACTCCACCGAGTATCAGATCGTGCTCGACCGACTGAAACGCAAGTTCGACACAGCAAAACGATTCGTGCCGCCAGCGGTGTTCGAAGGTCGAAACTCACAACCGGTCGGCATCGTATCGTTTGGCAGTTGCGACGGTGCGGTGCGCGAAGCACTCGACTTGCTGAAGCGCCGTGGCGTACACGCGGACTACATGCGAATTCGTGCTTTTCCTTTCGGCGAGGACATCGAGGAGTTTCTAGCCCAGCATTCGCTGCTGTTCGTTGTCGAGCAGAACCGCGATGCGCAATTGAGGAGCCTGATTACCCTGGAAACGCGCGTCGAGAAATCCAAGCTTCGCTCGATCTTGCACTACAGCGGTTTCCCGATGGCATCTACCGTAATCGTCGATGGCGTGCTCGCCGAATTGGACGCAAAGAAGAAACGCGTCGCGGTAAGTGTCTAGTGCTTCGCCCAACGCTTTACCGAGAACCAAGCTTTCTTCTCTGACTAACCGCTAACCGCTTCACTCCTATGTCCTTCATTGCCAAACCCAAGATCGCTCATCCCAGCCTGCCGAAGAATGCACTCGGGCTGACACGTCGCGACTACGAAGGAGCGATGTCGACGTTGTGTGCGGGTTGCGGCCATGACTCGGTGACCGCAGCAATCACCGAGGCCGTCTGGGAGCTGTCGCTGCGGCCGGAGCAATTGGCGAAGCTGTCGGGTATCGGTTGCTCTTCGAAGACCACTGCTTACTTTGTCAGCGGTGGGCATGGGTTTAATTCGGTTCACGGCCGCATGCCTTCGATCGCCACAGGCGCGATCGCCGCTAACAAGGATCTTTACTACATCGGTGTGTCGGGCGATGGAGATACACTGTCGATCGGCTTCGGGCAGTTTGCCCATGCGATTCGGCGCAATATCAACATGCTGTACATGATCGAGAACAACGGCGTGTACGGACTGACAAAAGGTCAGTTCTCGGCATCGGCCGACATCGGTTCAAAAGCAAAACGCGGAGAGGAAAACGTTCAGCCGCCGATCGATCCCGTCGTCGCGGCGTTGACGTTGGGCGCGACGTTCGTCGCTCGCAGCTTCTCCGGCGATAAGGAGCAACTCATCCCGTTGATCCAAGCCGGGCTCAAGCATAAAGGCTTCGCGCTGATCGATGTTCTCTCACCTTGTGTCACATTCAACGATCATGAAGGGTCGACAAAGAGCTATTCGTTCGTGCGTGACCATTACGATGAGGTCGTGCACACCGACTTCGTCGCTCCCGCTCAAGAGATTACCGCGCAGTACGCCGCCGGCGAGGCAATGCCCGTGACCATGCACGACGGCAGCCGCATTCTACTTCGCAAGCTCGATCCGACGTACGACCCGACCCGCCGCGGCAAAGCCTACAACTACCTACGCGACAAACTGGCGCAAGGCGAATACGTCACGGGTCTGATCTACATCGACGAGAAGAGCCCGGAATTTCACGAAGTAAACGGCACCACTCAAGTACCCATCAATCAACTGCCGTATGAAGTGCTGAGTCCGGGAAGTTTGGGACTGGGGAAGATTCTCAGCAGGTATAAGTGACGGGTGACGGGTGACGGGTGACGGGTGACGGGTGACGGGTGACGGGCGACGGGCGACGGGCGACGGGTGACGGGTGACGGGTGACGGGTGACGGGTGACGGGTGACGGGCAGATTATCCGAGCGCGACATCAGAAGATGTCAACTGAATGGCGCGTGCTTGGACGTAAGTGACATGTTTCTTACTCGTCACCCCTCACGCGTCACCCGTCACCTCCGTCACGTGCTCTTCGTTAGATCGAAGAGCACCTCCGACTTCTCATATACCGTCGAAATTCGCTCTCCATCCCAGACGTACGCGAGGGCTGCGCCTGGTTGAGGGATGGTGACAGCCGGCGGGCGGAAGGCGGCGATGCATTCGCCGCCTTCGTGGCGAACGCTGCGATAAACGATGCCCCATTCGCCCGATTCCCGGTGCGGCTTTGCGAATGCTTGTGAGGTGAGATAGTCGTCCGGGTGATGCAGTTCGTCGAACTTCGAGGGACGAACATCGAGAAGTGGTCTCTGCGGTCTGCCGACATACGCGCGCATGTCGATGTCGCATGGCGGCTCGTTGGTGGCAGCAAGAAATCGAGCGCGGTGATATGCGGTCTCTCTCACCGCGGTTTCCAATGTATGAGCGGCGTAATAGACGCCATAAGTGCCATCGCTGAAGCGGCTGGGACGGCCGATGTGGGTGAATGCGGCCATAACGATGCTGGCGCCGGCACCGCTAACGCGATCCTTTGGATCCACGATCGGCGCCTCCCCGGTCTCATCGCGCAGCCGGTCGTTCGTCAGCCCTTCGAGGTAGAACGCTATTTCCATTTGACGAGCACCAACGATGCCTTCGAAAACATTGATAGGCGGGTGCTTAGCGGAAACGATTCGATAGGACTTGTGCCACCGCAAATTGATGCGACGCGGCTGCGCTCGACCAATCATCCTCTTTCGGCATCCAGATACCGGCGCACATCGGCGAGATCGATTACTCGACCTGCCAACATCCGATCCAAGGCCGTCTTACCTCCGAATCCACGCGCGCTGTTGGGCCGTTTCACCCAAGCGTTAGCGGCTTCCTCCGTCGGCAGCAAGATCCTCAGCGCCTTGTAAATGCCCATGACGTAGCTGATTCGCTCGAGCGTATCCGGATTCAGCCGAGCAGCCTTTTCGGATTTCCATTTGAAGAATGTTGATCTTGGCGGTGCGCCGAGTAATGTCCTTTCTTCTTCTGCTGCCAGCCCCCATCCCGAGGTGATGTTGAAGAACGCCGTTAGCGCCGTCGCACCCAGTTCGTCAGGATCGAACTGTGTCTCGATATTGTGGGGTTGAAACATAGACAGAAGTCCAATTAGAGATGCTGTAGATAAAATACTCCATATGTGGACTGAGTTCCAGTAGGTTGGGCGGTATGGGCCAGTGCGAAGTTCGCAATGTGAATCGGATTCACGGTGGTCGCCGTGCAGGGAGCCACCCAGAAGAAGCCAAAGCTGGGTCTCCCCTTGCCCTGGCTCGAGAGATCACGAAGCCGCGCACCTTGGCGAAGTGTGTCTCTGTCGGCCAGAGCTCGGCGAAAGCACTGTCCTATTCGATAGCATCGACTGGTCTGCTCGGATTCAACGCACCATAGACCTAGGATTTCCGTTCATCCCACGAGCGTGAAGAATCCTTCCAAAACGCCGGGGAATGGAGGTTGCTCGTCGCTGCGAGGATAAGACGAAACTCGCGGCTGCTCTTCTTGCCCTTAAGCCGCTAAGATTTCAGCGCTGCCTGGATCTGGCGAACCGCTCGATGTAGATGGGCGAGGTCCTTCGACTCGATGCGCAGAACTCGATAGCCCATTTGTGAAAGGAATGCCGTGCGCTGTGCCGAGTCGCCGACTCGGGTTCGGCTTGGCAGCTCGATGATGAGTCCCGCCTCTCGACATAGATAGTCGACCACAAAGGGGCCGATCTGCCCTTGCGGAATGAACCGATATTCTCGGAAAGCTTTGCTCGCCAGTAAGCGCGCTAATTTTTCGCGAGCCAGGCAAGCAGGAAGTGGCTTCGCAGATGAGGTCTTGAAAACGCCGGTGAACATAATCCCAGCGTACGCTGCCGGGATCGCTCGCCGCGTTGCGATTAACTCGCTGCTTGGCGAGAAATTCTCAACCTACGCCGCGGCCAAATGCGCGTAGCCTCATCCGCGCTTAGACCAAAGTCGACAGACCGGCGCATCAACGGCCGCGCCGACTCTGCGGTGTCCGGCGCCAGTCTGCATACACCGCGGATCGCGCGCCCACTGCA
>JAICPY010000222.1 GCA_025929585.1 Steroidobacter sp.
CCGACTTTGATGCCCATCGGATTGGCGATGCCGCGGAAGAGCTCGACGTGCGCTCCATCGAGCGCTGCCGTACGCATGCCAATCCACGGCATGTGCGTGCTCAAGTTGTACCAACGCTTCTGACGTTCGATATAACGGGTTTGCGCCTGCTCATAGAGCAAGTGCAACCCTTCGTGGCTGGTGTAGAAGTTCACACGACCGGCTTCGTGCAACGCGCTGCGGCTTGCAGCTTCGAAGAAGTCGAGTGCATCGGAAATTGAATGGACGATCTTTTCGTAGGCATCCTTCTGCGGTGAGTGCCGCACGAAGTCCAAATCCCAGTACTCCGGATGGTGCAGATCGGCAAAACCGCCATCGATCAGCGCACGAACAAAATTCAAGGTGAGTGCCGCGCGCTCATAACCTCGCAGCAGGAGTTGCGGATCCGGCGTACGCTCCTCGAGCGTGAAGCCCGGACGATTGACGTTGTCGCCCCGGTAGCATGGCAAGGTCACGCCATCGCGCGTTTCGGTATCGGCCGATCGAGGTTTTGCATACTGGCCGGCCATGCGGCCGATGCGAATCACAGGCTTCTTGAGCCCATGAACGAGCACCAAGCTCATCTGCAGCAGGATCTTGAGCTTCTTCGCGATCTGGTCGGACTCGCACTCAGTGAGGTTCTCGGCACAATCCCCGCCCTGCAAGACGAATCGTTCGCCGCGCTGGGCTGCAGCGATTTCCTCCTTGAGGGCCTCGATTTCCCAAGAAACTACCAGCGGCGGCAATCGGGACAGCTGCGCGACAGCGTCATCCAATGCCACCTTATCCGGATAGGTCGGCTGCTGCTGAGCCGGTTTACCGTGCCAACTTGCGGGATGCCATTCGACCAATCCGGGACTGCGAGTCATAAGAAAAGCGGCGTTTTATTGCTGAGAGAATAGAACCGTGAGCCTACAACGGCTCGCCGCACTGCAAAAGGGAAATAGTCCAAGATTGCATACCGGCGGAGCCCGCAATTTACACCAAACCGCCCGCAGGTCTTAATTGCGGCCTTAAATGGCGTCCACTCCGGAAGGTTTCGCATGCACAAGGTGTTAATTCTAGGGGCAGGGAAGATCGGGACTTTGATTTCCGGTCTGTTGGCCGAGTCCGGCTCCTATGAGGTGCATCTAGGCGATGTAGGAGCAGATGTGGCTCAGCGGGTGGTCAATGCGCATGGGCTTTCCGGTCTCAAGGCACACACCGTCGATGCTTCGGATGCGGACGGCCTCGCCCAACAGCTCCGAGCGCATCCGGTGGATGCCGTGATTTCGAGCCTACCCTTCTACTGCAATATCGGGGTCGCCGAAGCAGCGAGAAAAGCCGGTGCGCATTACTTCGATTTGACCGAAGACGTCGAGGTGACGCGCAACGTACGCCGCATCGCCGAAGGAGCGACCCAGGCATTCGTGCCACAGTGTGGCCTCGCTCCCGGTTTCATCTCGATCGCGGCCAACGAGCTCATCGGGCACTTCGATGAGTTGCGCACGGTGAAGCTGCGAGTCGGCGCGCTCCCCCAGCATCCAAACAACGTCCTCAAATATTCGCTCACCTGGTCCACGGAAGGATTGATCAACGAATATGGAAATCCATGCGAAGCGATTTCCGATGGACGCTTGATCGAAGCGGCGCCGCTGGAAGGCCTCGAAGAGATCGAGATCGACGGCACGTTATACGAAGCATTCAACACATCGGGTGGTCTCGGCTCTCTGGCCGAAACGTATGGCTCGCGCGTGCGCAACATGGACTACAAGACGATGCGCTATCCGGGTCATTGTTCGCAGATGCGCCTGTTGATGAACGATCTAAAGCTCAATCACGATCGCGCAACGCTCAAGCGCATCCTGGAGAATGCCGTGCCGCAGACACTGCAGGATGTTGTCGTTGTCTACGTCGCCGTTACCGGCACGCAAGATGGAGAGCTGCGCGAGGAGAACTACGTCAATAAAGTCTATCCGCAAAAAATCGCGCGGCGCCTATGGTCCGCGATTCAAGTCACGACCGCTGCTGGCATCTGCGCGGTGGTGGACCTCGTGTTGAACAGCGGTGGCCGTCATCGCGGCTTCGTGCGGCAGGAGGATTTCAGTCTGGTCGATGTGCTGCAGAATCGCTTCGGCCGGCACTACTCGGCGGGTGAAGGCAAAGAAGTTTCGGCGCATATGGTGGTTAGCGGGCAGGTCGGCCACCAACGCGCCGCGCGGAGAGCTTGATGATGGTTAAGGTGTTCGCGTCGCTCGAATTGAGCGAATTCAATTCCGGGACTTTCAGTGCGGATTTCGGCTGGTCGCGCGCTCAGGATGGGGATCTGATCGAGTCGATCAATCCTGCAACCGGCGAAGTGCAAGGACGTGTGTACGCATGCACCGCCGCTGACTACGAGCGTGTCGTCGATTCGGCTCGCAAGACGTTCGAGCAGTGGCGGATCGTACCCGCACCCAAACGCGGCGAGGCCATTCGTCTGATCGCGGATGAGCTTCGCCGCCACAAAGATGCGCTCGGCACGCTGGTCAGTTTGGAAACAGGCAAGATCAAAGCAGAAGGCGACGGCGAAGTTCAGGAGATGATCGATATCGCCGACTTCGCTGTCGGCCAATCGCGAATGCTGTATGGGCTAACGATGCATTCCGAGCGTCCCCAGCATCGCATGTACGAGCAATGGCACCCGCTAGGCGTCGTCGGCATCATCAGCGCATTCAACTTTCCGGTTGCAGTGTGGGCGTGGAATGCGTTTCTGGCGGCGATCTGCGGCGATGTTTGCATTTGGAAACCTTCGCAGAAAACACCGCTCTGCGCGATCGCGGTTCAAAAGCTCGTCAATCGAGTGCTTGAACGCCATGGCTATCCGCAGATCTTTCAGTTATTCATCGATGCGCAAAATCAGTTAGCGGAGAAATTCGTAGAAGACCGCCGCGTCGATCTCGTCTCCTTCACTGGGTCGACTGCGGTCGGACGCCTCGTCGCGCAAAAGGTCGCCGCGCGATTGGGCAAGAGCCTGCTCGAGTTGGGCGGTAACAACGCGATCATCGTCGATGAATTTGCGAACTTGGATCTTGCGGTCCCTTCTATAGTCTTCGGCGCCGTCGGTACGGCAGCCCAACGCTGCACCAGTACGCGGCGAGTATTCGTGCATCGGTCGCGCTCGGCCGAATTGGAGGCGCGTTTGCTGCGTGCCTACTCACAAGTCGTGATAGGCAACCCGCTGACTCCAGGCACGCTCATGGGTCCGCTCATCGATGGCCGCGCCGTCGAGCAATTCCAATCTGCTCTGGAATCGGTGCGCCAAGCAGGAGGAAAAGTTCTCTGCGGCGGAAATACACGTTCGCCTGGCTTCTTCGTAGAACCTGCAATCGTCCGCGCCCGCAACGAATGGTCGATCGTTCAGACCGAGACTTTCGGCCCGATTTTGTACTTGATCGAAGTCGACTCCCTGGAAGAAGCGATCGCGATGCAGAACGCCGCACATCATGGCTTGTCTTCCTCGATCTTCACCGACAACGTCCAGCACGCCGAACGCTTCCTCTCGGCCACCGGCAGCGACTGCGGCATCGCGAACGTCAACATAGGGACTTCAGGCGCTGAGATCGGCGGCGCATTCGGCGGCGAGAAAGATACCGGCGGCGGCCGCGAATCAGGGTCGGACAGCTGGAAGGCCTACATGCGACGCCAGACTAATACGATCAATTGGAGCCGAGAGTTGCCGCTGGCGCAAGGGATCGATTTCAAGGTCGCGCCGTAGGGGGCGGAGAGCGAAGTCCGTAGTCTGCAGTCTATAGTCCGCAGCCAGAAGGCGTGCGATAGAGTGCCGCGTCTCCCCGGTATCGCTTCTTTCTTATTCTGGCCACGGACTGGGGACTGTCGGACACCAGACTGCAGTCTACAAGCTCTCTTCCCTCGCCTTCTCCACCTGCTCCGCCACGCGCTTCTCGGACACAGGAATCGCCGTGCCGAGATCTTGCGCGAAGATCGAGACTCGAAGTTCCTCGATCATCCATTGCAGACGATCGAGCTCTGGATGCGGGTTCGCTTGGTTTGCCGCTGCGAGTTCTCTATACGCGCGCAGCGCGGGGGCGACGCGGCTTGCGAGCTCGGCATCGCGCTTGAGGTTGCCGGGTGCTTTGTCCAAGCGTCGTGCGACAGCCTTGAGATAACGCGGCGCGTGAGGCCACAGGCGTGGCGGAATGCTGCTGGGGAAATCTTCCGGCGCGAATACTTTCAGCTGCGCACCTACGAACTCTCGAATAGCCGCATACGTGTCGGCACTCAACGCTGAAAGTTTCTGTCGAGCGTTGCGAAGCTCGCGAAGAATCTCGAGCGTGTGAGCGAGCACGCGATCGACATTCTCACCGAAGGCACCGCGTCGAGCATTCACCAGCTCGGTGAATTCCGCCGCGCTGCGCGGAAGCTTCGTGACACCTTCGACGAAGGTCTCTTCAAAACATTTCATGGCGAGCGCATCCGGCAAAGGCCGTACGAGCTCGAGGCCACGACTGAGCAGAATGAGCTCGCGATGATCGGCGAACCGCTTGCGCGCGTATTTGAACTGCTCGGCGCACGCGAGTACGGCCAGCCGCAGAACGGCCGCGCGCAGCGAATAATCCGCCTCGGTTCGGCTACGCGCCTCGGCTAACTCGACGCTGTCTCCCAGATCGCGCAGCGTCGGGTAGACAGTAAACCGCAATCCTCGCCGCTCCACGACGCGTTCGAGCGGCAATGGATCGAACTCCCAAGCGCGATAGGTTTGAATCTTCGCTTGAGTGCCGGCAGTTGCGGCATCACGTTGACGTATGGTGCGACGAAGCGCCGCGAGATCACGGCTTTGACCCAAAGTCATGCCATCGACCGCGATCACACGAAGATTGAAACGTAAGTGATCTGGCAGCGGCAGCGCTGCCAGATCTTGCTCGCTGATCACAATTCCATGTCCCGCAATCCACTCCGCCATGGCC
>JAICPY010000115.1 GCA_025929585.1 Steroidobacter sp.
AGTCGGAATTCAATCGCCTCGGAGCTTGCATTGCACAGAAACAGCAAATGACCATTCGGTGTTCCATACGGATCCGAGAACACGTGCCCGATCAACACACCCATCGCGCGCGCATCCTGCTCGTGCCAATCCCCGGCGGTGAGCTCATGACCAGCGGGATGGCGCCAGCTCACATCTTTATGCTCGCGGTCGACCTGGCGCGCGCCTTTGAGGAACGTGTCGCGACGCAGCCCTGCGGCCTGACGCCGAAGCGTGAGCAATTGCCGTACGAAAGCGGTGAGCCACTTACGTTGCTCTGCCAGCGTCCAGTCTACCCAGCTGATCTCGTTATCTTGGCAGTACGCGTTGTTGTTGCCTTGCTGAGTGCGCCCAAACTCATCGCCCGCCAGCAACATCGGCACACCCTGCGAGAGCAGCAACGTGGCGAGCAGATTGCGAATCTGCCGCTCACGCAACTCCACCACTTCCGGGTCGTCGGTCGGACCTTCGACACCGCAGTTCCAGCTCAGATTATGGTTGTGCCCATCACGGTTGTCTTCGAGATTGGCTTCGTTGTGCTTGTTCTCGTAGGCAGTTGCATCGAATAGCGTGAATCCGTCATGGCAGGCAACGAAGTTGATGCTCGCAGTCGGACGGCGTCCACTTGCGCGGAACAAGTCGCTCGAGCCCGCGAAGCGTTCGGCGAATCGTCCCAAGATGCCGGGATTGCCGCGCCAAAAACCGCGCATCGTGTCGCGATACAGGTCGTTCCATTCCGCCCAACCCGCGGGAAAGTGACTGAGCTGGTAGCCGTCGGGGCCGATATCCCAAGGCTCCGCAATCAGCTTGATATAGTGCAACGCAGGCTCGGCGGCGACCGCTTTGAAAAAGCCTGCGTCGGTGCGGAAGCGTCCATCGTCGCGTCCCATGACAGCAGCTAGATCGAAGCGGAAACCGTCCACATGCATCTCTTCGACCCAGTAGCGCATGCAATCGATGATCAAGCGCCGCACCGCCGCGTGCGCGATTGCAATCGTGTTGCCGGTGCCGGTGCGGTTCAAATAGTGCCGCAGGTTTGAAGGATCGAGACGGTAGTACGCCGCATTGTCCAACCCGCGGAAGCTCAGCGTGGGGCCGAGCTCATTGCCTTCCGCCGTGTGATTGAACACCACATCGATGATGACCTCGAGCCCTGCTTCGTGCAGCGCCTTGACCATCGTCTTGAATTCCGTGACGGCATCTTCGATCGCGTACTGAGGTCCCGGAGCGAACCAGGCGATGGAGCTATAGCCCCAATAGTTGACGAGGCCTTTATCGACCAAGAACTGCTCCGGTACGAATGCCTGCACTGGCATCAGCTCCACCGCAGTCACGCCAAGGTGCTTCAGATAGGTGATGACTTCCGGATGCGCGAGGCCGAGATACGTGCCTCTAATCTCTTCGGGTATCCGAGGATGGCGCTTCGTGAATCCTTTCACGTGCAACTCATAGATCACCGTGTCTCTCCACGGCACCGCGGGTGGGCGATCCTCGCCCCAATCGAAGTCGTCATCTTTGATGACTCGCGCCTTATAGTTGTAGGGCGCGCTATCAGCCGTATCCGCGGTCTCCTCATCCGCATCGCTTCCATAGCCGAGCAATGCCGGATTCCAACTGAACTTGCCGGCGAGCGATCGCGCGTAGGGATCGATCAGAAGCTTGTGCGGGTTGTAGCGCATGCCGTGCAACGGATCGTACGGCCCGTGAACTCGATAGCCATACACAAGCCCAGCGGCGCCGTGCGGCGCGGGCAACAAGCCATGCCACACATTCTCAGTGCGCTCTGGTAATGGAAGGCGAGTCAGTTCGTGTTCGCCCGACGGGTCGAACAAACACAGCTCCACTCGTGTCGCGGCACTGGAGTAGACGGCGAAGTTGATGCCTTCCTCCGTCCACGTTGCTCCGAGCGGCACAGCAGCGCCGGGGTGCAAGACCACCTGACTAAAATCGTTAGCGATAGCGTTCATCACCCGAGATGGTGACGTATTCGGGGCACCGATGGGAAGAGGACGTGTGTGATTGACGGACGTGAAATGGTGTGAGCGTGTAGAGGTGCAAAGGCCAGAATAGACGCGTCTCTACTGACTTCACACGTCTACACCTTACACGTTCTCACACTCACTCAGCAGCCCATACCACCATCCCCAGCGGCGGTAATGTCAATCGGATGCGGGCGGGAAATTCTCGCCAAGGTTCTGCGTAAGCTTCCGTGTGCGTCTGGGCGTTGTAGCCCGAGCCGCCGAAAGCAGGATCATCGCTATCGAGCACCTTGCGATAACGACCTGGATGAGGTGCGCCGAAGATATAACCATCGCGAGGCACGGGCGTGCAATTGAAAACGATCAGCAATTGCGTGCCATCCTCGCCGGGGAGTCGCTGGCGCATGAACGCGAAGATGCTCTCATCGCGATTGTCGGCTTCCAGCCAGCGAAATCCTTCCCACTGATGTTCGCTTGCGTGCAGCTCGGGATAGTCGCGATAAACACGGTTCAAGGTCCTATTCCACGCGTGCGATTGCTGATGATGCGGATGCTGCAAAGCCGCCCAGGCAAGATCTTCATAGTCGCGCCATTCGTGCCACTGGCCGAACTCCCCGCCCATGAACATCAACTTCTTGCCCGGATGCATCATCATGTAGCCGATGAGCAGGCGGTAATTCGCAAGTTTTTGCCATTCATCACCCGGCATCTTATCGAGAAGCGAGCGCTTGCCATGTACGACTTCGTCGTGAGACAGCGGCAGGATGAAATGCTCCGAGAACGCATAGACAAAAGAGAAGGTGATTAGATGATGGTGATGGCGGCGATGAATCGGATCGTTCGCCATATAGCGCAACGTGTCGTTCATCCAACCCATATTCCATTTGAAATGAAATCCAAGCCCGCCTAAATGTACCGGCCGACTCACTCCGGGATAGGCGGTGGATTCCTCCGCCATCATCAGCACGCCTTGGTAGTAATGGCCGACGGTCCAGTTCAGCTGTTTCAAGAACTCGATCGCTTCGATGTTCTCTCGACCACCGTACTGATTAGGCGTCCACTCGCCTTGCTTGCGCGCATAGTCCAAATACAACATCGAGGCGACCGCATCTACTCGCAGTCCGTCGATGTGATACTTCTCGAGCCAGAACAGCGCGTTTGCAATCAGGAAATTTCGAACTTCGTGCCGGCCGTAATTGAAGATCTTCGTGCCCCACTCCATGTGCTCGCCGCGGCGCGGATCGGAATGCTCATATAGATACGTGCCGTCGAACTCGGCCAGGCCATGGGCATCCTTCGGAAAATGCGCCGGCACCCAATCCATGAACACGCCGATGCCGGCTTGATGAAGTCGATCGACGAACCGCATGAAATCGTGTGGTGTGCCGTGTCGTGCGGTGGGTGCGAAATGCCCCAGCACTTGGTAGCCCCAGGAGCCATCGAACGGATGCTCGGCAACGCCGACGATTTCAACGTGCGTGTAGCCGAGATCCTGCACATAAGGAATGAGCTGGTCAGCGATCTCGTCCCAGGTCAAAAACGCTGGCTGACGATGCCATGATCGACGCCAAGATCCAGGATGAAACTCGTAAATGGAAATGGGTGCGCGCAGCGGATCCCATTCGCTGCGCTTTGCGAGCCAATCGCCGTCATTCCATTCATAACCATCGAGGCTCGCGACGATGGAGGCATTGTCAGGGCGCAGCTGCATCTGAAAGCCGTACGGGTCGGCTTTCATCAATAGATGACCGTGCGCAGAGACGATCTCGAACTTATACAACGCACCCGCTTGCAGACCTGGCACGAACCCGACCCAGATGCCCGATGTGCCGCGCGCTTCGAGGACATGACGCCATCCATCCCAATCGTTGAAATCACCGACGACACTCACCCTTTGCGCATTCGGGGCCCACACCGCAAAGCGAGTGCCTTGCACGCCATCCTGCATCAGAACGTGCGCGCCGAGCTTCTGATAAATGTGGTGATGATTGCCCTCACCGAACAGGTGAAGATCAAGATCGGTAAGGTCGGTGGAGGAGGACATGGAAGCGGTTAGCGGTTAGCGGTTAGTCCAGAATCGAGCGACACTTTCTCTCGAGCAGATTGCGAGCTGCGCAGAAATCGGTAAGCGGCAGCACGTTCTTGCTAACCGCTAACCGTCAACCGCCAACCGCTTCCTAAATGACCGGCTTGATTCCCCAGATGTTGTCCGCGTATTCGCGGATGCTGCGATCGCTGGAGAATGGGCCCATGCTCAACGCATTGATCACTGACTTGCGAGTCCACTCCTCGCTATCTCGGTATAGCGCATCGACGCGTTCCTGGGCCGCGGCGTAGGAGTCAAAATCCGCAAGCACCATGAAATGTTCCCCATCGCTCATCAACCGATCGCTGACGACTTTGGAATCGAACAGATTGCCTGGCGTGAAATAGCCCGAGTCGATCGTGTCGATCGCGCGCTTGAGCTCCGCGTTCTGAGCGACCACTTGCGAGGGTGAATAGCCGCTTGCACGGCGTGCGACGACCTCTTCCGCCGTCATGCCGAAGATGAAGATGTTCTCGGCTCCGACGGCTTCGCCGATCTCGATGTTGGCGCCATCGAGCGTGCCTATAGTCAACGCACCGTTGAGCGAAAGCTTCATGTTGCCGGTGCCCGATGCTTCCATGCCGGCCGTTGAGATCTGCTGCGACAGATCGGCTGCCGGCATGATCTCTTGCGCAAGTGAGACGTCGTAGTCCGGCAGGAAGCACAGCTTCAACTTTCCAGCGACGCGCGCATCGGAGTTGATCGTGTGCCCCACGTTGTTGATGAGCTTGATCATCGCTTTGGCCATGTGATAACCCGGCGCCGCTTTGCCGGCGATGATCACCACTCGAGGCACGATATCGGCGTTCGGATCGTCGAGGATGCGCAGATAGCGCATCACCACATAGACCAGATTGAGGAGCTGACGTTTGTATTCATGGATGCGTTTGACTTGGACGTCGAACATCGCATCCACGCTCACTTCGACATTCAAGAGTTGATTGATCGTCTTCGCAAGGCGTTCCTTGTTCGTGCGCTTGATCGCGCGAAAGCGCGCTCGGAACTCCGCATCCTCTGCCGCCCACTTCAGGCGCTCGAGATCCTCGAGATCGTTCTCCCAGGCCGAGCCAAGCTTTTCGGTCAACAGCTGCGCGAGGTCGGGATTAGCCTGTTTCAGCCAACGCCGCACCGCGATGCCGTTCGTTACGTTGGTGAAGCGCTCCGGCCACATTTGCGCAAAGTCCGCGAAGATAGTTTCGCGCATCAAACGAGAATGCAGCTTCGCGACACCATTGACGCGATGGCTGCCGACCACTGACAGGTAGGCCATGCGGACACGGCGATCGCCTTCCTCGTTGATCAGCGACATGCGGCGGCGGCGATCCAAATCGTTCGGATACTTTGCGCTGACACTTTCGAGAAAATCGCGATTGATTTGATAAACGATCTGCAGATGCCGCGGCAAGAATCGCTCGAAGAAAGACACGGGCCAGGTCTCGAGCGCCTCGGGCAGGAGCGTGTGGTTCGTATAGCCGCACACGTTGTGAGTAATGTGCCAGGCTTCGTTCCACTCCAATCCGTAGATGTCGACCAGCAGCCGCATCAGCTCGACGATCGTCAGTGCCGGATGCGTGTCGTTGAGCTGAACCGCCATCGCCTCCGCGAGATCCTTCAGTGGCCGGCGCTCGGCCGTGTGCTGCGCGAGCATGTCTTGGAGCGATGCGCTGACGCAGAAGTATTGTTGTTTGAATCGCAGCTCCTTGCCTTGCGGGGTCGAGTCATCCGGATACAGCACGCGAGATAAATTTTTCGCATCAACTTGATCGGCGACCGCGCCAGCATAGTTGCCCGCATTGAACGCATCGATCTTGAACGGCGTGATCGCCCTGCCTGACCACAGACGAAGATGGTTGACCGTCGTGCTGCGATTTCCCGGAATCAGTAGATCGTAAGCGACCGCCCAAACATCGCGCGTATCCACCCATTCGTAGCGCACGCGACCTTTCTCATCGCGCGTAGCTTGGCAGTGACCGCCAAAGCGCACCCGATAGCGCACGCCCCCGCGGCCGCTCTCCCACAAATTCTGAAATCCAAGCCAAGAGCTCGCGACTTCGCGCTGCGCACCGTCTTCACCGATGACTTGAGTGAAGATGCCATAGTCGTAACGAATACCGTAACCGGTGGCCGCGTAACCGAGCGTCGCAAGCGAATCGAGGAAACAAGCAGCGAGTCTGCCCAGACCGCCATTGCCGAGTCCGGGATCTTCTTCTTCTGCAGCGATCTGTTCGAGGTTATGGCCGAACGACTGCAATGCTTCGCGCACTTCATCCAACAAACCGTTGTCGAAGGAAGATAGCGCGTTGATCAGGCTGCGCCCGAGCAAGAACTCCATCGACAAGTAGCACACCCGCTTCACATGCGCGCGAGCGACTCGATTACATGTCGAGATCCAACGCTCAGCGAGCTCTTCGCGGATGGCCACAGCAAGCGCATCGTAGAAATCGCGACGAGTGGCACCCGCCACGGGTTTGCCGAGCGAACGGTGCAGCCGATCGATGATGGCTTCACGAACTCTGCCCGGTTGCAGAGCTACTGAGGTACCGATGGGAGAAAGCATGGTGCTCTTAGTGCAGGTCTTCTTGGTCGAAAGAAGCAGGGCCCAAACGAACGTCGTCGATCGTGTAGGCGTGTAAGGTGTAATGTGTGTGGGATCCAGTCCCGGGCGCCTCTGATGTTCGGCGCAATGCGAAAGTTTTGCGCCTCTGACATTACACGTCTACACCTATACACTTTCCAGACGCCTGAGGGGCAGCCGGCCCTATTTCACCTCGCTCACTCTCTCCTCGAGAATGCGCCAGGAACCGGCCTCGCGAATCAATATCAACTCCTTGCTCAGGGAGTTTGCTCCGAAGTTCTGCACGAAACGCGCGATACGGCGATCGGTACCATCTGGCTCGACTTCCAAATCCTCGACCATCGAGTCCGGCACGGGACCGGTGGCCACTTGCTCGCGTCGCTGTTCGAGCCATGCCGCACTGTTGGTCGTATCGGTCGGGGCCTGGAACTTGGTCGAGTACAGCGCCACCACGGCATCTGCTTCCCGATTTGCCCAAGCCTGCGCCCAGCTTGCAACCACTTCTTCCGGAGAACGCGCAACGGTGCCGGCGGACCGGAAGTAAGAAGGAGGCTCTTCCAAACAGGCAGTCCGCTCCGCTTCGGACGCTTTTACTTCGGGAATTGCCAGCGCCTCGGAGCGATTCGGCGCGCTCATGCCTTCGGGCACCTGAAGCGGGGGATGTTCTCGAGCCTGCACATACGGCGCATCAGTATCCGTGCAGGTTCGCTCCGAGCCCCCGCATGCACTCAGCACCAGTGCGCTACTGATCAGCAAAAGCGTTCGGATTCGCTCAAGCGCATGGGCTACTTGAGCCAGGTTCAATGCGTTCTTCATCTGTAAGTAACTACTTTCATCCCGATGCCTACCGCCAGGTGTGAAAACCGGCCCGCTTGGGTTGCGAGCAGACCCATCGGACAGCAAGCCCCTGATAGATGGATATTTTCTGCGCACGCACTGAAGCAAAACGGCCGGTAACGTACCGTCGCAGAGCGGGGAAGTCTAGTCTGCGGCTGAATGTGCCGAGGAGCAAACGCACCTCGGAGCACCTTTCATGCTGCTATTTTGCCGCCCGAGGTCCCATCCTGCCACGGTCTCATACTCAGACCTCGGCCACGAGGCAAGTTCCCAGTTGCCGCCTGGCGGCTCTTTGCCGTGAACGGCCTTTGGCTTCGAACTGGAACGGCGCTCAGTTAAGAAGTTGACCGTCGATCGTTGGCCCAGTTTAAACGGCCAGAAAAAGACTCCTACCCCGCGCTCAACCGTCGACCGACGACAGTCAACCGCCGCTCAACTAAGCGGCAGCGGCATTGGTTCATAGAACTGCCGCCACCGCTCTGCCACATTCACAGCATCGCTGCGGCACAATCCGCCGCCACGATTAGAACAAACTCAAGCGCACTTCGAGGCACCTAGATGGCTTTCTCTTCCACGTTGGCTGCGCGTTTGCGCACCGCACTCGCGGCTGCGGTCGGGGAAATCTCCTGGACGAGACCTCGCTGGTTGCAGCGCTTGAGCGAGAGCACCCAGCGCAGTGGCGCTTCGTTGTCCCGTCGAGCACGCGAGAACCCTCGAAGCACTGCGCTGCTGGTATTGGGCGTATGCGTTGCAACGCTTATCGGTTTGGCGGCTTGGCAGTGGTATCAGTCGCGGCCGAAACCGATCGAGATTGCCTATGTCGTCAATGCCCCCGGACTGACTTGCTACGCGTGCGATCCGCCCGGCGATCCTCAACCGCTGATCGTTCGATTCGAAGCATCGGTGGCTCCTCTTGAAAACAGCGGCAAAGCACTCTCCGCCGACAACTCTGGGATGACGGTGCGCCCTAAAATCTCAGGCGTGTGGTCGTGGGATGACGATCGCACGCTGAAGTTTTTGCCCGAGCAGGATTGGCCGATCGGAGAAACCTTCGATGTCTCCATCGATCCTCGCTCCGTGGTGGCCAAGCACATTCTCCTGAAGGAATACGATTTCTCTTTTGCAACGCCGGCATTCGAGACACGCATCACCACAACCGAGTTTCACCAGGATCCGCTGATCGCCGCCAACAAGAAGGTGGTGACGGCTGTGGCGTTCACTCATCCCGTCGACGTGGCTTCGTTCGAAAAACGCATCGAGCTGAAAATGTTCGATCGGGTGACGGACAAGATCGAAAAGCCGATGACTCCGCCGGCGTTCAATGTCGTGTACGACAAGCACAAATTGAATGCATATGTGCACACCGCGCAGCTCGAAGTACCCTCCAAAGCCGGACGTCTGGAGCTGAGGATCGGCGCAGGTATCGAGGCGGCGCGAGGCAGCAACGAGACGCGCGAAGCATCCGCTGCCAGTGTCGAGATACCCGGCCTCAACAGCCTCAAGATCGCCGATCTCTCGTTAGATATCGTTCGCGATGAGAAGAACGAGCCGGATCAAGTGCTGTTGATCAACACGTCGTTCTCCGTCGAGGAACGAGAGCTGCCGTCGAAAGTCTCTGCTTGGCTTCTGCCTATCCGTCATCCCGATCCGAAGCTTCAGGATCCCTTCGATAAGTCTCGTCGCGGACAGCCCTTCCCTTGGAATCAATCGAATCTGCGGCCGGAAGTATTGAACGCCGATACTCGCCTTTCGCTTTCGCCGGTACCGGGCGATCGAGATCATTACGAGCTGCACAGCTTTCGTTACGAGGCCGACCCCGGCCGCTTTGTCTACATCAAGGTCGACAAAGGCCTGAAATCATTCGGCGGGTATGTCTTGGGCGAGACGCTCGAACGCATCGTGCAAGTTCCGGAGTTTCCGCGCGAGCTCAGTATCATGCACCGCGGCTCGCTGCTCGCCATGTCGGGCGAGAAGACGCTCACTGTGTTCTCACGCAACATTCCAGGCATGCGGGTTGAAGTGGGACGTTTGCTGCCGCGCCAATTGCAGCATCTGGTGTCCCAGTCTCACGGCGAGTACGACACGCCGCAATTTCACAATTGGGCTTTCGATTCCGCCAACATCACCGAGCGCTTCGAGAAGATCGTGAGCCTGCCACCGGCGGCCCCGGGACAAGCTCAGTACGAGGCTGTAAATCTCGGTGAATATCTAACCGAAGATGCGAGCGATCGACGCGGCATTTTCATGCTCAGGGTGCAAGCATGGAATCCCGACAACAATAGTCCGCTCGGCTATGCGCCGGACCAATGGAATCAGACTCGGCAGGCAGGATTGGCTGACGCTCGTGTGGTCGTCATCACCGATCTCGGACTGCTCGTGAAACGTGCGGCGGACGGTACGCACGAGGTGTTCGTGCAATCGATCGCGAGCGGCGATCCGCTGGCGAATGTCACGATAGACATCATCGGTCGCAATGGCTTGCCGGTACTGACCCATACGACGGACGTCGAAGGCCGCGCACATTTCCCGGACATGAAGAGCTTCCAGCACGAACGCGCACCCGTGCTGTATCTGGCGCGCCGGAACGGCGATGCCTCCTTCCTGCCGTATGAGGAGCGAGGCCGCTCGCTCGACTTGTCGAGGTTCGACGTCGGCGGCGTTGAAAGCAATACGCAGCGAGTCGCGCTGGCCGCATATCTGTTCTCGGATCGCGGGTTGTATCGCCCTGGAGAGCAGATCCGCGCAGCGGCGATCGTTCGCAGCCAGGATTGGGGTCAACGCGTCACCGGCTTGCCATTGAGGCTGGAGATCACCGATCCACGCGGGACGATCATACGTCGCGAAACTTACGCGCCAGGCAACGCCGGGTTCGGAGAGATCTTGCACGAGACGAAGGAGAGCTCGCCTACGGGCACCTACACTCTGTCTCTTCTTGTCGTGCGCGATCGGCATCGTGCAGATCTGATTGGCTCGACGAGCGTACAGGTACGGGACTTCCAACCCGATCGGCTGCGAATGAGAGCGCAGTTCTCTGCGGCATCCAATGAAGGGTGGGTGTCGCCGGACAATCTGCATGCAAGCATCAAACTGGAAAATCTATTCGGCACGCCTGCCGAGAATCGCAGAGTGACTGTGCAGCTGACCTTGAGTCCGAGCATCCCGAGCTTCCGAGCCTTTCCGGACTATCAATTCCATGATCCTCAATACGCTCGCGAGGGCTATTCCGAGCCGCTCGGAGAGACTTCCACCGATGCGCAGGGCGAAGCCCGCTTCGAGATGAATCTGCAACGCTTCGCACGCGCCACCTACCGCGCGCACTTCGTCGCGGAAGGTTTCGAAGCGGATGGAGGTCGCGGCGTCACCGCGGAAAGCGCGCAACTGGTATCGAGCATGCCGTACCTGCTCGGTTACAAGGCCGATGGCGCACTCGACTATTTGCGGCGCGAGTCGAGCCGAAACGTGCACGTTATCGCTGTGGGACCGGATGCGGCCGCGAAAGCGGTCGAGGGACTCATACTGGTCCATCTGGAATCGAGCTACGTCTCGGTGTTGATGCGTCAGCCGAACGGCACATACAAATATGAATCGCGCCGCAAAGAGACAACGCTCGAGGAGGCGCCGTTCGCGCTCGAGGTGCAAGGCGCAACGTTGACGCTAGATACGACCAAAGCCGGACGCTTTGCCTATTTGATTCGTGACGCTCAGGGTCAGCAGCTTACGCGAGTGGATTACGAAGTAGCGGGTGAGGGCAACGTGACCCGCGCGCTCGAGAAGAACGCCGAGCTCGAGCTGCGGTTGTCCAAGCGCGACTACGTGCCAGGAGAAGAGATCGAGATGTCGATCCGAGCACCTTATGCCGGCGCCGGACTCATCACGATCGAGCGCGAGCGCGTTTATGCGGCCCACTGGTTCAAAGCAAGCTCTACGAGCTCAGTGCAGAAGATCAGGCTGCCGGCGGATCTCGAAGGCAACGCCTACGTCACCGTGACGTTCGTTCGCGACGCTGGCTCTGCGGAGATCTACACAAGCCCTCTGTCTTATGCAGTACAGCCGTTCTCGATCGACATCGGCGCAAGACTGAATCGCATCGATGTGACTACTGCCTCGCTCGTCAAGCCGGGCGAGGAAATGACCATTCGCTACAGCACCGCTCGCCCCTCGCGCTTGCTGGTGTTTGCGGTGGATGAAGGCATTTTACAAGTCGCGAACTATCACGCACCGGACCCGCTGGGATACTTCTTCCGCAAACGCGCGCTGGAAGTCTCGACGATGCAGATCCTAGATCTGATTCTTCCCGAGTTTCGTCATCTCGCATTGTCGGCGGCGCCGGGTGGCGATGCGGAAGGCTTGCTCGGCAAGCACCTCAATCCGTTTCGGCGCAAAGGCGAGAAGCCGATCGCTTTCTGGTCCGGCATCGTCGATTCGGATGAAACCGTCCGCGAGATCAAGTACACCGTTCCCGACTATTTCAATGGCACGCTGCGAGTGCTCGCGGTTTCCGTATCGGACGATCGCATCGGCGTTCACGACGGACGCACATTGGTCCGTGGAGATTTCGTGCTGTCGCCGAATGCGCCAACAACAGTGACACCGGGCGATGAGTTCGATGTGAGCGTCGGTGTCGCCAACAATGTCGAAGGATCGGGGCCGGAGACGGAAGTGACCGTTGAGCTAACGGTCGGCAAGGGACTTCAGATCGTGGATGGACCATCGCAACGGATTCGAATCTCCGAGGGACGTGAAAGCTCGGTCAGATTTCGCCTGCGCGCGCGCGATGAATTGGGTGCCGCGGACCTGATGTTCAGGGCAAGCGCGGGAGCCGCGAGCGGCACGCGCAAGATCGATTTGAGCATTCGACCCGCCACCCCTTACATGACAAAGCTCAGTGCGGGCCTTCTCTCAGCAGGAGAGAAAGACGTTGCGATCGATCGGACGTTGTATCCGCACTTCCGCAAGCTCGAGACGGGCATCTCCGTACTGCCACTGCAGTTCGCACATGGCTTTTCCGCTTATCTCGCGAACTATCCCTATGCATGCACCGAGCAAATCGTGAGCCAAGCGATGCCAGCCGTGTTGCTCGGTTCGCGTCCCGAGTTCGGCTATGTACAGAAAGCGCCGGGTGCAGACATGGGTGGCCTTTTAACCGAGCTACGCTCGCGTCAAAACGATGAAGGTGCCTACAAGCTTTGGCCCGGCAGCGGCCAAATCGTCGAATTCGTGTCTGTCTACACTCAGCACTTGCTGATCGAGGCTGCCGAAAGAGGTCATCCGATTCCTGCGGATCTTACCGCGACCGGCAATCGATACCTGCGAGTGCTCGCGCAACGCGACGGCGGCAATTTGACTGAGGAGCGCCAAAGCGCCTATGCGATCTATCTGCTCTCGCGGCAAGGCCAGCGCATGGCGGCGGAGATTGCGGCCGCGCGCAAGCGTCTGGAACAGCGGTACCGCGGCGAGTGGGAACAGGACCTCGCAACCGTCTGGCTCGCAGCATCGCTGCAGCTCATGAGACAGGAGCGAGATGCCGAACAACTGATCTCACGCGTGAAATTCGATGCGAGGGTTTCGATCGAGACCTATAACGACCCGATGACGCGCGATGCTCTGCTGTTATTCGTCATTGCCAAGCACTTTCCGCAACGCGTATCGGAAGTTCCCGGTGCAGCGCTGCAAACTTTGGCTCAGCGAGTAAACGAGGGCTACTACCATTCGCTATCGGCAGGAACAACGCTGCTCGCGTTGGATGCCTTTGCGGCATCGGCCGATGGTCGACAGACGCAACTGTCGATCCAGGAGATCCTCAAGAATAAGAACGTGCGCGCGTTGAGCCTGCCTACCGGGCTCTTTCCCAAGGCATCGTTTACGCCGGATGCCGCGGCTTTACGGTTCGTGAACGACTCAGATGTCACCGCTTTCTTTCTTATCGAGCAGTCTGGATTCGATCGCACCGCTCCCACGCAAGCAATCAAGCAAGGCCTAGAGGTGTTGCGCGAATACACCGACGCCAGTGGCAAACCCATCAGCGAGATCAGAATGGGCGATCAGATCGATGTACACCTGAAGTTTCGTGGGCTGAGTAACAAGTTTGTCGACGCTGTGGCATTGGTCGATTTGCTTCCTGGCGGTTTCGAGCTCGTGGTGCCTGAGCTTGCGCCGAACGAATCTGACGATCCGGAGCGCTATGCAGGCTGGCAGTGCCAAATCTGTGTGGGCACGACGCAATCGATGCTGCAGTACGCCGATCTGCGCGAGGACCGCGTCGTGTTCTATGTGAGCGCCAATCAAGACGTCTCGCAGATCGTGTACCGAATCAAGGCGACGAACGTCGGCAATTACGTCGTACCGCCGGCCTACGGTGAAGCGATGTACGACCGCAGTGTCCTCGCTCGATCGAGTGCTGGACGC
>JAICPY010000091.1 GCA_025929585.1 Steroidobacter sp.
CGCAAGCTGCTTTCCGATAATCCGGAGCACTATGCGGACGCGGCAGTGCAGGGAGTGCGCGAGCTCATGGGTGTGCCAGCCGACGATCCAATTCCCGCGGCGCAGATCGAGGTCGTGCGCATGGGAACAACCATCGCGACGAATGCCTTGCTCGAGCGCAAGGGTGAGCGCACCGTGCTCCTCATCACTCGGGGCTTCGCCGATGCATTGCGCATCGGGTATCAGCATCGACCGAAGTTGTTCGTACGTCGCATCGATCTGCCAACGATGCTCTACGAAGATGTAATCGAGGTCGACGGGCGTATCGGCGCGCACGGTGAGGTCGTGCAAGCACTGGATCTTGCGAAAGTAGAGCTCGAGCTGCGTCGAGCTTTCGACGCCGGTGTACGTGCATGTGCAATCGTACTCATGCATGGCTATCGATTTCCGGATCATGAAGCTCAGTTGGTGGCACTCGCGACGCGCATTGGATTCCCCCAGGTGTCCGCCTCGCATCAAGTCAGCCCTTTGATGAAGCTCGTGTCGCGCGGCGATACCACCGTAGTTGACGCTTATCTATCGCCGGTACTAAGGCGCTACGTGGATCGTGTCGCGGCTGAGTTGCCGAGAGTGCGATTGCAGTTCATGCAGTCATCCGGCGGTCTGGTGGATGCGCATCGGTTTCACGGCAAGGACGCGATTTTGTCGGGACCGGCCGGGGGTATCGTCGGTGCTGTGCGCGCGTCCGCGCGTGCGGGTTTCGAAAAGATCATCAGCTTCGACATGGGCGGTACATCGACCGACGTCGCTCACTACGCCGGAGAATACGAGCGAGCGTATGAAGTTAAAGTAGCAGGCGTCCGCTTGCGCGCGCCGATCATGCAGATACACACCGTGGCAGCAGGCGGCGGCTCGATCTGCCACTACGACGGCGTGCGGCTACGTGTCGGGCCGGATTCGGCTGGCGCGAATCCCGGACCTGCAGCCTATCGACGTGGCGGCCCGCTCACGGTCACGGATTGCAATGTGTTGTTGGGGCGGATTCAGCCGGATTTTTTCCCAGCTGTGTTCGGTGAGCACGCCGATCAGCCGCTGGATGCGCATACCGTTACAAAGCGCTTTGAATCGCTCGCAGCCGAGATCAGCGCGGCTTCGCGCACGAACCATGCGCCAGAAGAGATTGCCGCAGGATGCATCCGCATCGCCGTGGAGAACATGGCCAACGCCATCAAGAAGATTTCGGTCCAGCGTGGTCATGATGTCACCGAGTACACGCTGTGCTGCTTCGGCGGAGCCGCGGGTCAGCATGCGTGTCAGGTCGCCGATGCGCTCGGCATGCGCAGCGCGTTCATTCATCCGCTCGCCGGAGTGCTCTCGGCATACGGCGTCGGTCTCGCCGACGTCGTAGTCATGAAACAGCAAGCAATCGAAGCCGTGCTCACAGTGCAGGCAATCGCCGGACTCGACGAGCCATTCGCAGCGCTTGACGCACAAGCGCGAGATGCGCTGCGGGTGCAAGGCGTAGCTGAAGCGCGGATCAGAGTGTCGAAGCGGCTTCACATAAAATACGAAGGGACCGATACGACGCTGCAACTCACGGCGGATGAGATCGCTTCAGTGACGAGCATCGTTCATGACTTCGAAACTCAGTATGCCTCACGGTATGGATTTCTGATGCCCGGCCGACGGCTCGTCATCGAGTCGCTCTCTATCGAGGCGCTCGGATTGTCGGACCTGGAAACGGTGGACGCTTCGATTGCCGAGCCGGCAGAACCCTCGACACCATCCGCGTTACAGCCGCTGCCTATCGACACGCGCCGGGTGTACTACTCGAACGAGTGGCGTATGACTCCGTTCTTCGGACGCTCAACTCTACGAAGCGGCTCTCTCATCGACGGACCGGCAGTTATTTGCGAAGCGAATACCACGACGGTGATCGAGCCTGGTTGGCGTGCGGAATGCACGACGCGCAATGACCTTATCCTGCGTCGGGTTCAACCGATCACGCGCATTCACGCCATCGGAACGCACGCGGACCCGGTGATGCTCGAGGTCTTCAATAATCTGTTCATGTCGATCGCGGAACAAATGGGTGTGACGCTCGCAAACACCGCGACGTCGGTCAACATCAAGGAACGACTGGACTTCTCATGCGCGCTGTTCGATGCGCAAGGTCAACTCATCGCGAACGCACCTCACATGCCCGTGCACCTTGGCTCGATGGGTGAATCAGTGCAGGAGATCTTGCGCCGACGCGCCGGCGCGATGCGAGACGGCGATATGTTTGTGTTGAATGCGCCGTACGCGGGTGGCACGCATCTGCCGGATGTCACCGTCGTCATGCCCGTCTTCTTGGAAGGGGGTAATGATCAGGGGGTAGGGGGTAGTCAGAGTGGGGAGGTGAGCGGCGGACGGCGGATAGCGGATGAGCAGAGCGCGAGCCGTAGGGCTCCGGTCGGTGCCGCTACCGAGTCGCGCGATAGCTATTCCGGCCTTCAGCCGAGCTTCTTCGTGGCGGCGCGCGGTCATCATGCGGACATTGGTGGGATTACGCCTGGATCGATGCCTGCGCACTCAACGCATATCGAAGAAGAAGGCGTGCTGCTCGACAACGTGCAGCTCGTCGATCGCGGTGTTTTCCTCGAAGAGGAGATTCGTGCATTGCTCCTTTGCGGAAAGTACCCGGCGCGGAACGTCGAGCAGAATCTCGCGGATTTGCGCGCGCAGATCGCGGCTTGTCAAAAGGGGGCGATCGAGCTTCGAGCAACGGTCGAGCATTTCGGCGCCGACATCGTGCACGCGTACATGCAGCACGTGCAGGCGAATGCAGAGGAAGCGGTCCGCCGCGTCATCGACGCGTTGTACGACGGAGCGTTCGCGTGCGAGCTAGACAATGGCGCGCGCGTGCGCGTTGCAATTCGCGTAGATAGGTCCGCACGCGAGGCGACGGTCGACTTCACCGGAACGAGTCCTCAGCAGCCGAACAACTTCAATGCGCCGCTCCCCGTGACTCGCGCAGCCGTGCTCTATGTCTTCCGCACGTTAGTGGAGGACGAAATCCCGATGAATGCCGGTTGTCTGAAGCCGTTACGGATCATCGCCCCCACAGGTTCGATGCTGAATCCGGAATATCCGGCCGCAGTCGTCGCGGGGAATGTGGAAACCTCGCAAGTGGTGACAGATTGTCTGTACGGCGCACTCGGTGCGCTCGCAGCCAGTCAAGGCACGATGAATAACTTCACCTTCGGTGATACCAATTATCAGTACTACGAAACCATCGCCGGCGGCGCGGGTGCGGGCCCCGACTTCGATGGCGCCGATGCCGTGCAGACGCATATGACGAACTCGCGACTGACGGATCCCGAAGTTTTGGAATGGCGCTTCCCAGTGCGCCTCGACACCTTCCGCATTCGCCGCGGATCGGGCGGGCAGGGACATCACCGCGGGGGCGATGGCGTGGAACGACGTATCCGTTTTCTACAACCGATGTCGGCCGTCTTGTTGGCCAATCACAGAAGAATCGCACCGTTCGGCCTTCACGGCGGCGCGCCTGCATCGACCGGCGAGAACTGGATCGAGCGCGCCGATGGAAGCACCGAAACGTTCGGTGCGACTCACGAAGCGAACATGAAACCGGACGACGTATTCGTGATTCGAACGCCGGGTGGAGGAGGGTATGGGGAACGATGAGCGGCGCGATTCCGAATTAGCCACTCAACTGGCGGGCTCAGAGTTTAGGGCGAACGGAACAGCAGAGTTTCCATATAGTCCCAGCGCTGGCCGTTTCCGGGAAAACCTCTCCCCTTGCGGGAGAGGTATATATATATATGAGCGGCGCGCCTCTGAACTAACCGCTAACCGCTAACCGCTAACCGCCTCTAAGATAAGCAATGCCCAATTCCGCAACGCGCCGCCTTGCGAGCGCCAGCATCATCGGTACGACGCTCGAGTACTACGATTTCGCGGTCTACAACACACTTGCGGCGCTCGTATTCAATCGGTTGTTCTTTCCATCTTTCGACCCGATCGCGGGGACGATCCTCGCGTTCTCGACCTTCGCCGTCGGCTATTTTTCGCGTCCGATTGGAGGCGTGATATTCGGGCATCTGGGCGATCGATTCGGTCGGCGCTTTGTGCTCGTGACGACGTTGTTCGTCATGGGTATCACGACTGCGTTGATGGGCCTGCTGCCGACATACGAGAGCGCGGGTGCGCTGAGTCCGGCGTTGCTCGTCGCGCTGCGCTTTATTCAAGGCGCCGCGCTCGGAGGCGAATGGGCAGGCGCGGAGTTGTTGTCCGTGGAGCATGGCGATCCTGCGCGGCGCGGTCGTAACGCATCGTGGGCACAGATGGGACCTTCACTCGGCACATTGCTCGCGACAGGCACGATCGCATTACTGACGTGGCGGTTATCCTCGGATGCATTTATGGAATGGGGTTGGCGGCTGCCTTTCTTCGCGAGTGTGGTGCTCGTGGGTTTCGGTTTGTGGATACGTATCGGCGTGGAGGAAACGCCGCTCTTTAGGCAACTCGAGCGCGAGCAAAGAAAGGCTCATGCACCCATCGGAGAAGTCTTCCGCTCGCATTGGCGAGGCCTGTTACTGGGCGGCGGTGTACGTATCGGCCCAGACGTGCTGTATTCGCTCACCGCCGCATTCTCGCTGAGTTATCTCACGACGGTTCTCGGCCAGTCGCGCACTCTGGCGCTGATCGCGCTATCGATTGGAGGTGCGTGCAATGCCATTGCGATTCCGATCTTTGGCTCGTTGTCGGATAGATTGGGCCGACGCGCTGTGTATGGCGCGGGCGCGGCGCTGGGCGTGATCTGGGCGTTCGCATTCTTTCCGCTGCTCAACACCCAATCCGCAATCGCGATCGTGTGCGCGCTGGTTGGCGCACTGCTCATTCACGCAATGATGTACGGCCCACAGGCAGCGTTCATCGCAGAGCAATTTCCCACTCGCGTCCGCTACGCTGGATCATCGCTTGCGTACACGCTCGCGGGAGTCGTGGGCGGAGGCATCGCGCCTGCGATGTTCGCAACGTTGTTCAAAGCCTATGGAACGACGGCTCCAGTCGCGGTGTACACCGCCGTCGCGCTGCTGATCACAGCTGGTGTGTTGCTTGTCGCACGCGAACGAAACGAGGAGCCGGTCAGGTGATCAGCTTTCTTGTGATTGCCGGGCGAAGGACGACTACGAGAAGTAGTCACGCTTGGTGATGCCCAACACAGCCATTCGCCGATGTAGATAAGGTCGACGAACACCGAGATCTAACGCTGACTGGCTGATGTTCCCACCGTGTTTTCTGAGAGTTGTCAGAATGGCGTCGCGTTCCGCCTCATCGCGCAGTTGCTTCAGTGTTCCCGGTGCGCCGTGCGCGACATCGGTGGGCTTGTCCTCGCTTTCTGCGGTGATCAACTCTTCCGGCAGATCCATGACCGTGATGGTGTCGCCACTCATAATAAGTGCGCGTTCTAGAACATTCTCGAGCTCACGTACATTGCCCGGCCACGGATAGCGCTTGAGCTCGGACAACAAGTCCTCGTCCAACTTCTTCTTCTTCAAATTGTGCTTGGCGCATAGACGGTCGATAGTGAATTCGATCAGCAGAGGAATGTCATCGCGACGTTCGCGCAAACTGGGCACCCGGATTGGCACGACACTCAGACGATAATAAAGATCCTCTCTGAACGTACCTTCGCGGACGCAACGTTGAAGATCCTTGTTGGTGGCCGAGATGACGCGCACGTCCACCGCCGTGCTTTTCTCGGCGCCGACTTTCTGGATTTCTCCATGTTGTAACGCCCGCAGAATCTTCGCTTGCGCGCCGAGCGGCAAGTCGCCGATCTCATCGAGGAATAGCACACCTCTATGCGCAACTTCGAACAAACCGCGCTTTGGCGTACTTGCGCCCGTGAATGCACCGCGGACGTGGCCGAACAGTTCGCTTTCCACTAGGTTCTCCGGAATCGCGGAGCAATTTACTTTCACGAACGGTATCTCGCGACGATCTGAATGCGTATGAATGGTGTTTGCGATGAGCTCCTTTCCGGTGCCACTCTCGCCAGTAATTAGTACGTTCGCGCTGGTCGCTGCGACTCGCAAAGCGTCCGCAATAACACGTTTGATGGCGATCGAATCGCCGACGATCTCCCGGCTCCCATCCCGAGCCGCGATGAGCCGCAGTCGCTCTCTCAGCATGGAGTGTTCCAGGCACCGCCGTGCTGCGATGACGATCTTCTCCGCGGTGAAAGGCTTTTCGACGAAGTCGAAGCCGCCGATCTTCACCGCTTGTGCAGCCTCCGTCAGTGTCGCGTGGCCCGAGATGAAGATCGCCGGCACTTCGAATCCATCCGAGCGCAGCTTGCGAAAGAAGGTCAGCCCGTCGATCTCGCCCAAACGTATGTCCAAAATCAGTAGGTCGATGATGCGTTCTCGCAGCACCCGTCCAGCCGATGCGACGTCATGCGCGGTGAGCACGTGCAGGCCTTCCTGCTCGAGCGCGATTGCGATCGCCTCGCGGATATTCTTCTCGTCATCGAGCACGAGCACTGTCGGACGGGTCGCTGCTTCGCTCATCGACGTAGCCTCGGCAAGGTAATGACGAAGGTCGGTTTGCCGTGCCGTTGCTCGTAGTGGATGTCGCCGCCGTGTTCAATCACGATCTTGCGTACGATGGCGAGTCCGAGCCCCATGTTCTCGCTGCCGCTCTTACTGGAGACATACGGATCGAAGATTCGTTCGGAGAGCTCCGCTTTCACCGGTACGCCGTCGTTGGCCACCGCAATTTCCACCGAGTCATCCTGCAGGCACACCTCGACGGTGAACTTCACCCGCTGTTGGGGATTCGCTTCGATGCCGTTGCGAACGATGTTGGTCAGGACTTGGCGAAACAGCGTCGAGTCCAGCTCCACCTCCACCGGGGCACCTTCGGGAAACTGCGTGTCGATCTGCGCGGGCTCGAGCTGCACTGTGAGTGCCTGCAGATTCCTGGCCAACGCCTCCCGCAAATCGACGCGCGTTAGCTGCACGGCAGGAAGACGTGCGAAGTCGGCAAACTTGTTGACCGTGCGCTTGAGGTGCTGCAATTCCTCCGCAATCATCACCTGCGTTCGTAACAGATGTTGGCCAAACTCCGCCGAGTCGAGTGCTCGGTGTGATTTGTCTAGCGAGCTGACCAGCACTTCGATCGGCGTGAGTGGATTCTTGATTTCGTGGGCGAGTACTTTGGCCAACTCCTGCCAGGAAGAGATCTCCTGCAGATAGCGCACTTTCTCGCGCTGAGCAATGAGCTCATCGAAGGTCTGCTTATAGGCACGTGCAATGGTTCTGCTCAACAGGACGGCGACGGATAGCGAGACAGCGACGGCGGCGATGAAGCCTAGCGCGAAATAAATGCGCAGCGATTGCAGGATGCCGCGTCGGATCATCTCCGGATCCGAGTACACCTGCTGCAGCTGTTGCAGTGATTCAAACTGTTGCCGATAGACTGCGTGCCGCTCGGGATCCAGTCCTCTTAGCGTCTTCAAATTTTGCGCACTTTGCTCCAGTGCCTGCGTGACCTGTGGGTTGAAACCGAGGCTAAGACTCGTCTTCAATGTACTGTCGAGGAAATACAGTGCTGCCAGCAATGGCAGTGCGCTGACGATGAAGATCGCCAGAAACAGCAGCAGCCGGACCTTGCGATCGCTCACGGTCGCGGCACCGAGAATACCGGGGAAGCCACCGTCTCGCGCCATTCGGCCGCGGCATCGGCATTTCGTGCGTACTGCTCGAAGATTCGGTTGAACATGGCGTTCGACGTGGATTCCGCGGCACCTTCGAGCGGCACATAGCTACTATTCTCGCGAACCCACTTCTGAATCTGCTCCATGCGTTCGCGCTCAATCGGATTCAACAGTGCCTCGGCTCGCAACGTCAGGGGTCCCATATCGGCCACTACCGGAAACAAGTTTGGCATTTCGAGATTTCGCAAATACGTTAATACCTCGCCAAGAGTCTTGAGCACTTGATCGTTCACTACGGTTCCGTCGCGGCGCTGCACTACGCTGAACGTTTCATCCCATAGATCGTACTTGACCGCAATTTCGATTGCGCGAGTGCCCTGCAGCTTGTTCAGCTCGTTCAGCGTCACCCGGATCAGCACTCGATTCGTAAGGCCGCTGCGCAGGTCCTTGCGAAGGGTATCCGGATAATTCAAGCCTTCAAGCCGCGCGCCGATGGTTCGGTCGTTCACCATGTGATTCAGTTCTGCTGCATGGCCACTGGCGGTCCACAGCATCAGCCCGATAAGCACTCGCATCGCGCGCATCATGGCGTTCCGCGCGAAGTGATATCCATGCCCGTACCCAACGCGTACAGATCGACCACGCCAAACGAGCGCGTGTCGAGGCGCACGCCAACTTTGAGCCCATACTCTCGGAAATGATCTCCTCTGAAGGTGTTGCTTGAAGAGTAGCCAGCTTCAACGTACCAGCGCCCCCGGCGTATCTCGCCGCTCGTCGATCCGGCGATCGGCCGCGCGAATCCGAGCGAGGCTTCCATCTCTTCCTCGATGGCGCCGCGATACTCCGTGCCCGGCTGTTCCAAAACTTTCGCATACCAGGACGTGCCACCAGCGGTGGTCCAAGTCTTCCGAAAGCCGCCATCCCAATCGGCTTCAGTGGTGTCCGTCCATGTTCGTCGAAGTACGGTGCGCGAACCGCGCGTCGGAAAGTAAGGATCATCTTCCGAGTTCCAGCCGTAGCTCGCGACAAGCACATAATTGTTTACCGTCGGGTTGAGCCGAGCGACACTGCCGTCGCTCTGTGGCAAAGCGAGGTGCACGTCTGCATGAGCGATATATCGATAGAGAACGCTGAAATAGGAAAAGTCCCAAAGCCGGCGCCCGATCGTGACGTCAGCGACGAAAGCGTCTATTTCGGACCGCTCTTGATCGAGGCCCTCGAACTCGTTGGTGATGCCGGCGATGCCGGCGATCAGGTAGTTTCGTTTCGTGTCCAGCAAGTGCGGATCGACGTACTGCACGCGCGCGCTGTACTCGCTGCGCACACGACCATGCAGCGGGACGTACGCAAACCCAGATATATCCAGCAGTTTGCCCGTACCGAATAGGTTTTGATGCGTGAGTCGTCCCGAGACGAGCTGCGACAGACTGTCGATGCGCCAGGATGTTCCGGCTAACCATTCACGGGCATACGGATCCGCCTCATCGACCTCTACGATCACGCGCACACGATCGCGACTCGATCCCTTCTCTAGATAAATGTCTACCGAACGGAAGGCCGGCTGCGACGCTAGTCGCAAACGCGCGTTGCCAATCTCATCCTCATCGACGGGATCGCCGGGCAAGAGATAGAGATAGCCGAGGATGAACTCGCAAGAGGTTGCTTCGTTACCGCGACATTGAAGATCTTCCACTAAGAGCGCTGATGGAGCTGCGCTCTGCGCAAACACCTGCGCAGAAAACAGCAGCGCCAGCATTATCGCGCACAGCCATGTTGTGGCCGCCTTGACTGAGGTCGTCTCCAACTGTCCGCGCCTGTTCATGAAGGGTCGTAGTTATCGGTGCGCATGCACGGCTTTTCGACATTGTGCATGCGCACCGCCCAACCCGCGAGTGTTCACGATTGTGGACACCCCCCCTTTTCGGTTCAGAAGCGCCGGATAATGCCGAGGGTCCCGATCGCGAAATCCATCTGTCCACTGCCAGGCTCGCCAGCCTCCAGCACCTGGGTGATGTCGAGCTGCGCCGCCCATCGCGATCCAAGATCGAAAGTCACACCGGCGCCGAATAATGCGTCCTTGGAATCGCCTTTAACACGTCCCCGGAAAGGCGCGCCGGACACGCTGCCTGAATAGTCGAGCTCGGTATTCGACAACAGCACGCCGGCCCGAATGTACGGAGTCCATTTCCCGATCGGAAACCTTCCCACCAACGCGGCAGTGACTCCCGTCACCGAGAAGTTGAATCGCCCTGCGGCATCCGACTCACCGCTGAGATCCGCAACCGACGATCGCGCGTCCCCGAGGTCCAAGTAGCCGAGCTCGAAGGCGAGGTGCGAACCGATCTGATATCCGAGCGTGAGATTCCAGGACGTGCCGCGTTTATCGGATCTACCTTTCATCGGTAGAGTTTCCTCAGTGTCTAGGGTCACATTCTTCGCGTATTGCGTGGTCCCAATACCGGCTCCGACATAGAAGCCATTGTCATTCGCGAATGCAGATGGCGCGAAGCCAGACACCAGAGCTAAACATGCAATCAACTTTCCCGTATTCATCAAATCTCTCCTTGCGAGATTGCTGCGTTATTTTTCGCAGAAGAAGGAGAGCAAGCGCCGTACCAAGCAGGCAGCGAGAGATCGACTGTGCTAAGTGGTTCTCGTGACGCGAGATTTCAGTTCGAGCAACTGCGTTGGGTGTCCACTCTCGTGGACAATCGTTCGCCGGCGGAATCGGCACTGTCGGGCGGAATTGGCAACTTGAACTTCTGCTTCGTGCCCGCATGTCCGTTCTATTCTTCAGATAATCCGGATACCCATGACCTCTCGCCTCAAGATCGACTTCGTCTCCGATGTTTCCTGTCCCTGGTGCGTAATCGGGCTCAGATCGCTCGAACAGGCGCTCGAGCGCGTCGGCGATGAAGTGACTCCGGATATTCACTTTCAGCCGTTCGAGCTCAATCCGCAGATGCCGCCGGGAGGGCAGGACATCGGTGAGCACATCGCGCAGAAGTATGGTTCGACGCCGGAGCAGATGGCGCGCAACCAGGAGGGCATTCGCAATCGAGGCGCTGCTCTCGGATTCACTTTCAACATGGAAAAGCGTTCGCGAATCTACAACACGTTCGACGCACATCGGCTGCTGCACTGGGCCCAGCTCGAAGGCCGCCAGCACGCATTGAAACGCGCGCTGTTCGCAGCGTACTTCACCGATGGCCGAAATCCGAGCGATCGCGAAGTACTACTCGATGTCGTCACGCAGGCGGGTCTTGATCCAGTGCGCGCAAAAGAAGTCTTGGAATCGGATCTCTACTCAGATGAAGTTCGCGAGCGCGAGCGGTTCTATCAACAGCAGGGCATCCAGGCCGTTCCCTCGGTCATCGTGAACGACAAGTACCTGATTCAAGGCGGACAGCCTGCGGAGGTTTTCGAACAGGCGCTGCGCCAGATCGCTGCCGAATCCAAACAGCCCGCGACTTGAAGTAAAAGGCGCGCCTCTCGCTCGTACTCATCTCTCGTCGCGACGTGCGTACCATTCCTCGCGCGTCTGGCCCCAAGCCTCGACCACGAGTTTGTCGTGTGGCGCGGGCATCTGACAAAGACCCCGGTTCGTAGAGCCGAGCTTTTTCGCTACCGATTGCGAAGCTACATTTGAAACTTCGATGGTGTGAATGACTTCGGTCCACCCGATTTTTGCGAATGCCCAATCGATCGCAGCAGTCGCGGCTTCCGGCGCATACCCTTTACCCCAGCAGCTGCGCACCACAGCCCAACCCACTTCCGTGCCCGGCCATCCTTCCGGTTGCCATGGACCGACGCGGCCAACCCAAGTGCCCGTCGCTTTCTCGATCAGAGAGAACATCGAGAATCCCGCCAAATGCCACGCGCCACCCATCGTCATGAAGGCGCGCCAAGCCATCGACCGCGGTACCGCACCGCCCAAGTGCCGCATCGCTTCGCTGTCCGCCATCCAAGTCGCCCACGCATCGAAATCTTCCATACGAATGGGCCGCAGGATGAGGCGGGAGGTTTCGAGCTGCAGCGATTCGAGGTTGACCTTGGGCACACGCTCGCTCAATACAATCTGAGGCGTTGCCAATCGCTGCTTTCTATCCTGCTCGTAAGCTCTGTCTCTAAGGAAACCAGAGCCCGCCACTCCACTTCCTTCAGCTCAGATTTGAAATGCTCACGAGTGACCTCCGGGTCGCATTGCCGGGTAACTCGGCAATGCATCAGAGTCCATGCGTCCCTAACCCTTGGATCCGCCTCGATGCCGGTCACCGCCTCTCGCTTATCCATCGCTGCCAGAACCCTGAGGTAGGCGTCGCTCTGAACTCCAACATCTTTCTGACTTGCGGCGACTGCATCCAACAGTGCCGTATCAAGTGATTCGACCGATGGAGTCTGCTCAGATCTCGTGAGATAACGTGCAACTGCCACCGGATATTTTTGCTGAAGCGCCGCATTCATCCATTGCTTGCTCTCTACTGCAAGATCACCAGATACGAGTTCCGCAACCGGCGCACATCTCTCGATCTCCTCTTTGATCATTCGGAAATGCTCAGGCGAGATACTGGATCGCTCGGCTCGCTCGAGTTGCTCAGGCGTCATATGACCTCGCGCACATTCTTCCATCAATAAGCCCGCTTTAAACTGAGCGGCCGCGATGCCCATCCGAGCATGCTCCAGAATGTCCCGGACCGTTTGCGATTCGAGTTTATGAATCTGCAACTGGCTATCGTTCGCTGACAAAGTTTTCTGCCCGCCGACAGATACCTTCTCCTCACCTTGATACCGCGCAGTCGAGTCTGGCGTTGGGTTGTCCGCCCGCGAACGATCAGCAGTCGAGTGCGCATCACTCGGATCCCGAGTCAACACGAAGCTAGCACCTAATAAAACCGCGAACAGAACAGATACCACGACTACCTTGTTCATCTCCACTCCGTGGGCCATTCTCCCGATCCTCCGGTCTTTGCCTGCAATAAAGATGCTCCTTCCGGCGCCTGCCCCCATCGGAAATGTCGCAATTGCGTCAGATGCGAACAGACGCTACGGTTTGAGCGGGGATCGGGCGGAGAAACGTAGGTTCGTGAGGAGCGAGCCGCTACCCCGGCGCCCTGCCAGGGGCTGTACGTGCATGCTCGAGGAATCGCCTGGCATGTTCGAGCTTGACGGGGCGCCGCTCTGCATCCGTAGCCGGGCTGAGCATCGTCAACTGCTCATAGAAGCGGATCGCTGTTGCGCGATCGCCGCGCAGCTCCGCCGCACGACCTGCTCCGTACAAGCTGTTGAAGCGATTCGGGCTACGCTCGAGTGATTTCTTGTACTCCTGCTCTGCGCCTGCGTAGTCACCCAGCTCCATCAGCATGTCCGCGAGCAGTTCGCGCGCGGGCAGAACTTCGCCGGGAGTCACCGGATGCTTCTCGGTCGATAACTCCAGATCGGCAGCCTTGCGCATCTGCTCGAGTGCCGTGACGCGATGACCTTGCTCGAAGGTCAGCCATGCGAGCGCGGCAAGACGCTGAATTTCGACTTGCGTGCCCCAATACACGTTGGACGCTGCAGCTCGATCACGCAAAGACTCCAGTCTCTGCAGCGCTGAGCGCGCGAGCGCATCGTCGTGACTTCGAGCCGCTCCGAGGGCGCGTGCGAATTGTGTGATTGCCTCGACCGCCGGAGCGGACTCCCACGGATACCAGGCCGGTACTCTCGCTTCGAGAGCCGCCGCATCGGCCCAGCGTTGCCGCTCCAGCGCGATACGCGCGGGCACCGCAGCGAACGCATAAGCGGATGCGAGCTCCACTTGCACCGGTGGCCGCAGATTGCGCAGATCCTTCGCCACTGCTGCAGCCTTGCCGTCTTCGGCACGCTGCAAATGCGCGTACACCAGATAATCGAGCGCATGCAGGTAGTGAATGGACACCGATCCGGACACCGGATTCTTCAATGCCGCTGCCGCGGAACGTGTGTTCCAAGCGATCGATTCCTCCCACAACCCGAGTCTCGTGAAGACATGTGTCGGCATATGCAACGCATGCGGGACCTCCGGCGCGATCCGTCCGTATTCGCGTGCAATCGTTAGTGCTCGCGCTGCGAGTGCCGGATAGTCATAGGCGTGAATGATGTAGTGGTGTCCTCCCGGATGAGTCGGATAGAGAGCGAGGACGGCCTCGATCAACGCGCCCGCGCGCCGCTGCTGAGCGAATGTCTTATCGCTGGGATCGGCCGTCGCCAGTTGGCTGAGCGCATGGAACAACGCGGCATCCGGATCATCGGGATATTTCTCGTGAACGCTTGCCCATCCGCGAGCGAACGCAAGCAAGTTGCCGGATTCTTTGGTGCTCTTGCCTTCGTTGTAATAAGCCTGCAGGGCTCGAATGTACTCCCGCTCGCGCGGCGTCTTATCTCCCTCCCTCATTGCAGCATCCGCAAGCAAGCTTCCCTTTGCGAACTTCGCGGCGTCAGGTGGATCCGACCAGAGAGGGTGAACGAAGCTCATGGCCTGCCCCCAATAGCCCATCGCGCAGTCGCTCTGTGTTCGGGTCGCTGCAACGAACTCGCTCGCGGCGCGCTCGTACATCATGTGATGGAGCAGCGCCAAGCCACGCTGGACTTGCGAGTTTGCCTCGGGCTTGCAACTTGTCGATAGATTGACGCTGCCGAGGTTCTCTGCGTGCTCGTGCACTGCATGAGCGCTCTCGGCTCGCGTCGCCGCGACCGGCTGCGCCAGTGGAACGACAAGTAGCGAGAGCGTAGCGACCAGGTGAACCGCGCGAGTCGATTCGAGCATCTAGCTTTCCTCCACACAGGACCAGGCGTGTAATATGGGGGACGGGGTCGATTGCAGTCACGGCGAAACTATGGGATTTCTGCGGGAATCATCTGGACGCGCAGCCTTGAGCCCGAGCGCCTCGCCGTCGCGGACGGGAGGTCCGATGTCCCTCGATCAATCAATTCGCTTCGGCCGCTATCAGCTACATCCTGCTCAAGGGTTGATGCGAGGCAAGCGCGAGATCCGACTCACGCCGAAGTCGCTGCGAGTGCTCTGCGTGTTAGCCGCACGATCTGGTCAGGTCGTGAGCAAGGAGGAATTGTTTCGCGCTGCCTGGCCCAAGTCGGCCGTCACTGACGCGACGCTCATCTCGTGCATCCAGGAATTACGCAAAGCGTTGAACGATGACGCGCGCTCGCCTTCCTATATCGAGACCGTTCACCGGCGCGGCTTCCGGTTTCTTCCGCCGACTTCCGTGCATGCGGAGCCTGTAGTAGAGCGCAATCTGCCACCTGCAGCGCGCGCGCACTTGGGCCATATAGTCGGCCGCAACGTGCCGATGCGACGAATGAACGAGGCACTAGCTAGTGCCTGCGAAGCATACAGACAGGTCGTCTTCGTAAGCGGTGGGCCGGGCATTGGCAAGACCGCGCTTGTGGACTTGTTTCAAAGCCAGGCTTGCGCGCCGTGCGAATTCGTATTCGCACGCGCCGATTGCGTTCAACACATTGGCCCTGGCGAGGCCTATCAGCCGCTGCTCGAAATTATCGCGCGGCTGGCCCGCTTGAATGTCCGTGACGATCTCATCAGAGCTCTGCGTCAAGTCGCGCCTCTTTGGCTGGCTCAACTCCCGGCGCTTCAGGCCCGTATCGATGCCGATGCATTGCAGCGGCGCATCGCTGGAGCGACGGCGGAACGAATGCTGCGGGAGTTGACGGATCTGATCGAAAGTGTCGCAGAACGTGCGCCAGTTGTTCTATGTATCGAGGACCTTCACTGGAGCGACGTGTCCACGCTCGACTGGCTCGCATGCTTTGCGCGGCGTACCGAACGCACACGTACTCTGATCATCTGCACGTACCGGCCGGGCGAGAGCTTACTCGCGGATTCGCTAGCGAATGATCTGCGTGTTCGTGGACTGTGCAGTCACATCGAGCTCGCCCCACTGGATGAGAGCGCGACGATTGCGTATGCGACGCAACGATTTCCGCCTGTTGAGGGCAGTGAGGCTGCGTTGGAACGCCTCGCGCGTGCGGTCCATCAACGCACGGAGGGTCATCCACTTTTCATCGTGAGCGTTCTGAGCGATTTAGTTTCACGATCCGAGTTGATGAGCAGGAACGAACGTTGGATCGTGTCGGAGCAACTGGATACCCGAGAGCTGTGCCTGCCCCTCGATCTACAGCGGGCCATCGAGCGTCAACTCAGCCGATTAGACGCGGAGCAACGCCGCATTCTGGAGGTTGCGTGCGTTGTCGGTCTGATCGTGCCTGCCGCATTGGTTGCCGCCGGGGCCGACGTATCGAGCGGCGAAGCAGAGCGCACACTCACCGACCTCGCGCGTCGCGGTGCATTCGTGCGCGAAGCTCGCGTCACCGAATGGCCGGACGGAACGGTCAGCGCGACCTTCGAGTTCATGCATGCGCTATATGCAGAAGTGCTGCGCGAGCAATTATCGGCCGGTCGCCGCGCCGCCTTGCATCGCGCAGTTGGACTGCGCATCGAGGCTGCACTCGGCGTGCAGGCAGCTCAGAGTGCCGCGGAGCTCGCAATGCATTTCGACTTTGGCCGCGATGTGCAGCGGGCGATTCGATATCACGAGCAGGCTGCGCAGAACAATCTGCGTCGCAACGCCCACCCTAGTGCTCAACAGCACTTTCAAAGAGCGCTCCTGCTCTTGCAGCAGCTGCCTGAGTGCGATACGCGTGATGAGCTCGAGATCAACTTGTGCATCGGTTCAGGCAACGTGCTGATGCAGACGCAAGGATGGGCCACGGCGGATGTGCAGGCGGCCTATACCCGTGCGCATGAGTTGTGTCGCAAGAGGGGGGCAACGCAACGTCTCTTCCCTGCGCTGTGGAATCTGTGGGTATTCAATGCCGCGCGCGGCGACCTGCACGAGGCTCACAGGATTGCCACGCAGCTGCGCAAGATCGCTTGCGACTCAGGCGACGATGCCTCTTTGCTTCAAGCCCATCATGCCAATTGGGCCACGCTTTATTCGATTGGCGACTTACGCGGCAGCATTTCGCATGCAGACGATGGAATCAGGTTGTATTCGATCGACCAGAGCGACGCCGGCAACTTGGAGTACGGCAGCCACGATTGCGGCGTGTGCGCACGGATGTTCAGTGCCCGCTCGTTGGTATTGTTCGGGCGAACGCACACTGCGGCCCAACGGGCCGATGAGGCAATCGCGCTGGCCAATCGGCTCGCGCATCCGTTCACACAAGCTTTCGCGTTGGCACACGCCGCCGCCATTCACCTCGAGCTAGGCAATGCAACTCTTGGTCGCGACTACGGCAAAGCCGCGCTCACTATGGCGAAAGAATGGCGGTTCAACCTGATCGAGGGATGGGCATCGTGCTACCTCGGAGCGTCCCTCGTTGAGTTGGACGAAATTGCGGAAGGCGTCTCGCTCATCCGCAGGGGAATCGAGCAAGCACGCGCAACCGGATCGGAAATGTTCCAGCCACATCTGCTCGGGCTGCTTGCGGCCGCACAGCTGAGAAATGGTTGCTTCGACGTAGGCTTGCGCATCGTTCAGGAGGCTTTGGCGATGAGCGAGCGCACTGGCGAGCGGTTCTATGTTGCCGAGCTTCACCGGCTCAAAGGGAAGCTTCACTTGGCAACGAGCAGAGAGCAGGAGTCGTGTTCACTTGCGGAGCAAGAGCTAAGCAAAGCGCTCGCCGTCGCACGCACCCAGCACGCATTGCTTCCGGCATTGAGAGCAGCGGCAGCCTTGTCCCGACTGTGGGCAAGTATCGGAATGACGGAGAAAGCAGGCCAGATCCTCAACCTCACCTATGCGGAAATGACCAGCGGGCTCGACGAGTCGGAGTTGGTGGGGTCTCGCAGTTTGCTCACGGTCATCGGCAAGAGTTAGCAATGGCGAGCATTTGCCCGAAGATCAGATCAGCTATCGCACTCATCCGGCTGCACTCTGAAGAGCCATCAGACGCTTCGTTCGTTGATCGCGTTGACCTAAGAGATCCCGATGCCGAACTCGCGCACATCTCTCGTTGCGCGATCACGCAGCTCCCATCAACGCCAAGCCCTGCGCTACCGACGAAAACTCATCTCCTCCCACAAGCTTGTCTTCGGTAAACCTCTGCGCAAACATCC
>JAICPY010000092.1 GCA_025929585.1 Steroidobacter sp.
AGACCCCGACATGATGGGCACGTATCGCGGCTACGATGGACCCTGCCCGCCCTGGAATGACATGCGGGTGCATCGTTATCACTTCACTGTCTATGCGCTGAAGTGCGATCGTTGCGATGTGCCGGATGACTTCACCGCCGTGGAAGCACTCGAAGCGATGCGCCCTCACATCTTGGCGGAGGCTAGAATCACGGGAACGTATGCGATCAATCCTGGGGTGAAGTAAAGGACGTGTAGAGGTGTGGACGTGTAGACGACAGAACCGCGTTATCGGTACGCTTCTCTGACTTTACACGCCTTACACGTCTACACCCATTACACGGCCTTATCCGCTCGACAAAGCTCCAAACGATGAAACTCATACCTTTCCTGCTCGCAGCTACTGCCGTTTGTCTATCTGCCTGCTCCCGCGACGAACCAGCGCCCGCGGCTCAGATGCCGGCGGCCGAAACGCCTGCTGCACCAGCAGCGGTCACGGAGTTGCAGCGAATCGACTTGCATGTCGCGCCAGGTGAGGGCATCTCGCAAGGACAAACCGCGGTGGTGCATTACACGGGTTGGCTATATGACCCGCGCGCTGCGGAAACGAAAGGCACTAAGTTCGACAGCTCGCGAGATCGTGGCGAGCCATTCCGATTCACCATCGGTGCAGGCCAAGTGATCCGAGGCTGGGAAGAAGGCGTGCAAGGCATGCGCGTGGGCAGCCAACGCCGCCTGGTCATTCCTTCAGATCTCGCATACGGCGATCGCGGCGCCGGCGGAGTAATACCACCAGGCGCAACACTCGTGTTCGATGTGGAGCTGTTGGGGATAGAACAGCCTACCGGCTGAGCCGCTGGGCGGTGTCGATGTGAATGTGGTGTAGAGGTGTAGAAGTCAGAGCGGCACGATCCGCTCTGACCTTCGCGCATCTAGCCGTGTAGGGGTGAAAGACGTGTGGACGTGTAGACGTCAGAATAAGCACTGATCCCTCTGACCTTACACCTCTACACTTTACACCTCATACACTCCTTCGGCCTTACACCCCATACACCGCGCTCACCATGCTATCGCATGGCGAGAAGCAACCTATTCAACCTCTGCACAAATGCTGCCGGATCGGGCAATTGGCCACCTTCCGCTAACGTCGCTTGCTCGAAGACCAGCATCGTTAGATCGTCGAAAGTGGCGTCGTCGGAAGTGGACGCTATCCGTTGCAGCAGTGGATGAGTTGCATTGATCTCTAGAATGGGTTTCGCTGACGGCGCCTTCTGGCCCGCCGCTTCGAGAATGCGGCGCATTTGAGCGCCCATGTCGTGCTCGCCGAGCACGAGGCACGCTGGCGAATCCGCAAGACGTATCGTCGTTCGCACGTCGCTCACTTTATCCCCGAGAGATTTCTTGAGCCGCTCTATGAGCTCCGAATGCTCCTTCGAGAGAGATTCCTGTTCTTTCTTTTCTTCTTCGGTCTGAACCTCGCCCAAATCCAGTTCGCCGCGAGCCACGTTACGCAGGGACTTGCCCTCGTATTCGCGCAGATGATCCATCAGCCAATCATCGACGCGATCCGATAGCAGCAGTACTTCGATGCCCTTCTTGCGCAAGACTTCCAAGTGCGGGCTCGATTTCGCGGCCGCGAAGGAATCGGCAATGACGTAGTAGATCGAAGTCTGTCCTGGCTTCAGGCGCGCGATGTAATCATCCAGCGATACATCCTGCTCTTCCTTGTCCGCATGTGTGCTCGAGAAACGCAACAACTTCGCGATTCGTTCTTTGTTGGCGTGATCCTCGCCCGGTCCTTCTTTGAGAACGGCACCGAATTCCTTCCAGAAGGTCGCGTATTTCTCCGACTCATCCTTCGCGAGCTTCGCGAGAGCGTCGAGTACGCGGCGCGTAAGACCGGTGCGCATCGAGTCGATCGCAGGATCTTGTTGCAGCATCTCGCGAGAGATATTCAATGGCAAATCTGCAGAATCGACCACGCCTTTGACGAAGCGCAGATACAGAGGCAGGAACTGCTCGGCGTCATCCATGATGAAGACGCGGCGCACATACAGTTTCAGACCGCGAGCACCTTCCCGGTGCCACAGATCAAAGGGCGCTCGCGAGGGAATGTACAGAAGGCTCGTGTACTCCTTCTTGCCCTCGACTTTGCCGTGCGACCAGGCCAGCGGGTCGCTGAAATCATGGGTTACGTGACGATAGAACTCTTTGTATTCCTCGTCTTTGACTTCGGTGCGCGGACGAGTCCACAGCGCCTGCGCATGATTGACGGTTTCGTATTCGGCATCCTTCTCGGACTTGCGCATGCGCACCGGAAAAGCGATGTGGTCTGAATACTTATGGACGAGCGAACGGATTCGGTAATCATCGGCAAAGTCATGCTCGCCCTCTTTCAGGTGCAGCACGATCTTCGTCCCGCGCGCCGGAAGCTCGAGTGTTTCCACGGTGAATTCTCCGTCGCCCTTCGAGCTCCAATGAACGCCGGCCGAAGCTGACTCACCCGCCTTGCGCGAAAATACGTCGACGCGATCGGCGACGATGAAGGAGGAATAAAAACCGACACCGAACTGCCCGATCAACTGGGCGTCTTTCTTTTGATCCCCGGTGAGCCGAGACAGGAAGTCGGCGGTGCCTGATTTCGCGATCGTTCCCAGGTGCTCCACTGCCTCATCGCGCGTCATGCCGATACCGTTGTCCGTGATCGTGATGGTGTGAGCCGCGGCGTCTGCATCGATCGTGATCGTCAGCTCGCCCCCGCCTTCCAGCCATTCCGGCTTCGCGAGCGATTCGAACCGCAGTTTGTCGCAGGCATCCGAAGCATTCGAGATCAGCTCACGGAGGAAGATCTCTTTGTGGCTATAGAGCGAATGAATCATCAGCTTCAACAGCTGTTTGACTTCCGCCTGGAAACCCAGTGTTTGCGCTGCACTCGCCTCGGCCATTGTTCTTGACTCCGCTTCTTAGTTCACATCGCTCGATCGAGCGCCGCGGGTATGGGGGCGAGGCGGGGAGATTTCAAGCGTCGGCGCGTGCGCGCCTCCGGTTGACAGTTGACGGTTGGTAGTTGGCGGCCAGAAGGGCGAGAGCGAAGGGTCGACTGGCGTTGGCGGTTGCGGCTAAACCGCTCGGGCGCGGCGAGCTCGCAGCAGTTCCATTAACGTTCTTGGTATGCCCTGACCGGGCCGATCTTACTCTGGCCGTCAACCGCCAGCGGTACCCCGCGAGATCAACTGTCAGCCGCCAACCGCCGCTTGCGTCGAACCGCTTCTACGAGTGCGGCCGAAAGGATTAAGCCAGTGGCTGCGAGTAGGGCGTGCGGGGCGAGGATTAAGGCGATCCCTGTCATCGCGAAGAGGGCAATCGCGAGCAGCAAACCTATCAGTTTCGGTGCTAGATGGCGCACTGCGCCGAGCGCGTCATCGAGGTTATCGGCCCACAACAACAAAAATTCCATCGCGCCTCCGTGGTGAGTGAAAAAGACTGTACGCGGATGGAATTCGGATCGATGTGAGATGACTCACAGCGATCGTTATCGCAGCTAGTGACTATCGTCACACTACTGACCTTGCGCGGCTGACGGCCGGTGCGTAGGCTTTCCACAGCACTTTTAGTCAAATCGATCGCGGCGTTCGCATGCAGAAGATCGTTCTACTGAATCCGAAAGGTGGTTCGGGCAAGACCACGATCGCGACCAATTTGGCGAGTTATTTCGCGGTTGCGGGCTTAAGGCCAACCCTGATGGATCTCGATGCACAGGGATCGAGCACCCGTTGGCTCAGCAAACGCGCGAAGGGTCAAACTGCGATTCACGGCATCGCCGGTTACGAGCGCAACTCCCGCGTCACGCGAAGCTTCGCGACCCGCCTGCCGCTGGATACTGAAAGATTGATTGTAGATACGGCCGCTGCCCTCGAAGCTCAGCGCCTGCCTGACATCACTCGCAATGCCACAGCCGTAATCGTGCCGGTGTTGCCTTCGGACATCGATATCCATGCGGCGGCCAAATGCATCTCCGATTTGCTGCTGATCGCTAAGATCCGCCGCGACGAACAACGCATTGCGGTCATCGCCAATCGCGTCAAGAAGAACACCGTGATGTACAAGTCGTTGATGAAGTTCTTGGAGACGTTGCAGATCCCGGTCATCGCAACTTTGCGCGACTCGCAGAACTACATCAAAGCGTCCGAATCCGGCACCGGCATTTTCGAAATGAAATCGTATGTAGTTCGCGAAGATCTCGATCAGTGGATGCCGCTCATCGATTGGATCAGTCAGCGCAAAGCGCTGGAGATCCCTCCCGGATCGCCGGCAATCACCTCTTCGATGATCTCCAGCGCCATCGTCCCCACACCGGGACCGGTCGTTCGAACGATGGGAAGCTTAGCTGCCGCGATGGAGTAGGTGCGGCGTGTCTGAGGATTCTCTCGATTTCGCGTGACGTCGATGCGAAGCTCTCTGACTTCGTCACCCCGTCACCTCGTCACTTATTTCTTATCCTTATCCCATCCATGCCGGACCTTGTCGGTCCAGTTCTTATAGTTCGACCAACTATAGAGCGAACGAGTGATCGCGGCGTGCCGCGGATTCGCAGGTTGGTTTCGCTCGAGCCAATTGCGCTGCGGATCTCTCGTCCCGGCGCGAACGACGGTCCCAGTTGTTTCGCCGACCCACGCGCGGTGTCTTCCGGTCGCGGTCAGTTCATCGGGCTTGTGCTCTGACATGTCGTGCTCTCCTTTGAGAAGCACGGTATCCACCTCATGCGCCCTTAAGTGAGGAACTGCATCACAGCGACGTAATACCGTCGTAGTTGTGCGACAGCGATCGCAGTTGGGTTGCCACTTATCAGCGTAGTGGAGTCATTCCAACGCGATCGATACGCGGAATGCGCGGATTTAACAGGTGATTATTTTCGCGCCACACGTGGCGCTAGTCCGCAGGGGTTCAGTCTGCAGTCTGTAGCCGGAACGAGGACGCGAGCGGCGCGAGATCTTTTTCTGGCCACGGACTACAGACTGTGGACTGCAGACTGAACTTCATCCCTCAACGTCATTATTCAGCAGTGGCTCGAACGCGGGTCGGATCTCATCCAAGATGTCATGGATCGCGGCGGGCACGAGGCTGCTGTAAACATCGAGTAAGACGATAGCGTTCACGATTGCATCTTGCCTGCTGGCGGCACGAAGGCGCTGGGCCATGCCGCGATTGACGGAATGAACGCCACGGTAAACTCGCTCCAAATGCTCCAGGCCCAGATCGTGAGCTTTGCCATCGCGCAGCGCGAAATGTTGAGCGACTAAATACATCGCCGCCACTCGATATGCAGTCTCGGATTCATTCGAGAAAGGCAGATGGAAACGCGCCATTGGCCGGAAGACCGCCGTGCGTGGGCAACCGCTGGATGCCATGACGAGCCCCATCAAAGAAGCCAGCGCTTGCTGCGCCGAGAGTGTGGCCGTCACCGAGCGCTCTTCGTTTTCGACCGTGACCCGAACGGTGTCGTACGACACCAGATCTTCGAAACCGTCGATCACACTGGAGAGGTGCACCGCCGCGGGACAGTGCGAAACCTTCGACGCTTCGAATGGGCAGCCTGAACACTGATTGAAGGCCAGCTCTGTCCAAGCCGGCAGATTGGTGCGCTTGGAAGGCGTAAGCTCCGCCGTGTCCCGGTCCATCTCCAATGCAAACGCGCGTTCGGATGAATCCGGAAAGGTGAATCGATAGCGAAGCGTAAGCTTGCTCATGCGACCAGCCGATAGCAGGGCCGGTATTCGCCTGCGAGCTTCATGCGTCTTTGCGCCACGAACGCGGAAAGCAAATCATCGAGCAGACCCATGATGGCCTTATCGCCGCGCAATTCGAACGGACCGTGCTGCTCGATCGCTTGAATGCCGTGCTCCTTGACGTTGCCAGCCACGATTCCGGAGAACGCCCGGCGCAGATTGACAGCCATCAGATGCGGATCGAGATCACGATGGAGCTGCAGTCGAGCCATTGCTTCATGGTTGGGCTCGAAGGGTTGCTGAAAATCTCCAGGGATCTTCAGCAGCCAGTTGAAGCTGTACGCATCGCTCTTCGCACGTCGAAATTCACGCACGGTCTCCACACCGCGAGCGGCCTCGCGCGCAGCCTGCGCAGGATCGCCGATCACGATTTTGTAACGCTTCTGCGCAGCTTCACCGAGCGTCGCACCGATGAAACGGTCGATCTGCCCAAAGTACTCTGCGGAGGTCGGTGGACCGGTGAAAACGATGGGTAACGGCTGTTCGGCGTTTGCCGGATCGAGCAAGATGCCCAGTAGATAGAGAATTTCCTCCGCCGTGCCGGCACCGCCTGGAAAGACGACGATCGCGTGCGCGCAGCGCACGAACGCTTCGAGCCGCTTTTCGATATCCGGCATGATGACCAATTGGTTCACGATCGCATTCGGCGGCTCCGCGGCGATGATGCCCGGCTCGGTCATGCCGATGTAGCGACCGTCTCGAATGCGCTGCTTCGCATGTCCGATCGTCGCGCCCTTCATCGGCCCTTTCATTGCGCCCGGCCCGCAGCCGGTGCAAACGCTCAAGCCGCGCAAGCCGAGCTCGTAGCCCACCTTCTTCGTGTAATCGTATTCGGTCGAGCTGATCGAGTGGCCGCCCCAACAAACCACCAGGTTGGGACGACCCTTGTAATCCAGGATGCGTGCATTGCGCAGGATGTGATAGACGGCGTTGGTGATGCTGGTCGGATCTTTCAGATCGAATCGGTGAGTGCCCAGAATCGCATCGTGGATGTAGACGATATCGCGCAACGCGGCGAACAAATGTTCCTTGATACCGCGAATCATCTGGCCATCGACGAATGCACTCGGCGGCGCATTCTTCAATTCGAGCTTGATACCCCAAGCTTGCCGGCCGAAGCGGATCTCGAAGTCCTCGAATCTCGCGAAGATGCTTCGGACATCGTCGGATTCCAAACCGGAAGCGAGCACAGCGAGGGCACATCGTCTAAACAGATCGTAGACGCCACCGCTCCCGGAGGTGAGCAGCTGTTGAACTTCGCGCTGCGATAGGTTCTCCAGGCTGCCAAGCGGGGAAACTCTTGCATCGACCAGTGCGTCGACTTCTCCATCGACCTGAGTGACCGACGCGGAAGTGTGTTCGCTCACGGAGCGATCTCGATCGGTGTGTTTGGCGGAGTCATCAGCCAAATTTCGACCATATCGGAATTCGACAACGCGATGCAGCCTTCGGTCCAGTCAACGTTGGTGTAGTAGTCGGGATTCTTTCGAGGAGTATTGGGCTGCCCGTGGATCATGATGGCTCCGCCCGGCTTCACTCCGAGCTTGCGTGCATTCGCAACGTCGCGCGCGTTCGGGTAGTCGACCTGAATAGAGAGGAAGTATTCGCTATTCGGATTGCGCCGCGTCAGGTGGTATTTGCCCTCTGGCGTGCGGTAGTCACCCTCGAATTGCTTGTGACCTTCGGGCCTGAGACCGAGTGACACTTTGTAGCTGCGCAAGACCTCGCCCTGTCGCATCAGATACAGCTTCCGTTCGGTTTTCCGAACGACGACGCTATCAGCAAGCGGCAAAGCCGCTTCAGCGCTCGATGAAACGAGCGCCGACGAAGGCAAATTCCCCTCGGCGTGCGCCACAGCGCCGCAAATCAAGGTGAAAAGAAGGCCGAATCTGTACAGCATGGTTGTTATCAACTTCGGTCGATTATAGCGTGCTTGCTCAGAACTGCTGTTAGCCGCACCGAACGCGCTACTACAAGGCTTCCAACTGGACCGCGCTGCATGTCCGTAAGCCTGGAGCGGTTTCAGCGACGAGTCGGTAGCGCTCGCCTTCGCCAAATTCTTCCTCGATCGTGAAACGGGCACTGCTCTTGCTCTCGGCCACGCGGCACTCCACCAACAGTCGATGCCTGCCGGGCAATACATCCACAGCGCTCTCGCCGATGCCGACTTCGTACTCGTCCACCTTCAACAAGATCACCGTGACGGGCGCTCCCGCGGTCACGCGAAAGTCACCGCTAATGCGCGCGACTTCATCCGCCGATCTTTTCGGACCTTCATAGCTCCGCCCCGTTGCACACGCGCCCAGCAGGACGCATACGATCACTGTACCGAGAATTCTCATCATGCCGCCGGATCTGCGACCGCTGTGGATTCCACCAAGGGAATGACCAACTTGGTGCCCGGGCGCACTGCGCCGAAATCGACATCCGGATTGTATTGGCGTAACAGCCAAATCGGGATGTTGTAGCGCTGCTGAGCGAGCAGCCAAATCGATTCACCTGACTTCACGACGTGCGTCTCGTTCCCTGTGATGCGGAATTGAGCGAAGAAGGCCTCTTGGAGCTGTCGATGATAGTCCTGCCGCTTCGCCTCGAACTGATCGCGGGAGATCTTCGAAAACTCGAGCTTGACCGAGCGCCCCACGACGACGGGGGTGGCGTACGACATCCGATTCAGCCGACGCAACTGACTGGCGCGCAGGCCTAGCCACTCGGCATAGTGGCCCAAAGTCTCCGCGGCTTGGACGCGAATCGTGTCGTCCGAATGAACCGAGTAATCGCTCGGATCGGCCGAGGCGGCCGCCTGAGTTCCCGGCACCAGCGCTGGTCCGATCTCCTCTGCTTCTCGCTCGGTGGTCGGCTCCGCCGCCTCGCTAACTTGCGCACTCGGCTCCACCTCCGGAACAACCACGTTGTCCACGGTCACTTGTGCCTCGACAGGCGGCGCCGCGCGCGCCGAATCCGCGAGCGCGAGTACTTGGCCTTCATAAACGAAATTGCGATTGCGAATATTGTTGAGCTCCATGAGCTTGTCTTCGGACAAACCATGACGATTCGCGATCTTCGACAACGTGTCGCCGCGCTTCACGATATAGCGATTTTCGGTGCCAACCACTCCGGTCGGCGGAGTCGGCCGCGCAGGGCGTGCCGGTGTCTTATCCGCTTTTGCAACGGCGGCGGGTGCTGCGCCCGGCTTCGTGGGCAGGGTCAACACCTGGCCGACTCGGATGAGATAAGGACGACCAAGGTTGTTCATCTCCGCAAGCGTCGCAACGCTCACGCCGTATCGAGACGCGATCGTCGAAAGCGTCTCCCCTCTGCCCACCCGATGCTGAGTCTCGGCGACTTGCGCATCGAAGCGCTGGCCGTCGGCCAATTTCGCGAGCGCAGTCGTGATGTCGATCTCGTTGGGCACTCGAAGCTCGAAACCGCGCGGGATGTGGCGAGAGCCGTTCCAGACCGCGGGCAAAAGCGAAGGATTAAGGCGGCGAAGCTCTTCGCGCTCCACGCCAAATGCGCGCGAGACGCTGGCAGCAGGCACGAAACTCGGCATTTCAACCGGAATACTCCGATCGGCGGGATTGCGCTCGATAGCTCCAAAAAACTTGCTCGGATTGGCATCGATCTCCAACGCTGCAAGGAAGGCGACATAGAAGTTGCGCGAGGCAAATCCGAAAGTGCGGCTGTTGTACTCGCGAACAATGGTTGCGATATCAGAAGTGCCAAGCTTCTCTTTGGCGCGCCGCATTCCACCCGGTCCATGGTTGTACGCAGTCAGCGCAAGCGGCCAGGAGCCGAGCACGATGTAGTTCTGCTCGAGGAATCGTCCCGCGGCTTCCGAGGATCGATACGGATCTAGACGCTCGTCGATGACGCCGTCGATGCGCAAAAAGCGCCGGCCTGTGCTGCGCATGAACTGCCACATGCCAGCCGCGCCGACTTTCGAATAGGCGTAGGGATTGAAGGAAGACTCGACGTGCGGAAGCGCAGCAAGCTCGCGCGGCAGTCCCATACGCTCGAATGTCGTCGCAATATGGTCGCGCCAGGCGCCCGAGCGGACGATACCTTCACGGAATCGGTCCGATTGCCCCAGTTGGAAACGCACTTCTTCGGAAGCTTGTTCAAAGCGCGAGCGTCGTGTGTTCTTAGGCCATAGGGCCTTCACGCGCTGTTCTTCGTTGCTCAAATCCTCCGCACCGCTCGCTAAGCGCTCCAGAATGCGCGCGTACTTCCGCTTCGCTTCATCGATGCGTTTGGAGCGCTGACGCTGCGATGAGCGCGCAGGGAACTCCAGCACCTCGTACACGACATCGAGATGTTCGGGATCGTGAATGAGCCCCCCTTGAGTGGAGACTTCGGTGTACACGCGTCGCCAGAATGCGATGTCCGGCTCGAGCTCCGCCGGACGCTCGAACACACTTGGCGCATCTGCAATGACACCGATCGGTGTCATTGCAGCGATGAAGAATAGAAAGAAGGCGATCGATAAGCGCATGGTGTGAGGTCGAATGGGGCCTGGATCCGTGAAGGTGCGCTAAGACTATGTAAAACCACCCCTGGTTCTCAACAACGGAGTTCTCAGTCGACAATGTTTACAGCGAGCGTAGTTGGACAGGGGAAGCTCTCGCGTACGACGCCTGCTGAGTGCAGAAGAACTGAGACAGGGCTCACAGTCCTCGTGCGCCATATGCCCTTTCGAGCCCTTAGAGCGAAGGATCGCCTAATCAGGCATCACCTTTGCACTTTCAGCTCCAACGAACACGCAATCGGGCGTGCTTCACGGAGACTGGATCACAATGAAGAAAGTTCTACTACTGGCTGCTTCGATTGCCGCCTGCGCATCGTTCTCGGTGCACGCGACACCGATCCGCCTGAATGGGCCGGAAAAGAATCTGCAGCAGATCGCCCCTTCGATCGACGTCGTGAACGGTCAATACGCGCTCGATGAAGCATGGTCGACAGAGGGCTTCGCAAGCGTCGGCACGATCGTCATCGAGTTGGCCGGCTATGCGACTCAGAATCGATTGGGCATCTACGACATCTACGATCCAACGAACCGCTTTCAATTGTTCGACGGCGCCGCCGGCGCCGGCGCCTCGCGTGCATTCTCAGTAAGCAACGACGGTACGGTGTATCGCAACTTCGCACCGACATCGAGTGCGTTCACGAGCCACCTTTTCGGTTTTTATCTACACACACCTGCAGGCCTCTGGTTCTCTCAGTCCAGTCTAAACGCCGATGGCGCCGATCATTTGGTCGCGTACCAAACCGGCGGTCAATTCCTTTTCGGATGGGAAGACCTCGCGGCTTCCAACTGGGATCAGGACTACAACGATTTCGTGATGCTCATCAGCGGCGTCAAAGGTAATCACGACGTTCCTGAGCCGGCGTCTCTCGGATTGCTCGGCTTCGGCTTAGCCGGCATCGCCGCGTTCCGCCGCCGCAAGCAACGCGCCGCTTAGCTCTCGCATTCGGGGGCGGGGGGTCTATAGGACCCGGGGCTTGGGCCCCTCGCCTTTCCGAATATTCTCTCGAACTGCTTTGCGACGATCGATGGGCTGTGGTTTGAAGACCGATTCTCTGCTGTAGGTCACTCCTCGCGCCCCGCGTAACGGACTGGTGTCCCGCGTACCCGGCGCTTATCCTTCGCAATTGCCATTTGCGGCAGCCGATCCCTGCGATCGGCTCGCGATGAGCTCCCTACGCTCTTATCGATCACGTTGATGCGAAGATTCCTGCCGTATTTCAAGCTTTTCAGGCCAGTACGTAAGCACCTGATTCTCGCCATCTTGGCCGGGCTCGTTTATGGAGCGGCGAACGGCGCGGGGCTGCCGTTGATGGCAAAACAGGTTTTTCCGAAGATCTTCGGAGAAGGGGCCGCACCTCTGGGAACGTGGGAACTTGTCGGCATCGCTCTTTGGCTGCCCGGGGTTTTCATCATCCGCGGTCTTGCAGGGTACGCCAACTCATACCTAATCCAATATGTCGGCGTGCGAGTGCTCGAATCTCTTCGGCTGCAGTATTTCGAGAAGCTGCAAAAGCTGCCTCTCGCGTTTTTCAAACGCAACTCCACCGGCGACCTAATTGCCCGCGGGCTGGGTGATACGGGCCAGCTGCAGCATACATTGGTCGTGATCTCCAACGAGATCATTAAACAGCCAGCCACACTGGTAGGCGCGATCGGTTACCTCATCTATCTGGCATTCACGGAACAAGGGGTGATGATGGTGTTGGCTAGCCTTGCGATCATTCCGACGACGGTTTTTCCAATTCGCTATGTCGGGCGAAAAATGGTCGAGAAGGCGAAGGCATTGCAAGCGCAAGCGGGCTCGATTACCGATCGCTTCACCGAAAACCTTTCAGCAGTAAAAGAAGTTCGAGCATTCGGACTCGAACAGATGGAAACGAACCGTTTCAACGACCTGACCAGGGCAATCGTCAAAACGCAGATGAAGGTCGTCAAGTATGCCCAGTCGTTGGCGCCCGCCATCGAGATCATTTCTGCCATCGGGATCTCGATCACGTTCGTATACGCCTATCGTGCACGAGTGCCGCTCGAATCGTTCTTGGCGATCATCTTCGCCTTGGCGGTCAGCTACGATCCGGTGAAAAAACTTGGAGCGCTCAGCAACGAACTGAAACGCGGCGAGGTATCTCTCGAACGAATCGAGCAAGTGTTGTACGAAGATGTCTCGATTCAAGATCCAGAAACGCCGGTAGCGGTGGATCGATTGGACGGGAATATTTCGTTCAACGACGTGAGATTCGCGTATGTGCCAGGAGAACCTGTCCTTCGCGATATTTCGATTCGGATACCCGCTGGAACGGTCTGCGCACTCGTGGGTCCAAGCGGCGCGGGCAAGACTACTTTTGCCAACTTGGTGCCTCGCTTCTACGACGTCGCCGCAGGCTCGGTGACGATAGACGGCGTAGACGTCAGGCAGATGCGCGTCGCCGATCTAAGACGCAACATCGCAATCGTTTCCCAGGAGCCGGTACTCTTCAACGATACGATCTACAACAACTTGCTCTTCGGACGCATGGGTGCAACGCGTGAGGAGGTCGAAAAAGCGGCGAAGGACGCTTTCGCTCATGAGTTCATACTGTCTTTGCCCCAAGGCTACGACACCATGACGGGCGAGCGCGGCAGCAATCTTTCCGGTGGACAGAAGCAACGTATCGCTCTAGCGCGTGCCTTTCTGCGACAGGCGCCGATCTTGGTCTTGGACGAAGCTACCAGTGCCCTCGACTCCGATAGCGAGGCGTTCGTGCAAAAGGCGCTGCGAAAGCTCATGGTCGGCCGCACCGTTCTTATCATCGCGCATCGGTTCAGCACCATCCGCGATGCGTCGATGATCCTTGTCTTCCAGAATGCCCGAATAGTCGCGCATGGCTCGCACGCGACCCTGTACGAATCGAACGCTCTGTATCGTTCGCTGTACGATCGGCAGCAAAGCGCTGCTTGATGACCGAATCCATCCATCGGTCGCGGAGATTCGAGGCCGAAGCTGACACTCTGCGAAATGCGATCGTGAGTACCTCGAGATGTGCCTCGTCGCCAACGTCGCGAGGGCTACGAATCTAACCAGCAAGTTAACGTTCTGTTACGCTAGAAAAAAAGCGGCACCCTGCGCACTAATACAAATGACGGACCCGAAAATCATTGCGTTCCACCTACCGCAATTTCACCGCATTCCTGAGAACGACCAATGGTGGGGCGAGGGTTTCACGGAATGGACCAATGTAAGGAAGGCGAAGCCAATATACCCTGGCCACTATCAGCCGCGTGTTCCCGCCGATGGCCGTTACTACAACCTGCTCGACCCCGAAGTGCAGGATTGGCAGGCGAATCTAGCGAGAACCTATGGCCTGCATGGTTTCTGCTACTACCACTATTGGTTCAAAGGCAAGCAGTTACTCGAGCGGCCGGTCGAACAACTACTGGAGCGTGGGCAGCCTGATTTCCCGTTTTGTCTAGCTTGGGCAAACGAACCTTGGACGCGCGCCTGGGATGGCGGCGAAAGGCATGTATTGATGCCGCAGTCGTATGGCGGGCCCGAGGATTGGCGCAAACACATCACGCATTTGATGCGGATATTTCGTGACCCTCGGTATATCCGAGTGCACGACAAGCCCATGTTCCTGATTTATCGGACCAGCACCATCCGTGACCTGCAAGAGATGCTGGAAGTATGGCGGACGGAATTGCACCAGGCAGGGTTCAAGGGAATACACCTCGTCTCGATGGCAGGCGGGCACGAACCCGAGCCGAGGATACATCTGTTCGAAGCGTTTGCGGATTTCGAGCCGATGTGGACCATTTTTCGAAAGCTCCCCGGCAACTTTCGGCGCCGAGAGAGATGGTTGACGAAAGTGGCGAAGCTGCGCTGGACGTTGTTCGGCAGGGCGAATCGAACCCAACTCAGCCATGACTACAAGGCCATTTGGACTGCAATCGAACAACGCATTCTTCCACCACATCATTATCCCGGCGCCTTCGTTGACTGGGACAACTCACCGCGCAGAACAGCAGACAAAGCGCTCGTGATGAGGAATTTCGACAAAGCTGTGTTCGCCAAAGGCATCAAAACGCAGGTGAATAAAGCCCGCCGCTCGAGCGCGGAATTCCTATTCATCAACGCGTGGAACGAATGGGCTGAAGGCACCTACCTGGAGCCGGATGAAGCCCGAGGGTTGTTCTTCCTGGAAGCCATTCGCGATGCGCTCGATTCAGCCACGGATTGAAACAGCCCTCAAATCAGCGATCCGCGGACTTCACCTCAAGCACGACGCGCCTGTAGGCAAATAGATTCGGCTCTCCAGCATCCTTCGCTTCAAGGATGACATGCAGTGTGCGAGCTTGATCGACCTTCGGTAGCCGCACCGTTGTTGCCAGTCCCGAAGCGGCGGTCAACGTGGCCCCCTCGAGTGAGCTCGCTTCCGGATAGATCCACCACCGCACACTTACCGCATCGCCATCGGGATCACTCGTCCCAGCGGCAGAGAGCGAAACCTCAGCACCGCTCGTTGCGGATAGCGTAAGCACGTCCTTGGTGTTGTCGCCGTTGAGCACGGGTTTTGGATTGTGGTTCGCTGCGTCTTCCGAATCGGCAACGCACCAATCCATGCGGGCAGCGAAGTCGTTTTGGAAATGCTCGCGCCAACGCCAAACGGTTGCTGGATCGGACGTGTCAGTTTCTCCATTGGCAGCCGTGACCGTGTCGCGGCTGTTTGCATTGTTCGTCCAGAAAGCTCGTGTCTCACCCGATGGCTGATACAAGGCGTAACGACCGCCCCAACCGCCGTACGCAGGACTGGTTTGCCATCCCAATCCGTTGGAGATCAAGCCGAGAAACGAAGGTGTATCGCCTTCCATAATGTAGATCAGCTTTGGATAAAGCGCACCGAGCGCTCCATGCGCTCGAATCACGTTCTCTTCGAGCCACGGATTCTCGACCAGCTCGAAATGATGCATGGCGCCGTTCTTGTACCGACGATCTCCGGAGATTCCCGTCCATGTCGCCCTCCAGTATTCCAGGTCGTCCGGCGGACTGGGTGAAGCAATATAGAAGAGCTCGGGAAACTCACGCCGAACCCATGGGCCGGCATCGTCTTGATCGGAGATCGTGTAGATGCGAAGTCGACGAACGAGGCGATCCAATTCCTGTTTCGATCGACTACTGCGACTATCGTGGAGCGCCTGCGCCAGCGTATTAGCGCCGCCCCATGCCAACACCCACAGCGGACGCTCGTCATCTTTGTCCGCTGCTTGAATAAGTAGTCGCGAGCCCGGGGTACTCTTGCCCTCGCCTACCGCCTCCATTCCGTATGTCGTCTGTCCAGTCGAAGAAATGGAATGTAGATGCTCAGGGGTCGGATAGCCATCCGCGTGCTTGATCACATTTCCGCGAACCTTCGCGAATGCATCGATCTGCCGATGGATCAAATCTTCTCGAGTGCCTTTTCGCAGCCACGTGGAAGTCGTCGCAACCAGGCCTTCAACGTCGAATTCATTCGAGTACACCAAGAATCGAACCAGCGATTCTTCGTCATCAGGCTCATTGGAGATATCGGTAAGAACGAAGACTCGAGGCTTGATGTCTGCGATCGCATGCATGGGCGCGAAGATGAGCGTTGACGCGAATAGCATCAACGCTCTCACCAACATCCCAACGTGACGACGACGAGCCTCGCCTAAGATAAAACCGCTCGCCTCGCTTGAATTACTCAGCATCAAAATCTCAGCGTGCCGCTAATGAACGCCCAATTGAGCGCGCCTGCCGCGAATCCAAGCAGGATGAGACTTTTCTGCGCCCCGTTGAAATGAGACCAGCTTTGCGGCTTCTCGACTCCATAGCGCTCGAGACATTCTTCTTTACTCATCGGATACAGAAAAATTGCAAGCCCGACGAACGCGAGCGCCGGGAAGATGAAACTAGCTTTGGGCCAGTAGACTCCTTCCGCCAATACTTTCTGCCACCCATACACAACGAATCCAATGCCGATCAAGATCATCAAGATACCAATCAACCGCTGGATAGGTTTGGACGCCATCGAAATACCCTCTTCTTCTAATGATTCTTCCTGTCGCACTAACCATTCCACCTTTTTGGTTAGCCGGCTGTGCAATCCTTCTCGGCGCGCGCTACTACCGACTGCAGCAAATCATCCGTGTACTCCGGAACTTCATCCGGCAAACGGCCAAGGGGAGTATCCAAGAGCGGATGGTCTAGGGTCGGAATAGATAGATGCTCCCACTGTCGAAGTCTCAGCAGCAGAAGCACCTCGAAAGGTTGATACATCTGCGGGTAGCGCCTGAAATCATACGACTGCTTGTCAGTGTCCTGGCGCGCTTGATGCGTGTGCCGATCGCAGGCCGCAAGTATAGATATTCGTAGACTATCGGGGTTTGGTGTGCGCCATTGAGACAGGATGTACTCGTATATCGGTTCTTCTAACGCGAAAGACGGCCAGTTTCGAGATTGCTCGCGGGCGAGGTACTCACCCATCAATCTCAAGCAAAAATAGTGGGCTCTGCGCGAACGACGGCTACCAGCATCGAAAAAAAAGCGGCCGTCGAGTCCATGAATGATCCAATCGTATAGTTGTAACCCAGCATCCTTCCATCCCAACAACCAGCAATTTGCCATTGTCCAAATGACATCGTCGAACGACATCGTCGCGAGATGTTGTTTGCGTTCACCCCGCTGGAAGCGACGCCGAGCCGTTGCATGAAACTGAAAATCCAGGTAATGGCCCCATCGAAAATACGCGATGGCTCGCATCCAGTGGTGAGACCAATTTGGATCGCTCTCCATAGCTCGAGTAGTTGCTTGCAGAATGAAATCATTTGCACAACGCCGCAACTCATCAGCACACGTTACGCCGTTGAAGAGTATCGGCGGCAATCCGTCCTGGGTAGTTGGGAGCGTGAATGTTCCACTTTCTGCATACTGCATGAGATGGTCCATGCGACCAATGGGCTCTGGCACAGCGCTACGCCAGATTCTTAGGTGCTTATTGATTGAAGGGAACCGTTCGTAGATTCCCGGCCTCTCGATATTCATCGCCAATCGAAAAGCTCAGCTATAGGGACACCTGTTGAACCGGCGGTTGGTATGCTTACCTGCATAACCCTGTGCTCCACTGTGTAACCTTCATTTCGGGTCAGATTGCGAATTTGTCGCGCGTAATCACGATCAGCAACTGATACCGGCTCGCCCTTTAAAGTACCACTATCAACTATTTCGGTAATCCATTCGTCAAACCTCTCACCGGGATCACCTTCCGGCCACCCTGGCCTACCTCGTTGGCTCGATTTGACCTCCACATGTTGA
>JAICPY010000208.1 GCA_025929585.1 Steroidobacter sp.
ATGAACGCGACGAATTCGCTGACAGCAGCGTTGTTCTACAAGGATGTGTCCGGGTTCATGGAGACGACGCTCGGCGCTGTCGTGCCTTATACGAATAACGGCGTCACTCGCGATGTACATGTGTTGCGGCCCGAGAATCAAGGTGAGGGTCTGGTTCGCGGCTTCGAGGTTGCCTATAGCGGCTTCTTCGATTTCTTGCCTGGATTCTTGAAGAACTTCGGAGCGCGCTCTGCCTTTACCTATGTCGAAAGCAGCGGCGGACGCAATATTGCTCAGAATCCGTACGATCAAAACCAGCAAACGAACTCGCGGCTGGAAGGATATCCACTGGAAGGGCTCAGCAAGACCAGTTACAACGCCGAGCTGTACTACAGCACGGATCGCTTCGAAGCGCGGCTAGCGTATAACTGGCGCGAGCGCTATCTGCTCACGATGGCGGCGGCCAATTTGAACGTGCCTGCTTGGGCGGATGACTTCGGTCAGCTCGACGCATCGGTGCAGTTCAATGTTACGCCGCAAGTGAAGGTAGGCATCCAAGCGGTCAACCTAAGTGACTCGACGTACAAAGTTCTCGTCGACAATCTCAACGACGCGGGGCTTACGTATCACAACTGGGTCTCATCGGATCGCCGCTACAGCTTGTTCGTACGCTGTTCGTTGTAGGGGGGAACGCGAGGGGCGGCGCAAGCCGCCCCTCTGCGTGGTGGCGGTGTATGAAGGTGATGAGGAGGCCCCCTACCTAACCTTCCCCCGTAAACGGAGGAAGGAAAACGGATAGGACAGCCGGGAGGGCAAGCCGGCAGCGCTCTGTCCAGTAACGAAGTGCCTTACTGGACGCACAACTGAAGCGGCAAAGCCTTTCTGTCGGCATCAGCTTATCACCTCATCACTTCATCACCCCTTAATTACGCCGCTTTGCAGTGCTGCTCGATGAAGTCCACATGACTGGGCATGCGGGCGATGGATTGGTGTAAGCGCTGTCTCAAGCCTTGTGCTTGCTTCTCTAAATCTGCGAGCGGCATGACGTCGGCAAGCGGATCCCAACGTTCGGGCATCAGGCCCTGCCCAAGCATTACTGCGATCCAACTCGAGTCGGGGAAGAGTTGCCCGTCGTGTCGAGCGACCTTGCCGCGGGCGCGAAAGAGCTCGATTCTGTGCGCTAACGTGTCGGGAACTGTTACGCGTCGACACTCGCGCCAGAAGGGTTCGTCGCGATCGTTGACGACATAGTGGAGAAGAATGAAATCTCTGAGCTGCTCCCATTCCAGAGTGCTCAGGCGATTGAACTCGATCTCGGCGGAAGGATCCGGCCGGGAAGAGTGAGGCAACAACGACAACAGTCGAAAGATCGCGGACTGCACGAGATACAAGCTGGTCGATTCCAGAGGCTCGAGAAAGCCCGCCGCAAGTCCGATCGCCACACAGTTCCCGTTCCAGAACTTCTTTCGTCGACCTGTTTGAAAACGTAAGGGACGCGGCGACGACAGTGCTTTGCCGTCGAGACCGCGCATCAGCACATCGGCTGCTTCATCGTCGGAGAGAAAATCGGAGCAGTACACGTGGCCGTTGCCGGTGCGATGTTGCAACGGGATACGCCACAGCCAACCAGCTCGATCTGCGGTGGAGCGGGTATACGGTACGAAGCTGTCGGTAGTTCTCTCGCAAGGCACGGCAAGCGCCCGGTTGCAAGGCAGCCAATGCGACCAGTCCTCGTAACCGGTCTGCAATGATTGTTCTATCAACAGACCTCGGAATCCCGAGCAATCGATGAAGAAGTCTCCGGCAATGCGGCTGCCGCCCTCGAGTCTTACGGCATTGATGAGCCCGGACTCGCCATCCCGATCCACTTCGGTGATGCGACCCTCTATGCGCAGGACGCCGCGCTTCTGCGAATAGTCCCGCAAGAAGTTTGCATACAGACTCGCATCGAAGTGATAGGCATAAGAGAGCTGCGGAATGTCCTTGGACATTCCCGAAAACGGCGGCAAGAACCGGCCCTGGTACGCCGCGGTCGCCGCAGGCGAGTAATCGCTCAGTGGATAGGGGTGCCCGTGGTGGGCCAAGCGTAACCAAAGTTGGTGAAAAGATACGCCGGACACATTGGCGCCAAACTCTCCAAACTGATGGAAGTAGCGATGACCGGCTCGTCCCCAATTCTTGAACTCGATGCCTAGCTTGAAAGTGGATTGTGTGGCACGGATGAAGTCCGGTTCCGCGACGCCTAGTACTTTGTTGTAGAACTGAATCGGCGGAATGGTGGCTTCGCCAACTCCTATCGTTCCGATTTCCTCGGATTCGATCAACGTCAAGCGGTGCGCGCCTCGCAGACTTTGCGCGAGACAGGCTGCCGTCATCCACCCCGCCGTGCCGCCCCCCACGATCACATAATGCATACGTCTTTCCTGCGCCTTCCAGCGCCCTGGATTCGAGTTATCACGCTCGACGATTCTTTCACATATGTCGACGGATTTCATTTGCAAAATATTGGGGTGCGGCGCTAGCATTCTTGGGCAAGGTGTCGTACTTCCAGCGACCCGTGCTCGATCATGTCCTTGCTCGCCTCAGCATGGCTCATGACCCTCTGAGCAATCTCGCATTGCTCAAGTTGCCGCGCGTCGAAAGATGCGCGGTTTTTTTTGATAGAACGAAGCTCGGGGGACACGATGGCGCGGTTAAAGCTATGTAGCGGGTGTTTAGCCGTAGTTGCTCTCATCTCCTCGGCGGGATGCACCGATGGCGAACGCACTGCGGCCGCTGCTTACAAGCAGATAGAAAGCGGTATCGTCGTCACACCTCGCCAAGGGCCTGCGAAGCGTGTTCGCTTGCAAGTGATGTCGGATGGGATCGTGCGCGTCACGGCTGTGCCGGAGGAGAATCTCGACATTCCGGCGAGCCTCATGGTCACTGCCCCGCTGGGCACCGGAGAGTTCGAGGTCCAAGAAGCAGGCGATTCGGTTGTATTGATCACTTCTCGGCTGCGTGCCGAAGTATCTACTCAGACCGGGCAGGTGCGTTTCGGCGATTCGAACGGCAATCCAATTCTCATCGAGAAGGGCCGCGGTTCGTTCGCACCAGTGCAAATCGAAGGCCGCAACTACTACGCGATTCAACAGCAATTCAATCCCTCTACCGATGAGGCGTTCTATGGCTTGGGCCAGCATCAGAATGCTCAGATGAATCTCAACGGCGAGGACGTAGAGCTTGCGCAGCACAATATCGATGTCGGCGTTCCCTTCGTCGTTTCGACTCGAAACTATGGTTTGCTCTGGGACAACAATTCCATTACTCGCTTCGGCAACCCCAAACCTTACGGCCTGGCATCGCGTGATTTGACGATTTACGACGCGCAGGGGCGCAGCGGCGGCTTTACCGCCAAGTACTTCGTTGGCGATGATTTAAAGCTCACGAGAGTAGAGAAGGACATCAACTATCAGTACATCAAGGATCTCGCGAATCGTCCTGAAGAAATGCTCGGCACCAATGTGTCGAACACGAGTGCACAACGTGTGGATGCCGCCAATGCAAAAGTCGTTTGGGAGGGCAAGGTGGCATCCGCTATTCCCGGAACACACAAGTTTCAACTCTATGCGAGCAGCTATTTCAAGCTGTTCGTCGACGGCGAGTTGAAGCTCGATAATTGGCGGCAGAATTGGCTGCCTTGGTATCACAACTTCGAGATCGACATGACGAAGGGTCAGCCCGTGGCGCTTCGAATCGAATGGATCTCGAATGACGGTCACATCGCGTTGCTGCACAACGATCCATTGCCCGAGGCGGATCGGCATTCTTTGACGCTGGCATCCGAGGCGGCGCATGCCATCGACTATTACTTCATTGCCGGTGCGAACCTGGATGAAGTGATTGCGGGATATCGGCGTTTGACCGGCAAAGCTGTCTTGTTGCCAAAGTGGGCCTACGGTTTCTGGCAGAGCCGCCAGCGCTACACCACTCAGAAAGAGCTCGTCGATGTCGTAAAGGAATATCGCGCGCGAAAAATTCCGATCGATAACATCGTGCTCGACTGGTTCTACTGGCCTGAGAACGCGTGGGGCTCACACCAGTTCGACGAAACGCGTTTTCCGGACCCGAAGGGAATGGTCGACGAAGTGCATCGTTTGAATGCAAATCTGATGATCTCAGTCTGGCCGAAGTTCTATCCGACCACCGAGAATTATCGAGAGCTCGACGCAAAAGGTCATATGTACCGTCGCAATGTCGAGGCAGGGACCAAGGACTGGGTCGGTGCCGGATATCTAAATGCCTTCTACGACCCGTACTCGAAGGAAGCTCGAGATATCTATTGGCGGCAGGTCAACGAGAATCTCAATGTGCTCGGAATAGACGCGTGGTGGCTCGATGCGACGGAGCCGGACATTCATTCCAACTTGGACGTCGAGGAGATCAAGCGACGTATCGGCCCGACTGCGCTCGGTCCTGGTGCCGCCTTCTTCAATTCCTATCCTCTCGTGCACAGCGAAGGGGTGTATCAAGGGCTGCGTGCCTCGAACGCGAACCGTGCTTTCATCCTGACTCGTTCCTCCTTCGCAGGTCAGCAGCGCACCGCAGCGGCGACGTGGAGCGGCGATGTGGCATCGAGATGGACCGACTTATACAACCAAATTTCCGCCGGCGTGAATTTCTCGCTATCAGGCTTGCCGAATTGGACCTTCGATATCGGCGGGTTTTCTCTGGAAAACCGCTTCGTGAAACCAAGCGAGAAGGATTTGGCCGAATGGCGCGAGCTCAACGTACGCTGGTTTCAATTCGGAGCTTTCGCGCCGCTGTTTCGTGCGCATGGCGAGTTTCCCTTCAGAGAGATCTTCAATCTCGCACCCGAGGGTTCGGAGGTCTACAAGAGCCTCGTGTGGTATGACGAGCTGCGCTATCGCTTGCTGCCGTACATTTACACGCTCGCGGCAGATACTCATCACAAAGACTCCATCATCATGCGCGGATTGGTGATGGATTTCGCCAGCGATCCGAAGGTGCTCGACATCAAGGACCAGTATTTGTTCGGTTCGTCATTCTTGGTGAATCCGGTGCATAGCTACGGCGCGCGCTCTCGCAACGTGTACTTGCCGACGGGATCGCGTTGGTATGATTTCCAAACCGGTGAGTTACACGAGGGTGGGAGGACCATCTCCGCCGCTGCGCCGCTCGGAAGGATGCCGCTATTCGTCAAAGCCGGTGCGATCGTACCGATGGGTCCGGTCGTGCAGCATACGAAAGAGCAGCCCAATCCGCCGCTCACCGTTCAGGTCTACACGGGCACCGATGGCGGCTTCGAGCTGTATGAGGATGACGGTCTGACCTACGCATACGAGCGCGGCGAATTTTCTCGTATTCCTTTCGTGTACGACGAAGAGAGTGGCACGCTGACTATCGGCGCCCGTCGCGGCTCGTACGCGGGCATGGCAGAAACCCGCCAAATCAACGTACGCTGGATCACAGACGGCGCTGCACCGTCCGACTTCAGCGCGAGGCCCGACGCAACGGTCGAGTACGCGGGTGCGGAGATGAAAGTGGTGCGATGAGGGGCGTGTGGAGTCCGCAGTCTGCAGTCCGCAGTCCGTAGCAAGAAGGGTGAGCTTTGGCACTCCTTTTTTTCTTGGCTGCGGACTGCAGACCAAGGACTCTCCTTCCGTCACCCGTCACCTTGGTCCAATGAACCTTCCCACTTTCTCCAGCGTTGCTGTGTAAACCTGGAGAGCTCTCATGCAGGAAATTCCGCGTTCGGAAATGGAAGAATGGGTTAGGGCAGGGCGGCAGGCCTTGGTTTCTGGGACGCTCGCGAGTGTTCTTTCGACAGCCGTACTCGCTTTGCTCGGCAAGTC
>JAICPY010000090.1 GCA_025929585.1 Steroidobacter sp.
TTCGGTGATTGAGCCCGAGCAGGCCTCGGCGATTGACCAGTCAAGGAAGGCTAATCTGATTGGCAAAGCGACGATCAGCCTCGTGCGAATCAGCGCTGAAGCGTGACGAGAGGATCTCTTTAGGCGACCCAGGAAGAATGATTCAAGTGTAGTTCCTCCGAACTACCACCTACAGAGCGCATCGAATGCATCCGAATTTAGCTCATGCACGCTTCTCACCTGCGCTCATGATCGGAACTTACCTCCGGCCATACGCTCTCGATTAACTTAGCGGCTTCCCCATTCGTATACCAGTCGCCAGAGATCGCCTCCAATCGCTCGCGAGAGAGTAGCTGTGGACATTGCCCCGCCCAGACTCCCTCGCACCGCACTCTGACGTTTGCAAGATAATAGGCCAGCGCACTGCATTCGGTTTCTTTCGGATAGGAGTCCACCACCTCAGCGACCTCAGCCGGTCCGCCTCGCCGTATGCGCAGCACGTGATAGGCATTCCACGGCAGTTCCGTGCAAACATCGACACCTTGGTCCTTTACCCTTCGCACGAAAAGCGCCTCAGCCGCGGCGAGGTCGGCTTCGGCTAGGTTAGCGTTTGCATCTAAACTAGTGAGCCACTCGAGCGCACGACCTTCCAAAACGCTCACGTTGACGGGATAGCTGGCGGACAAGGCAATCTTCTGCATCTCGAGAAATGGCAGCTCGACTTCAGGCCGCTCCGCCACCGACATCATTTGCTTCTGTAAGCTCCGCTGTTCCGCGCGAGCGTAGCCTTCATAGTGCGCGAATCGATCGATGCTCATCGAGACCCCGATGAACAATGCGCCGGAAACGAAGAGGACGAGCAACACCCTTTTTAGATCCGCCGCGGTTTTCGTTTTTGGCTTCCATTGCTGATGGATAACCGCTGCCACCGCGGCAGAGAACAACGCCGCGTATAGAACGGGCCCTCCGTACAGGATGACCATGATGAGCAAGCACCCCAGCATGAGGCCTATCAATGCCAGCGTCATGGGTATTACTCTCAGCAACGAAGCGATGGACGAATGATGCCATGTGTCGCACCGACTAGATATCGGCGCGTGTCCAGCGAGCGCCGCTGATGTTTACGCTCGCTTGGATTGTGCTGGGTCTTCCAGTTGTTGTTCTTCGCCCTTTCGACTATCTCCAATCACTCTGTCCAGCTCCGTCGGCACGATCGGTTTTGAGAGATAGTCGTCCATGCCTGCGGCAAGACACTCATCGCGATCGCTCTTCATCGCGTGGGCAGTCAAAGCAACGATCCGGATAGGCGCGCGACCTTCGGCTAACTCCATGGCGCGGATGCGTCGAGTCGCTTCCAATCCGTCGAGCTGAGGCATCTGCACATCCATGAATACGAGATCGAAGCGACGCTCGCGCACTGCATCGATCGCTTCCAAACCATTCGCCACGACAACAACCTTGTGACCGCGCTTACTGAGCAGACGTGTCATCACGAGCTGGTTCACCGAGTTGTCTTCGGCCATCAAGATCTCGAGCGAGGCAGAGTGCCTAGAGGCAGACACGCTCGTGGTGTGAGCGAGATCTTGCTGAGGCGGACATGCGCCGAGCGCTTGCAAAAGCGTGTCGCGAAGCTGCGCGGTTCTGACGGGCTTCGCTACGTAATGCTCGATTCCGGAGATCTTGCAGCGCGCAACCTGCTCGCGCTGACGGTCGGTTCGCAGCATCAGGACCACAGCGCGCGGGCTGTCCGGCCACCCGCGCATGCGCTCCACCAACGCATAGCCATCGACTTCGGGCATGTTCGCGTCGATGACCGCCGCCTGGAATGAGTCCTTGCGAATCGCAGCGCTTTGAAGCATTCCGAGTGCCTCTACAGAGCTCGCGGCAGCCAGTACGCGCGCCCCACTCTTAGCGAGGGATCTGCTGAGCAGCTCGCGACTGGTCGCGTGTCGGTCAACTACGAGAATGTAAACACCTTCGAGGACTCGCTCTTCCTCGAGATCGCCTCGAGCTTGTGCGACTACTCCGAACTTCACACTGAAATGAAACCGACTGCCTTTTCCTGGCTCGCTTTCGAGCCACATCTTGCCACCCATTATTTCCGCGAGTCTGCGCGAGATAGTAAGGCCGAGCCCGGTGCCGCCAAAGCGACGAGTCGTGGAGGCATCCGCTTGCGCGAACGATTCGAACACAGATGCCTGTCGATCCTTTGGAATGCCGATGCCCGTATCTGCGACGGTGACCTGCAGCTCCACTTGGTCTTGCGACTGCGTTGAAACTGCCACGCGTACGCTGACCTCGCCGGCAGGCGTGAACTTGATCGCGTTGCCGGTGAGATTCAGTACGATCTGTTGGAGCCGGTTGGGATCGCCGCGAAGCATTTCCGGTACGTGCGCCTCGACATCGCACGTGAGCTCCAGTCCCTGCTCATGTGCTCGCAGCGCGAGCGTACGAATGGCTTGATCGAATAGCTCGCGAACGTTGAACTCGGTGGCTTCCAAGTCGAGCTTGCCCGCTTCGATCTTCGAGAAATCCAAGATGTCATTGATGATCGTCAGCAAGCCATCAGCAGACCTCTTCGCGGTCTCGAGGTATTCGCGTTGCTCTTTGTCCAGCTGCGTTTCCAGGCACAGGGAAGTCGTCCCGATCACGCCGTTCAGCGGTGTGCGAATCTCGTGACTCATGTTCGCCAGGAACTCGCTCTTGGCACGGTTGGCGGCCTCGGCAGCTTCCCGAGCGCGACGCAGCTCGAGTGTTTGGTCGTTTACTCGCCGCCGTAGACTTGCGACCCAGAGCATGGCCAAAAGAACGGAGAGTAGAAGAAACAGCAAGATCGGCCCGGCATGCTTCAACGTCCACCAAGGCGGACTGCTCAGCACGCGTACGTCATCGGCAGTGCGCATGAGCAGGTGGAAACTCTTAGGCACGAGCAGAGCATCGAGGAAGTAGCCGACTTCACGGCTGATGATGGCGATGCCTGCTATGCGAACGATACTTCCCTCGCTCAATTCGGGAAGCGCTTCTTGAGCGCTCAATTGTGCGTGGAAGGCGATCGTGCCGGCTTGTAACGTAACGGTTTGCTGCGATCCAGTCCGGACCACGCTCAACACGCGGCCCTCGAGCTCGACGAGCCGATTGTCCATGTCGGCGGAAAGTATCTGCTCCGCTGAGGTCTCCTGTGGCGATTTGGGCGATTGTTGACCCGTCGCACGCACGACAGCATCTGCGAGCAGCGCTCCTTCCTCTGTGGTCGTTGGATAGCCGATGACGTCGACCTTATCGCCTAACTCGGCATTGGATGCGCGTGCTTGGACGCGTATAGCCCCGCTGGCATCCTCGATGTAGATGGACTGCGGCATCATTGCCGTCACGACACCTTGTATTCTTGCGCGAGGACTACGAGATTCCTCGCCAGAAAACTGCATGACCTGCGCGATCGGACGTGGACGGATGTCGCGAGCGCTTGCCTCGGGCATCGTCAAGACTTCCAACTCGTCGATCGAAGTGAGCAGCAGCTGATAGCCGCGCAGTTCCTGCTTCTTGGTGAAGACGCTGACTAGCACACCTTTGAGGCGCACGCGTGCATCCACCAGAGGTTCCAAGGCGGCCCTGTCGGAGATGCGAGAGACTCGCACCGTAATTAAACCAAGCTCGGTCGCGACATCGAACACCAGGTCGTAGTTGAACTCCGGTCGAATGCGACGGATGCGGCCAGTCAGCTCCATCCATGTGCAGTCATACACCCCAGTGGGAGCAAGCTCGCTGTCGAGCGCAAGCGGCGCGGGCCAATTGGACTCTCCCAGCACCGTCACTTGAGCTTGGGCAATGATCGGCGCAAAGCCGCCGCTACGAGTGAGCCCTACGACGCGAACGCGCTGACGCCCGTGTAGGTGCCCGATCGGACGGCCGCCGTAGTCGACATACATGCCGCTATCGCGATCTTGGATGAAGAAGCCGTCTGCATAGTCTTGCTTGAAGGTGATGGTGCCGGTGATGTCGACGGGGAAACCCTGGTCAGCATCATCGTTGTGCAGCTTGCGTATCTCCGCGATGCTGGTCATGAGCGGAAGATTTTCGGCGGCCTTCTCGATAAGGGGACCGGCACTTAATTCAAGAGAAGCACGATGAAGTTTCACCACGCCAATGCCGCGCACCGGCCAGCCAGTCGCCTGGACGATGTCGCCGCGAGAGAACTCGTTTGCTTGGTGCGTGTCGAGGACGATAGGCACGTCGCCGTTTTCCACGACCAACGTACGCTCGCTTTCTTGTGCGAGCACTCGAGCTTGAAGTCCGACGCGTCGGCCGCTTGCCACCCACGTGGGATCCGATACTAGCGCTCGCACCGAAGCGACTTGCGGAATTGAACCGCGCGCAGGTTCGATCACTTCGATGGATGCCGTCTGCGTCACCCAGAGGTGCGGCGTATAAGAAGACCCGGACGGCTCCGCTTCGTAGGTCAGCACTCCCGTCACGCGTACTCGTGCATCCAACAGTGTCTCGCCCGCAGGCGCATACGCTTCGGGCATCTTGATAATCACGGGTCGATTCGCGCTGAGCTCGAGCATTGCGTGCGAACCCAACGTGCCGACGAATCGAACGATCCCGCTGGTTCGAACCAGATGATGTTCGAACAGGTCGGTAAGATCGCTCAGCGCAACGTCCTCTGCATGCGGTAGCTCCGTACGTCCGAGCACCTCAATGGACATGTTTTCGAACGTAACGTCGTTCGATGCTCGCACCATGCGACCGGATCGTGCGATTTCACCTCGCACCTCGACGCGATCGCCCACGCGAAGAGATTTGTCTTCGGGCAGGGGGAAGGCCAGTGCTGCAGTTCCATCTTGGAGGAAGAACTTGTTCGCCTCCGGATTCACGAACGTGACTACGCCTTCAATGGAGGCCGCGCTGCCGCTCGAGATCTCGTGCAAGTCGATAATCGAGATGACTTCTTGGTTTCTCGAAGAGGCGCCAAGGACGCTGACCAACCACCACACGAGGAAGCACCCAGAGATCACGCAGGCGAGCAGCACCGAAGGAACGAGCCAGTTCCGCACTAGAGGCGCACGAGGACGAGATTCTTCGACGATACTCACGTAAGAAGGCTGCCGGATTACGCTTCGCAGGACTCAAGAACATCGGCCCAGGGAGCACTGGCTTGAGCTTATGAGTCCCGGGCGTTGGCGAGTCGTGAGTCAGTGCACGGTTACTGACCTGCAGGTCGACAAAGGCGCACGGCGGAGCGGATTCAGCAAACGCCTAATCGGCTAACGAGAGATAACCTTTAAGGGACGAGGGTGACCTGCTGATCGAGCGAGAACTAGGGCGCAGCTATGGTTTTGTCAAACCCCCCTCCATTCTCATAGCGGCCACTGCGCTTCATTGGACCAAGGTCCCACCTGCGTGGCGACCCGCAACTGGCATTCTCGGCCGTGAACCAAACTAGGTGCACGATGCTTCAAGCAATTCGTCAGTCGGTGCCCTTTGCCATTGGCGTCGTCGTCATCGCCGCGCCGCTCCTAACGATTGCGCTCGTGCTCGCGACGAGTGCAACCAAGCGCGTTTCCGCGATGTTCGTCATCGGCTGGGCTGCAGGCATCACGACCGTGCTGGGTCTCATCGTTGCGTTCGTCGATACCACGGTGCCTTCGCGCGGCATCTCACCTTATGCACTCGCGGTGATCCGCATCGGACTCGGCGCAATCTTGGGCTTCTTGGCGTTTCGTACGGCTGTGGCGGCGGTTCGGTCATGGCATCAGCGGCGTGCCCGCGAGGCCGCGACGCCACCGGCGATGATCAAAAAGCTCGCGAGTTGGTCGGCGAGACGCTCGTTCATCACAGGTTTTTCACTCAGCTCCATCAATCCCAAAAACCTCGCACCGACAGCAGCTGGCGCCGCGGCCATACTCGAAGCAAGCAAAGCGCCAGTTGAGCAAGCCTTCGCAATCATCGTGTTCACCGTCGTGGCGAGCCTCGGCATCGCGATACCCACTGTGTTGAGCGCATTCGGTGGTCAACGAATCAACAGCGCGCTAGTGCGCACCGCCGGATGGATGACGCGCCACGCAGAGCCGATCTCGGCCATCGTTCTGGCCGTGCTCTGTGTTGTGTTGTTAGTCAAGGGAATCGGTGGGCTGTGAGGTGCGCTTCAACCCGTCGCACCTGCGCCAGAAATTCGATGGACTGTCCCAATGTCGAGCCAGGTCAACTTCGATGAGACTGCCGCTGTGCGTCGCCTAGAAGGAATTGGACCGGATTCCGATCACTACATCGTCGAAGCGGACGCGGTTATAGCTGGCGATCAGACCAAACCGCTTTGATCCGCTGACTGCAGGCTGCCGGAGCGATATCGTTCGACCAAAGTAGGTGATCGTTGTGGTATCACCATTGCGGCGCACGCCTACTCCGTCCCACATCTTGGAAAGAATCTGAGTGTTACCGATCGGTTCGGGAGGTAAAACGATGCGACGTACCCCGTTTCGTACTTCGATGACCTCGAAAGATCCATCGTATGTGATTCCCCCGGTCACTCTGGTTCCCGAGTTGAATAGCACGGCTCGATAGTTGGAAGGATCTTGATAGTCATAAACGAGCCCGCCGCGATTGCCCTTGCTCGACCACTCCAAGTACATGGAGGTATCGATAGCGTAGTCACGCGCTTCGGACGCAATCGTCGTTGAGATCGCCGCGGCTAAATTCGAGGAGCTAAGGTAATAGCCATCTGTAACTGTCCATTGCCCGGTTTGCGCGCTCCATCCGGTGGGCGGCATTGAATTGAACGTGGAGGTTGTCAGCAACCAAGGCGCGATTTGGACAACCCGAACATCGTCGAATCGGGCCTGATTCCAGCTTGCGAACACCCCCAAATAAGCACCAGCTGGCGTGCCGCCATCGACATCGAAGATTCGTGCACCGCCTGCCCAAACCCGGATCTGATTGCCGACGCGGCTCACGCGAACATCGAACCAGGTCCGAGCAGCGCCCGGATATTGTGCGGTGCGCAGCATCGATCGATTACCGTTTCTAACGCGATTCAGCGTGGCAGTACCCGCAGCGTTGAATCGCACCTCATCGAAGTTCGAACCATCGCGATAGTTGAACAAGAGACCTAGCGTGTTACCCGCGGCACTCCACTGTGTATAGAGGCGCGAGGACAGATCGTAAGTCGGCCCCAGCTCGAATCCCGTGTTCACGGAGGTGGTAAAAGCGACATTGGCCGAGTTGCGGTAAGTTCCTCCGTCAACCACCCAGTTGCCTCCCGAGTTGGCCCAACCGGGAGAGGTATCGAAGGTGTTGGCGTATCCGGTTCCTGCAGAACCTTGCTTCCAAAGTCCGGTGATCTGTCCGCGCAGACGGGCATGGCCATCGCATTCGGGGGCACAGTCCGGATTCATCGTCGATAGGCTGAGATTCCACGAGCCCGACTGCAGTCCTCCAAGATTCAAGTTCGATTCATCAGCGGGGAGTTGTCCCTGATTCAAAGATTCCCAACCGAGCGACGCCGCCGCGAAGTAGCGTAGCGCGGTAGTTTGCAGATTCCCGGTCGAGGAGACTGAAACACGCTCTCCGCCGTACTCCGTGTGCATCGAAACGCCTCCGGACTGCGCACTATCCAGAGTAAACGCTCCGCCGTTTTCCGTCTGCAACGTCAATTCCACCACCGAGTGGTCCACATACTGCTGAAGCTCGGGATCCCACCTCACACGCTCCGGATCCACGGTGAGCGTTCCAGTGAAACGAGCGCCTACCGGAAACTGTGAACTAGGCAAACTGAAGCCAGGATCCGCATGATCGGTCTTGGTGGCGATGTAGCCTTCGAATTCGTACAGACTCACTGCCGCGTAGACATTCAGCGATGCGCAGCAAAAGAGCGCAGTCAACAGCGAGCGGACGAACATATATAGAACTCCGGTACGAGAGCGAGCAGCGTCCGCTGATGTACGCCCACCGGCGCGTGGTGGTTCCACCTTCCACACATTAATTTGATGGACTACACAGCCGTTGTAGGATCAACTCGCCCTTTTGGTTGGATTCGATACGCTATTCGCATCGCGGGCGATCGGTGGCGCGAGACGGGATGCAGAGGATCCGAATCTTCGCATACGCGATTGGGCGCGATTGGGCACGTGGTCCACAGCATTCGATGATCGCATCGCAGAATCCAGTGCTCGATGACTTCGTGCTTCGACCATCTGCGCGCGGCGCATTTGCATATCGATAGTCCCGCTCGCGTCGATGCGATGTCCGGCCATTACTGATGGCACTCACACTTGCCTCTTGCGATAGTGCCGCCGCAAGAACATCCAAGTCTTAGAACCGCGCCGATCACGTCTTGTTCTGCGCGTCCAGCAGCCAAGTTTTCGGGAGCCACCAGTCACTAAGGAGATGGAGATGAAAAGGCTAACCTATTGCATCGGGACCGCGCTGTTTGCGGTCCTGGTACTCGGTTCGGTTCACGCCGGAGAAAGGACGGATCGCGATCAACGCCATCACGCACCACCCCTGGTCTACGATGTGGAGAACACGGGTGCGCGTTATCCAGCGCCCGCCTTCCCGTCTTTCGATCAGCTACCGATTATTCGACCGTTGCCGGATCCATTTGTGTTCTTCAGCAAAGGCCGTCATGAAGATCGCCGTGACACTCGGTTCGCTAGCTGGGAGCGCCGGCGCAACGAGATCAAAGCAGCGATCGAGGAATACGAGATAGGCGCTAAGCCCGACTGTTCGGATTGCACCATCACGGCGAGCTATGTTCCGCCCGCAGCGGGAACCCAAGGAGCAAAAGGTGTACTGACGGTCGTCGTGACTCGAAACGGTAAGTCACTGACGCTGACTTCCGGCGTCTACATTCCAACCGGAATGGGCGATGGGCCGTTTGCAGCGTTGATCGCGATGACCTTCTTTTCGAGCCCAACGGGCCCCAACCCGGGCAGCCTCCCCGCTAACCTGATCACGAGCCGCCCAATTGCAACCGTCGACTTCGTGCACAACCAAGTCACCGCTTACGCGTTCGGAAGCGCCGATCACTCCAATGACCCGTTCTACCAACTGTACCCCGAGCTTTGCGCCGGAACCTGCAATGGAACAGTCAGCAACTCAGGGCAGTACGCCGCCTGGTCCTGGGGAGTGAGCCGACTGATTGATGGCATTCAGATTGCTGCTCGACAGGCGGTTGATCCACTACCAATCGATATGAAGCACCTCGGAGCGACAGGATGCTCATACGCCGGAAAAATGGCGCTCTTCGCCGGAGCGTTCGACGAACGCGTTGCCCTGACGATTCCTCAGGAAAGTGGCGGTGGTGGTGCGCCAGCATGGCGCATCACGCGCGCGATCGAGGCCTATGGTGCGTCGGAAGACATACAGCGCACGAACTATGACTGGTTCGCAGGGCAGATGCGCCAGTTCTCTGCCGACAACGGCTACAAGCTGCCGACCGATCATCACGAATTGATGGGCATGGTGGCGCCGCGGGCGCTACTGGTGACGGGCAACACCGATTTCTATTGGCTATCCAATCGATCCAACTACATCACTTCGCGCGCAACGCAGCGGATCTACGAGGAGTTTGGAATCGCGGATCGCTTCGGCTTTTACATCGATGGCGGTCACGGGCACTGTGTGATCCCGCCGGAACAAGCTCCGGCGATCGAGGCCTATCTCGACAAGTTCCTTCTCGGCGACAAGACTGCCGACACGAAGGTGCGGGTCCACCCCTACTCCACGCTTGATTACAGGCGCTGGACCGCGTGGTGGGGAGATCGAAACGATCATCACCATCGTGGCAACAAGAACGACGGGAACGGCCATCACAAAGATAAACCGGTGTATCCAGAATTTCCAAATGACTGGAACACAGAAGGCACAGTCGTAATGTCGTTGAGGCACGCTCCGTCGCTGCGGATCAGAGCAGGCGAGACCGTTGACGGCGGCTATCAATTGGCAGTGCGCGGGCGCGAGCATCCGGCGGCGACAGTCTCCCTGGTGAGCGGCAGTGTGCAAGCCGACGTGCTTTGTTACGACGGACGTTCCTTTACGCTCACGATTCCATTTCCGACCAACGAGTCCATTTCGATTCCCGCGGGCGATCAGTCGTTCTACCCGGATCGAAATACCTTCCAGGGTTCGGTGACCTCAACGGGATGTAGTGGTGTCCTTCAGGGCGCCTACTTCACCGCTTTGGGAATAAGCCCCGGCACTGGAAACCCAGGAGGACCGGGCTTCACCACCACCGAGATGGAGAGTCCTCTCGTGACTAGGTTCCGGGTACGTGCCGATGGCCGTTCCACACCACCTAGCGCACCTCTGAAGGTGAACTTTCAGCCGTAAACGTTGAGTCGGAGGTGCTGCGTAGGGCGGGCCCGAGTGCCCTGCCCTACGCGCGCAAACTGCTTTACCTGTGTTACAAGGCGCAGCGCCAAAGTAGCCGATACTGGAGTGTGCAAGTGTTCTCGAGCGTGGGACGCTACACTCTTTCTTTATGCAGATGATCCGCCATTCGTTGCGAGGCAATCGTAGTTGAAGCCCGTCCTTATCTTTGTTCTAGCATTGCTTTTATCCCCAGTAGACGCACTTGCGGATGCCGAGCAATTCCTCACGTGCAAACAAGAACTGGCGCTGCGCGCGAGCGAAGCCGGGATCAGCAAGCAAGGGATCGAGCGTGCGTTGAGTTCGCTGCAATTCGATCAGCGCGTCCTTGATCTTGATCGACGGCAACCTGAGTTCACCGACACACTCGCGAACTATCTTTCGAGCCGCGTTACTCCTGCTCGCATCGCAGAGGGTCGAAAACTGATGCGCACGCATCGGCGTATCTTGCAACACGCGGCAGATCGCTTCGGTGTACAGCCACAATATCTAGTCGCCTTCTGGGGATTGGAGACCAACTTCGGGAGCAATCTAGGCAAGATCCCGACGCTGAACTCGCTTAGCACTCTAGCCTGTGATGAGCGGCGCGCCGAATTCTTTACCGCCGAATTCCTCGAAGCGTTACGGTTGCTCGAGCGCGGTCATATAGAACCAAGCGCGATGATCGGCTCGTGGGCGGGCGCGATGGGCCATACACAGTTCATGCCTTCGACCTACATGCGGTATGCGCTGGATGGCGACGGCGATGGTCGCATCGATCTGTGGCGCAGCGTGTCCGACGCAATGCTTTCCGCAGCAAATTTTCTCGACAGCCTGGGTTGGCACGAGAACGTGCGTTGGGGACGCGAAGTACAGTTGCCGAAACAGTTTGACTATTCTCTGGCGGGACTCGATCGGCCTCGCGAGCTCGAGGAATGGCGCAACGCTGGAATTACAGATGCGAACGGTAAACGGCTACCAGCAGCCGACATCGAAGCAGCACTCTTGGTGCCTTCAGGCCACCGCGGCCCAGCATTCCTGGTCTATGAGAACTTTCGCGTCATCATGCGATGGAATCGTTCCGAGTACTACGCACTCAGCGTCGGACTGCTCGCCGACGCCATCGCTGGCGGCTCCGGATTGGTGAAAGCTCCGCCCGCGGATCTGCCACGACTCAAGCGTGAGCAAGTCCTCGCGCTACAAGAAGCACTGAGTGCACGCGGCTATGACGTCGGAGAACACGACGGTGTTCTCGGCCCCGCGACACGCAGAGCCGTTCAGGCACTGCAGAAGGCCGAAGGTGCAATCGCTGACGGGCAAGTGGATGGAGAAATCCTGAAGAAGCTTGCGGTGGACTAGAACGACCTCGAGCTCACCGACGATGATTGAGACCGATCATTCGCTGGACACGTTATAGCGCGTCTCCGCGGTCGAGTGGCTCCGCACTGACGTCGCCGCGATAGGTTTCCCGCCGCGGGTGGATGAACGCTGCGAAATCCGGGAAGCTTTTCCACGCCGGCTCGACAAGATCGACGCCAGCTTGCGGTATATAGGCCGATCGTTCGATGAGTTGCATCGTAGGAAGATAGCGTGGACAGTTGGGGAAGATGGCGCGCACCTTCACTCGCACGATGAGCTGGGCGCCGACTGTGTGAGCCAAGAGCGGATCATCGCGAGAGATTGCACCCGTCCCATTGACTCGCAAGCGGCGTGGCTTCTCGAAATCCAAGAACAACAATCCAACGTTAGGATTGACGGCGATGTTGCCGAGGCTCTTGAACATGCCGTTGCCATCGTAGTCGGGGAACACCAACTCGTCCGGCGCTGATACGCGCACAAATCCTGCTGCTCCGCCTTTGAAGCTGCAATCCGCTCGACCTTCGTCATCGGCGGTCGCTAGAAAAAAGAAGATCCGGCTCTCGATGAACTTGCGATCATCGTCGGTGAAGACGGCGCGCGTGGTTACCTGCTCGAGCCGATCGGCGATTGACCGACTCTGAAACTCGTCTTGCAGTTGCCGGTTGCCGTTGTGATAGAGAATACTCATGACACGCTCCTGTCGGTCGAGCCGGATTTAGACATGTATTCAGACAGGCAAATCGGTGGGCGTCCAATTTGGGGTGCCGCCTTGCGCTTCGCCCTACTTCATCCCGATATCGATGAGCGCGAGGTCTGAGTTCTCCTGCCGGCGATCGAACACGATCTCGCGGCCATCCGCACTGACGTCGAAGTCGCGGATCGTGAACTCGCGTCCGAAGCCGGTGAGTTGGCGTCGCTCGCCGGTGTCGAGGTCGATGTACCAGAAGTTGTTGTGTCGCATTTCACCTTGCAACACAACCAACGCGCGGCGCCCTGGGATCCAACTCACTCGACGCGTACCGCGCGGCAGTCGAATATCAGGAAGTCTGTATTCGGCGCCGCTTGCGGTAACGGCCTTGAGCGGGAACTCCGGGCCGGCATCCGCGTCCGCGTAAACGAAAATCTCGCCGTCGGTAGAGCGAATCGGATTGATGGAGTAACCGCGCACGAGCGGGCTCGGCGCACTCGAGTCGAGCGGCAGACTGAAGAGTTGCGGCTCGCCGCCTTTACTCACCGCCACGATGATGGAACGACCATCCCCCGCCCATGTAGGAGCGCCGCGCACGTCGAGGGAATCGGAGAGAGCACGTGCATGTCCGCGTGCAATGTCGAGCACGTACATTCTCGTGCCGCGGTCGTCTTCGGCCGAAAACGCGATCAGCTTGCCATCCGGTGAAATCGCCGGACCGCCTACGACACGGGTCTGTGGCGCACTCCAAAGCTCCGTCGCAGTGCCATTTGTAAATCGCCAAATGGTGTGACCGTCACTGCCTGCTGAGACATAGAGCAAGTAGTCCGGCCCGAGCCGCGGAGAGGAAGCACCGACGGTCGGGATATCGAGTCGCTCTGCATCTGTCTCCTGAGCGATGCCGTCCTTAATGGGCACGCGCCAGAGACTGGCCTTCGAATGTTCCACCGTCGCGACCAATCGCGTGCGATCAGCGCTGGCGGAAAGCGACGCGTATTGCTCCACGCCGAAGCCGATGCGGCGCGAGTTGAGACTCTGCACGTCCACGGTATATAGCCAAGGGCCGGAACCGTCCTCCGTAGTCGCCATATATAAGAGAGTGCGTGCGTCGAGAAAGATCGGATACAGCACACGCGAATTGTGAAACGTGATGCGCTGCAGATCCTCGCCCGTCGGTGTCACTCGCCAGATGTCCATCTCATGTGGAGGTACGCCTTGCACGAAGTAGATGTAGCGATCATCCGGCGACCAGAGCTGGAAGTGGTTGTGTACCCCTTTCGGCCCGACGTGAATTTGGCGCGGCGCACTGCGTTCCTGCTCCACCACGAATGTTGGATCACCCGGCTCGGTGGTGTGGAACACGACGCGGCGACCGTCACTGGACCAATCCATCTCTACGGCCGTGGCACGATATTCAAACAACGAACCTCCCGTCACAGGCACGGCCCATACGTTCACCGCACCCTCGGCATTGCTCTGCCGTGTCCAGAGCGTCACGAGCGAGCCATCGGGAGTGAAGGCGACGCTGCGAATCTCCGGGTTCAGCAACTCCGGGGCGCTGCCTCTCGTCAAGTTGTGAAACTCGCCCGTCCCAACCCGAGTGACCCAGGCATCCCATTGCCCGTCGCGATCGGATAGAAACGCTACGAACTTGCCATCCCGAGAAAGTGCTGCAGCCGTCTCGACTCCATCGAAATCCGTCAGTGGCGAAATGCGAGCGTTCGCCAGAGGATTGCTCGGCCCTGCCGGCTCTTGCGCGAGCCACATCGTAATGACGATCGCAACTGCGAAAGCGCTCGCTGCGGCGACGCCGATCCACCAGCGACGCCGGCGTCGAGGCTCGCCATCGACCGGCGGGCGTCGATTCTTGAGCCAAGCCTCGAGCTCGGCAGGAAATGCATAGACGGAACCGCGCTTCTCGTGCACATGCCTATGAACGGGCATGCCTTCGCGCCTTTCCCAACGCTGCACCGTCGTGACATCGCGTTTAAGGTAGGCCGCGATGGCCTTCCATGAGCCGAGCCGACCCTCGGCTGAGCGCTCTTCCGGCCGTTCAGGCTCGCTTGCGACCATAAGTTGAAGCGGTATTTGACTGCAAAGAGCCGAATCTGGCTCCTGCCGCATCTTACAGCTTGCCGTCGTGCGCGGCAGAGCCTGACCTTGAACGCCGCGATGATGTCGCCGCGATGGGGACATCCGTAATGCGGCCCGAGCCGCGGGAGGTCGGTCATGATTCGGAAAACTTGGCTGCGGTTATTAAGCGCGGCGAGCCTCGCCGTCGTGGCGGGATCCGCCGAGACACATGGACGCTGGACTCAATGCGACGACGCAGAAGTCATCGTGGAGTGGAATGAAATTCTCGAAGGCGTTCTGCCGACGTCCGGTCTTTCGCCGCCGCGTCACTACGCGATGCTGCACATCGCCATGTTCGATGCGATCAACTCGATCGAACGATCCTATCGCCCCTATCGGCTGAGAGTGAACGCACCGCGTGGCACGTGCCCCGAAGTAGCAGCCGCTCAGGCGGCGCGAGATGTTCTTACAGCGCAGTTCCCGAATTCGCGTGACACATTCGATACGGCGCTACGCGCGCGGATCGCCCGAGTGAGTCCGGGCGAGGCCAAACATGCAGTGAAAGTTGGCAAGGCCGTCGCTGCTGCGGTGCTCAAGTGGCGGCAAGATGACGGTTGGACGATTCCACCACCGCCCTATGTGCTGCCTCCGTTTCCGGGCGCGTATCAGTCGACCGCACCCGCGGGCTTCAGACAATTTCAATACATGAAACCCTTCGCGTTGATCACTAACACGCAGTACCTGCCGGTGCCCCCACCGATGCTCACGAGCGCGGATTATGCCGAAGACTTCGAGGAGGTGAAGCAAGTTGGCTTGGAGGCAAGCGCAGTGCGCACGCCGGAACAAACACAGCTCGCGCTGCTGTTTGCGAGCATCACGAGCCGCACCGTGCACTGGGGGCTCTGGAATCACGTCGCAAGAGATACCGCTCGATCCGCTGGGCTCTCGCTCATCGAGACTGCTCGTGCGTATGCGCTGCTGAACGTATCCATTCACGACGGACTACAAACCACGCACACCAGCAAGTTCATCTACGGGTTCTGGCGGCCGGTCACGGCGATACAGCGCGCCGATGAGGACATGAATGAGTTGACCACTGCAGATCCTTCGTGGAAGTCCCTGCTGGGAACGCCGACCTATCCATCGCATGCGGGTAACCAGGCGTGCGTGGGTGCAAGCGCGGCGCGGGCGTTGGGGTTAATTCATGGCACCGATCAGATCGCGTTCACTGCGAGGTGGTTGGGCAGCGGAAGCAATCCTGATGTGTCACGCAATTACGCGAGCTTCACGCAGATGGCACAAGATCAGGCGAACAGCCGAATCTATGGAGGTATTCACTTCAGGTTCGAGAACGAGGCGAGCCAGGAAGCGTGTCCAAAAGTGGCGGAGTGGGTGTTCAGGCACTTCATGCAGGCGAAGTAGCGAGAGAAAGATGCTTCGCCTCTCGCTGTAGGAGAGGCGAAGCGCAGGCGCGGGTGATGGTCACTCGCACTTCAGCCTACCCTCACGTGCGACGCCCAGGGGAATGGTTGGACGGTCACCGCTTGAGCTGCCTAAGTCGAAGAGTTTGGATACGCGTCCAATGTCTTTGAAAGCTGAACGCATCACTCGAGGTTGCGGCGCTCGGATATCTGTTCGATCGCCTTCTCGAGCGCTCGGTCCGCATCGACCCGCACATCGGGCTGGACACCAATGCCCTGCCAGTTTTTCTGGGTAATCGGATTGACCGACTTCTGCGTAACGGACCAGAGCACGAAGTGAGGATGCAAGCGTCGGTAAGTGAACGGATGCGCACCGCCGCCAGATGGCTCACCTATGATTGTTGCACGTTTAAGCGCCTGCAGATCGTATGCGAGCGCCTCGGCAGCTGAGAACGTCCGATTCGAGATCAGCACGTACACAGGCTTACGCCCCCCGAACTTCGCGCCGGGCACGTAAGCCTGAGTGAAGTTCTGCGTCGTCGTGCCCGAGGGGCGATCGTAGCTGCCGCTGAGCGGTTTAACCTCGTCGAACAAATAACTTGCGACCAACGAAACGGTCTCGCTTCCACCTCCGTTGTGACGCAAGTCGATGATGAGCGCATCAGTGTGCGCAACAACCTGCATTGCCGCAGCAACAGTGTCACCACCCATCGCGGCAGGTGGGAACACAGTCATCTCCAGCAGCCCAATATTGCCTTCCAATCGCTCGGCCTTTCTGACGCCGAAGTTCACGTGCGCACCGTAATAGCGCTCCATCTCCTGGGCCGTGAAGCTAGCATCGGCATCCGCGCTCTCATCGAGTGCCTTCTGCGAATACTCCACGTTCAAATGGCCGTCTCCAGTGGCTGCCCTGAGTGCGCTGGTAAGTGCGGCCGCGAACGCGAGTCCATCGTGCGGCACCTCAAAGACACCTTTGCTCGCTTGGCGCCGCAACGCTTGCGCTGCTTGAATGCCTACTTCTGCATTCACGTAGTCGGATTCCAAATGATCGATGACCTTACCGACCACCTCCTTGCGTACAGCGCGGCTCAACTCAACGCCATGCGCTGAGTCAACGCACAGCAATGCGGCAAGAACGACCGCTACGAGTCTCATTTCATACTCCTTCTCGCCAAGCGCCCTTCACGCTCTCGAACTCGGTCTCTGAATGGACGAGCCTCCAGAGCTGCAATGGCTTCCTCCACGCATTCGGTGAGGCGCTTAGAAAGCTCACGATCGAGCGCTTGTGCAGCTGCATTCGTAGCGACCCATCGCACCTCGAGCTTCGGAAGCAATGCTCGGCCCCGCCGGGTGAGCTTGACCGCACGCTCACGGCCATCACCTCCGGACACCTGTTCAACGAGGCCGGCGCGCTTCATCTTGGCGACGGTTTGAGAGGCCGCGGAATGGGTGATGCCGGCTGCTACAGCGAGATCTCGAATGGCGATCGGTTGTCCCTTCGACAAGGCTCGCATGATGGGCGTGTAACGCGGTCTATAGTCCAACCCTTCTTCGCGATAGATAGCTTGAACATCTCCATCCAGCAACTCCAGCAGGTGGCGCAGGGCCGTACCTAACGTGCGTGGCTGCGAGATGTAGTTGCGCATGCGCAAACTATAACAGCGCTTATACATTCCATGTCAACGAGCTCGCCGATCCTCTAGGCTATCAGGCTACTAATTCATGGTTGTCCAATGTGTACGTGCGGGCCGAACGCGTAATTTGTCACCCTGTGGCCGCTCCGGCGTATAGCTATGCATACCCTTGAGTGAAGGATATGCGGATATGACTTCTTTACGATCGATGATTGCTGAAACAACTGAAATGCGTTCTCTCGCGATCCTCGCCGCCGTCGCGCTGGCTGGACCTGCGACCGTGGTAAGCGCTGCCGAAAGCGACGGCCACACTGCTCGTTCTCCAATCGTGCGCGCCGTGCGAGCGGCGACGCGAGATTATCTCGACGTAAATGCTGCGACGGCAGCGGGCTACGTTTCCTCCGGCAGTTGCGCAACCGGTCCCAACGAAGGTGCAATGGGGGTTCACTACGTCAACGAAGCTTATCTCGCAGACGGACACATCGACGTGAACCAA
>JAICPY010000150.1 GCA_025929585.1 Steroidobacter sp.
GTGCGCCGTAATCGGCTTGTTCGGAGCGTTCCTTTCGCTGCGAGCTCGGCAATCATTGCCCAAGGGCGACTTGGCTAGTGCGGATGTGCGCGTCGATCGATTCATCGCGACTCTGTCGGGCGTATTCGCTCTGTTCTGTGTCCTATTTATCGTCTTCGCGACTCCGGCCGGGCTAATCCTGCAATGTGAGCGATAGACGGCGCGGACGATGATGAACCGCGATCCGTGACTAGCGACTCGCGGGTCGTCGGAAAAGAAGCCGAGCGATCATTTCTTCTCTTACTACCCGCGAGTCACGATCCGCTACTCCCGTCCTTCACCATCCGCTATCCGCCGTCCGCCGCTCACCTCATTCCTAATTAGTGTCTCGCCGCTCGGCCGGAGCTCTTCGCAGACTTGCTGCGGCTACCGGCACGCGCCTGGCGAGCCTTAGAAGCCGAGCCGCGGCTAGCTGATTTGCCGCTCGGCTTTTTGCGCTGCGGTGCGGGAGGTTCCTCCTCTTCGATGCCCATCTCTTCCATCAGAGCGAACTTGCGCTCGGCCAACTGCTCACCCATGGCCTTGAGGTCGAGATCAGTCTTCTTCACGGCCGGGAACAGCTCGTTTTCTTCTTCCTTGACGTGATGCTTGATGTATTCGCTCAGGACCTTGACCGTCGCTTCGAAAGCCTCATCGTCCGGGGTCATGCCTTCGATCTTGGCGATCAAATCCTTGGCCGTCGCATGCTCGACATTGGCCTCATGGACCATGTCTATATCTTCTTCGTCTTCCAGCGCATCTTTCGCGGCAGGATAGAAAATCTCTTCTTCGATCTGTGCATGCACGGTCAGCATGTTGCAGATCCGTTCGGCGAGTTGCGCTTGTTCCTGCTCCTCTGCATCTTCAAATTCACCGAACAGGGCTTCCACCATCCGGTGGTCCTGTTTGAGCAGCGCGACTGCATCTCGTGGCGCATCGTTTGCTCTAGTGGGCGTGGCTCGTGCCATGGCTAGCTCCTCTATTTAGTTAATGTGAGTGGCGGGCAGAGGAGAATGTTCGGGAACTCGGACGAGTTCCCGCGCACAGGTTGGCAGTTGACGGTTGACCGTTGACGGCCGGAAATCAGGTCGCTGAGCTGACTTTCTGTTGGCAGGTGGCAGTCGACGGTCGATGGTCGCAGATGAAGGGCTCGAGCGGCGGAGTGCGACGAACATGCAGCCCAGCCACCGTGGCGAGCGTCTTCTCTTCTTCTGACCGTCAACCGTCAACCGTCAACAGTCAACCGTCAACGAGAAGTCCGCTTGCTCGGACTTCTCCTCAACCGTCAACGCGAAGTCCGCTAGGCGGGCTTCGTCCTGATCCACGCCCTCAGCACTTCCGCCACACTCCACGCTTGGGCAATGCAGCCGCCGGGAGAGTAGGGGTCTTCGGCATCGAAGATTTCGCTGATGCTGCCGATGCCCGCTTGTGTGAGGTGCTGGCGAAAACCGAGCAGTAGCTGACGGGCAGCATTCGAGTCGGGATTGAGCTTCAGAACGGCATCGACGTAGTGGCCGATGAGCCAGGGCCAAACCGTGCCTTGGTGATAGGCGGCGTCGCGGGCGCGTAGGTCGCCACGATAATGTGATTTGTAGTCTGCGTGATCGGCGCTCAGCGTTCTTAGGCCGAAGGGAGTAAGCAAACGGTTGCGAACGGTGTCGATCACCGCTGGCCATCGCTCTCGGTCGAGCACAGGATGATCCAGCGAGATGGCAAAAACTTGATTGGGCCGAATTGCCGGATCGTCTCCCTCGGGTCCATCGACTACATCGAACAAACAATCACGCTCAGCATGCCAATATCGATCGTTGAACGATCTGTATACGCGTGCAGCTTCATGTTCGTACAGTTCACTCGAGCTGTTCATCTTCTTTGCCCACGCCGCCATATACATAAGCGCGTTGTACCAGAGCGCCTGAATTTCCACGGGCTTGCCGCGGCGCGGCGTGACGACCCAACCGTCGACTTTCGCATCCATCCACGTGAGCTGATAGCCATCCGCCGCCGCAGCGACGAGCCCGTCTTTAGCGTCGACGCCGATGTTGAAGCGCGTACCCTGTAAATAATGCGCGACTATCGACTGCAGTACGGGAAAGAGCTGGCCGATGATGATCCGATCGCCGGTGCGCGCGATGTACCGAGCGATCGCGTGGAAGTACCAGAGTGTCGCATCGACGGTGTGATACAGAGCCTGACGTTCGCCTTCCGGAAAGAGGTTCGGAAGCAAGCCGTCTTTCACGTAGTTCGAGAATGTACGGAGAATTGCGCCGGCCTCGCGATATCGTCCGGTGCACAAGGTCAGCCCTTCCAAGCTGATCATCGTGTCGCGCCCCCAATCGCCGAACCAATGATAGCCTGCGTAGATTGTGCGCAATTCGCTACCCTGAGCTTGCGACATCACGCTTTCTTCGAGCCGGCTGCCGGGAAGCACGATGAACTGATCGGCTGCCATGGCGAGTTGCTCGGCGAAATCATCGCCTTGAACGTCCGGTGCGAGCTGCAACAAAGTGTCGATGCGGCGCCGTTCGGCTTCGAACAACGCAGGTACGTCGAAATCGATCCGATCCCATCCATGGGTCGTCGCGACGAAGGTCGTCGATGGATCGTTCTCATCGAGTGTCGTCGCGAAGTAGCCAGGACTGTGTGCGCTCTCGAAGGGCGGGTCGCCTCGATCGCGCTCGATGCGATAAAAGAATTCGATCTCGTCGCGGTCCTCGGTCATGAAGCGATTCGTGCCGGGCTTCATCGCTATTCGTAGCACCAGCGAGGAGGACACATGATGCACTTCATGTCTACCGCGGGATGCTAACAACGTGAAATCATCCGGGGCCGCCGATGGAGACTCATCGTGCCGACGGAACGATAGGTAGGGACGCACGTGTAGCTCGATTCGGTCACCGGAGACCAGCTGATAGCGAACGCACACCGTATTCTGGTTGTGTGGCATCACAATCGATTTTTCGAGCACTCGCCCTTCGAATGCGAAACGCCATACGGCAATTCGATGATCCAGCTTGAACTCCGTCAGCACCTCGTGCGACTCGCCCACGATGCGTTCGCCACCGAATTCCGCGCCTCCGAGATGCACACGCCGCGTTCCGACCAAGATCATCTCATCGCAACGCGACACCATGATGTGCCGGCCTTTGGGATCCGTGAGATTGGCCACTAACAGCCCGTGATATTTGCGGGCGGGAATGCCCGCCAACGTACCGGAGGCATAGCCTCCCAAGCCGTTCGTAATCAGCCATTCATGACGACGTAATTCCGAAGGATCGCGGGAGCTATCCCAGGGCACAATTAGCTGGCGAGTTTCGATCACGTGCTTCTCTCCTTGGCTCGAGCGTCGTCTATGCCGGCGCTGTTCTAAGTAGAACCGAGCTCTGCGCAGCCAGATTCCAACGGCCGCGGCCGCCATCCTGGATCGGTGAGATGATGCCGTGGCCGCCGTAGCTAGCATCCTCGCTCGACCAGGCAAGTGCCCACTGGCACCTGCGAGGCGGCGCAATCATCGGTTCGGGAAGTGCATCGAAAGTGAGCTGCCGGTCTAGGTTGACGATCAGCAAGCGGTCCATTTGGTCAGGAGTAAACCACCGTAACACGAACGCGTTTTCGCTTAGCGTGGCGCCATCGAGCTCGTATGCATCCGGATTTGCGATCACCGGATCCGAGCGCCGCAGATGGATCAGGTCGCGATGGAAGGTCAAGATCTCGGCGTGCGATCGTGCTTCGCTCCAATCCAGCTTCGAGCGCTCGAAAGTTTCCATCGCCGAAGGGTCGGGAACCATCGCCTGCACTGACGGATCTGCGTACGCAACGAACTGCCCAATAAACTCTCGGCGTCCGTTGTGTACGAGCGAACGTAACGCATCGTTGTGGTCGGCGAAGAAGTTGAAACGATTCGAGGCGGCGAATTCCTGTCCCATGAATAACAAAGGTGTCTGTGGCGCAAGCAACATGAGTGCTGCAAGTGCTCGATACATCTGCGGCGCCGCTCGTGCATGAATGCGATCACCCAAAAAGTGATTCGCAATCTGATCGTGATTGTCGATGAAGGTTATGCAGCATCCGGCTAGCGGACCGTGCATCGGTGAGCCGCGAGGCTTGTCCTGCCATCCGTACCGCTGACCTTGATAGAGAAAACCGTACTTGGCACAGGAGACGAATTCTTGAGCGCGCCCGGTGTAATCGCGCATGTAACCATCGCGGCTTCCGCGCAATGCGACACTCGCGGCGTGATGGAAGTCGTCATTCCACATCGCATCGATTCCCATTCCCCCGCGCTCGGGTGGCAACAAATGTTCGCTGCACTGGGGCTCGTTCTCGGCTGTCACTAGAATGTTGCGCGGCGTCGCCGCTTTGCGCGCTGCGCTAACCAACTCGGCCAGAATATGCTGGTTACCGGAATCGAAGATGGATTGGGTGGCATCCAGCCGTAACCCGTCTAGATGGAATTCCTTGATCCAATAGCACGCGTTGTGCACGACGAAGTCGCGGGCGCCATTCGCGTGCTCCGCATCGAAGTTCAGTGCCTCACCCCATTCAGTCTTGTAACGCTTGCTGAAGTAGTGAGGGCTGAAGCAGGCTAGATAATTGCCGTCGGGGCCGAGATGGTTATAGACGACGTCCAGGATGACGGCGAGGCCTTTCGCGTGGGCCTCGTTTACGAATCGTTTGAGCCCAACGTAGTCACCGTAGACATGATAGGGAGCGAACAGCTGCACACCGTCATATCCCCAGTTGAAGCGCCCAGGACATTCGGCCACGGGCATCAACTCGATGGTCGTAATGCCTAACTCGCGCAGATAGCCCAGGCGCTCAATCGCGCCATCGAAAGTTCCTTGCGGCGTGAAGGTCCCGATATGGATTTCATAGAATACTTGCCCAACGAGCTGCGCTCCCTGCCAACTCTGATCGCTCCAGTCGAACGCATCGGAATCGACGATCATCGAAGGACCATGCACACCGTGAGGTTGGTAGCGCGAGCAGGGGTCGGGCCATGGTCCGCGATCATCTACCTTGTAACGATAAAGCGTGCCCGGCGGCGCCTTCTCAGTGGTCCCGAGAAAATAACCATCCGCCTCCGGTTCGAGCTCGAGCCGCTCCTGCGAACCCTCGAATACCACCTCGACGATCTTCGCGTCCGGAGCCCACACGCGAAACCGCGTTTCGCCCTCGCGAAATCGCGCACCGATGATTGCATCGCTATTGGCAGGAAGCATTCATCGAGAAGCGAGAGGGGAGAATGAAAGTTCCCTTCCAGTGACTAGTGATTCGTGACTAGCGGTCGTAAGAAGGAGGTTGCATCCTTCCTACCCGCGACCCGCGAGCCACGACCCGCTTCTGATGCTCGCCGTGTCTGCGCCGAATTCGCCCAAGTTAGTCCGGCAACTCCGACAACCTTTCCAACAACCTTGGATCGCCGGCGACGTGGATTCGTTCGGCGGGGCCGAGCCAGCTAAGTGCTTCTTGCAGGGATTGCGCGTCCATGACTTTGTATTGCGCCGTTAATCGGTGAGGGTCGGGATGGCCGCGCGTTTCCGGCGGACGCGGCAGATTTCCAGTGATGTGCGCGAGCATCGCTTGCCTATTGCGCGCGATGTGGCGAAGGCCTTCTTGCGGCGCTGGCGTGGCAAGGTGTACGAGCTCATCGCGCCGTCGCATCAATGCTGGAATCTCCCGCTCTTCGGGGGTGCGCAGCAGAACCATCCGCGAGAGAATCCGGCCTGCTCGTATGCTGCCGCTCATCTTCGAAAGAGGAACGGCCAACAATAAACCCGCAAGCGTCGGCGATAGCCAAGCGACCAGCGTGGGCGAGAGTAGATAGGCAATCAACCCGATGATCACACCGATCAATATGTGCGGCCAATGCACGCTCCAGGCTTCGCCCCACGCTGTGATGGCTGCGTGACGCCGTTGCGGCCCCCAGCCGGAATCGCGGCCGGTAAGAATCGAGATCACATGCTGGGTCTGCACGAGCATCATGATGGGCGCATAGAGCGCCGAGATGATTGTTTCGACCACAGTACTCAAGGTGATGCCGATCACTCCACCGCATCCTTTACGCACGCGCGAGATCATCAGTCCTCGCAACAGGCCCAAGACCTTTGGAGCGAACAAAACGATCATCGTGAAGATGAACAGCTTCGTCATGCGCGGCGCGTCGAACACCGGCCAGTCCGGAAAAAGTTGAAACTCGCTACTGAAGTATTCGGGACGGATCAACGAGGCTTGCAGTGTCAGGGCGAATCCCACCAGCAGCAGCATCAGCCAGAGCGGGGAAGACAAGTAGCTCATGATGCCGATGAAGAAATGAGTGCGGTTCGTGAACGCCAGTCCATTCGCGCCGATGACCTTGCTATGTTGAAGATTGCCTTGCGCCCAGCGCCGGTCGCGAATGGCGATGTCGACGAGCGAGGGGGGGCTCTCCTCCCATGATCCTTCCAGATCGGTCGCCATTTGTACTTTCCAGCCCGCGCGCCGAATGAATGCCGCTTCGACGAAATCATGAGAAAGCACATGTCCGCCGAAAGGTTTACGTCCGGGCAGCTGGGGCAAACCGCAGGCCTGGGCGAAGGCGGTTACGCGAATGATCGCGTTGTGGCCCCAATAGTTGCCATCGTTGCCCGACCATGCCGAAACGCCGCGTGCGATAAGCGCGCCGTAGATGCGTCCAGCGAATTGCTGCACTCGTGAGAACAGGCTCGCGCTGCCGATGAGCATCGGCACCGTTTGCAGGATCCCGAGTCTCGCATCACCTTGCATGCGGCGAACCAGCTCGATCAATGTATCGGCGCTCATCAGGCTGTCGGCGTCGAGGACGATCATGTAGTCATAGCGTCCACCCCAGCGCTTGACGAACTCCTCCACATTGCCTGCTTTGCGGCCAGTGTTGTGCCAACGTCGGCGATACCACACAGGCATGATGTCTCGAAGCTCGCGTCGCAAACGATCGACGGCGAGAGATTCCCCGATCCAAGCATCCACTTGGGTCGAATCCGAGATGATCACGATCTCGAAATGCTGTGCCACATTGGCTTGAGCGAGTGACTCGGCCATGGCTTGTAAGGCAGCGGTCGTGCGCGAAGAATCCTCGTTGTATATCGGCATCAGCAGTGCCGTTCGACTTCCTTCTTCGGAAGCGGAAGCATGCTTGGCCGCCGGTATCAATCCAGCGACCGACGAGGAGGCCGCGAAAGAAATCCACGCGAGCGTGACCGCGAAGAAGAACAACATTATGCCCTGCAGCGTCGTCATGTCGGAGGTGCTCACGATTGCGAGCATTTCGCGAATACCGTAGCCGGTGATCGCAAGCATGCCGCCGACCGCGATCACGCGCGCGACTACGGTGCGAACTCCTGGCGCGCCAAGTGATTCGTGTGGCGGTGCTCGCCTCAGGTCCTGCACGGGCATTTCCAGCGGCAGCTCGTAAGGCATGCCGCCGCGCACGATCTCGCGGCTCTCTGGAGGTGCGGTTTTTAGCTGGCCGTCCATCGATACAGCCAAGTTTCAGTGACCGGTTTGTCGCCTCTGAGCACGCGCACACGTAACTCGGCCAAGCTCGAGTCCCCTGGAGTGAGCTCGAAGCTGGCACGAACGCCTTTGGTCAGGCGATTCGGTTGCAATGCAAGGTTCGAAAGTCGCCCTGCGGAGCTACCCACATCAAGCTTCAATCCTTCCGTGTTAGCGCCCGCGCCAACGAACTCGACGATGAACAAACGGCGCTTGCCATCGGCGGTGGGGCCGGATCGTGTCGAGGTTACACGGCCCAGTCGTGGTAAGACCCTCGGTCTATCCGTCCAGCGCAGTCGATAAGAGGTGTGCCATGGTTTGCCGGGTTGGATCACCTCTTTGGGTTTCCACATGGCGACGATGTTGTCGTTGGTCTCCAGATCGGTGGGAATCTCGATCAGTTGCACTTCACCGGGGCCCCATTCGCTGGTCGGCTCGACCCACGCGCTCGGGCGCCGCTCGTAGCGCGCATTCAAATCATGAAAATCCGACAAGCGGCGTGATCGTTGTACCAACCCGAAAGCGCGTGGAGCTTGCGAGGTGAAAGACGACACTTGGAGCTGCGTGGGATTACGCAAGCTGCGAAAAACATGCTCCCCCGTGGCTAGCACCAGTTGCAGCCCGTCGGAATCGTGCACTTCATCGCGAAAGTCGTCGATCCGGGTACGTTCGGATTCATCGAACAAAAACATCGAGGTGAGCGTCGCGATGCCGACGTTGTCGAGAGCGACTCGCGGAAACAGGGTCATATCGACGTCCATGATCGTCTCTGCTCCGGGTGTGATCGAGAAACGATAGGCACCCGTCGTGGAAGGACTATCCAGCAACGCGTGAACGACGATCCCGGATGCATTCGCCGAAGGTCGTTCCACCCAGAAGTGCGTGAACTCCGCGAACTCCTCGCCCATCGGATGCGCGGTGCGCAACGCCAGTCCGCGTGCCGAGACGCCGTAGTTCGCGTCCTTCGGAACGGCGCGAAAGTAGGACGCGCCCTGAAACACGGCAAACTCGTCCCACTGGGAGCGTGAATTCAACCGAGTCTGCAAACGCAGACCGGAAAGTGCAATCGGAGTATTGCCGAGCAACTTCTGGACGCTCGGATCGATGTTGAACGTCTGCCGCCCCGCCGTGATTTGGCGCGCCATGCCGCTTTCAACGATCGAAACCTGCACCGGCAGAGTAAACAAGAACCCTGCAGGCAATAGCTCCACGCGGAAGGGCACCTGTTCATTGCGCCAAACGGCACTGTCGCCATTTACGCGAATCATCCGAAACTGCTCGTGGTTCAGTTGCCTCAGCGGGGAATCGTTCGGAATTCGACCCACCGCGTAATCGCGCTCGGCGAGCTTCTGAGCCATCTCCAGCACGGTGCTGGGTACAAATCGGTAGCGCGTGGGTTGTTTAGCCTCGTTGGTTGGACGCGTTACGGCGGCTGCGGCCAGGCAACTGATTGTGATCGCTAACAACAGCAGCCAGTAGCTTGCACGAGCAATGCCTGGGGTCTGCTGCGCGCCACCACTTCCACGGGTTGCCATCTTTCGCGCGCGCCTCATCGATACGTCGTCTGAACTCATCCGAACCAACTGCTCCCACTTGTCGAGTGATCCATTTAATAGAAAGGGACCCGTGGTTCGGACGTACGGAGTACCCGAACTACGCGTCTGTACACACTATGGTTCCCGCTGGTCCGGGAACTACTTCTTGGCGCAACGTATTTACGCCACTGCAAATTCAGCGACGCGATGCGTATAAGAAAAACGCCGCTCGCACCGAAGCCAAGGAACCACTTGTCACGCGGCAAGCTGGAGCGTGAAGCGCCGGAAAGCCCGACAGTGCTCCGGACGCCTTCTCCCAAGCCTGCCGTGTGCTTGAAGACTTCAGGAGTCGTAATGTCCGATACACAACATGTCTGGGCGCTTATTCTCGCGGGCGGCGATGGTAGTCGTCTACGGGCATTGACAACCAAACCCTGCGGAAC
>JAICPY010000292.1 GCA_025929585.1 Steroidobacter sp.
ACCGAAGCGGCCGCATCACGACGCACTACTCGCAAGCCGAGCTGAGCAACCTGATCGCGGCGGCGGAGAAGGTCTGTGGAGACGAAAAGTCCCGCAATCCTCCCGCAACCACCTGGCTACGTCGGCGAGTGAGTGCGGTAAGTCTTTGAGAAATTCTTAGGAAATTGGCGCGGCCGGAGGGATTCGAACCCCCGACCACCTGGTTCGAAGCCAGGTACTCTATCCAGCTGAGCTACGGCCGCGCGGAGGGCGCGAAGTTTAAACGATTGTGCGATCCGATAGGAGCTCTTTTGAGGAATGCGGCGCTGAGCGTTACCTCTGCGTGCGCTGCGGACCCGCACGGAGTGCCGGTTGTGAGCGGAGTGGCGGAGAAGCGCGCATGATCGCGTACCGGCTGGGTTCATTGACAGCTTCGGCTGTTTTCCGCCGTGGGTTCTTCGATGCGTCGTGCCGTCTCCGCGACTGCAGGCTCCAGAGACGTTCCAGCCGCTTTCATTGCCGCGTGTTGGACATAGCGTCTTGCAGAGTCCACGCAGCCGCGCGCGTGCAGCAACTCTGCGAGGTTGTTATTCGCAACGACGCTGTCGGGATCCATCGTCAACACTCTTCGGTATCCAAGTTCGGCAGACTGCTTATCGCCTTTTCGAAGATCGACGTTCGCAAGCCCGAGCACGGGCCACACTGATTCAGGCCAGTGCCGCTGCGCCTGCGTATACGCTTGCTCTGCAGCCCGCAATCTTCCAATCGTTTCGAGACCAGCGGCTGCTGCCACATAACGCTCGAGATTCGGACTTGTCGGTAACTGATCCGGCTCGAGTACGACGATGGCCCAATGCTCGGCTAGCTTCCACGTGCGCAGGAATTTTCGTTGATTCATGACCAGCCGTTCGGTTGTGCCGGAGCGTAGTAGCAGCGTTCCGGCATCCAAGTCGTAGCCTGCGACCACTGCAAAATGCCAAACGGGCGCGATCTTGGCGCCGAGGTTTTGCATGACCAACACCGGGCGGCCAGCGGCGAGCTCCCGCAGAACAGCCAGGAGCGATGGATCGATAGCGTACGAGAGCATACCGCGAGAGCGAGTTGCCGCGATCAGCTCCACAGCGAGCGACCCTCGCTTGCCCGGAAGATAGACTTCGGAGGTCAGTACTTCAGGCGTGACGTCGATGCCCGCATTTGCAAGAACCGTTGCGAGTGCGGCAGGCCCACATTGATACTGATCTTGCGGATAAAAGGGAATGTCCGCGAGCTCGACGCGGCGCGGAAGAGTAGCGGTCGACTCGGGGGTAAGATCACTCGGCTGAGTGGCGCAACCCGACAAAGCGACGATCGCGATCACCAGCGGCGCGATCGTGCTTTGCCGGAGCATCCGCGTTTACGGAAATTTCTTGAATATATCGATGACGCCTACGGCCTCGAGAATCAGCAACACGATGAACGTGATCCCGACAATCTCGATTAGGCCTGCACCGGCGGGCATCGTATCGATGTCGTGCGCAAGTTGATTGAGCTCTGACGTCGTCAAAGCCGCGAGTCGTGCTTCAACTTGCGCTTCGTTTACGCCAAGCGCACGCATCTCCTCCCGCACATGATCTTTGGCTAGTAAGTCGTTCAGCTTGGCCATGGATGCATGGCGCTGCTCGGCTTCCAGCCCAGCCAGTGTGCCGATCATTTCCGCTTGCGCGATGACGGGCAATGACAGTGAGAAGACAGAAGCGATCAACGTATAGACAACGGTCTTTCGGAACAGGTGCATGGCACGTCCTCGGTGGGTGATTTGCCTATTCTAAGGTTAGCGTCGCCGGTTGCCCACTGTGCGGCAACGCCGACATCGGTTCTCGAACGGTTGAAGAGGGAGAAAGGTTGCAGGGCGCGGACCGCCTGCGGTAGATGAGGTGTAAAGTGTAAAAGTGTGATGTCAGAGGGTATCGCTGGGATCGTTCTTCGTCACGAGCGGAGGAAGAGCAAAGATCTGCCGCGTTGCTGCGATTCCCGTTGAAGTTTGAATCTGGGCAGAAGCGCGGACGCGCAGACCCTCATCCTAGCCTTCTTCCTGA
>JAICPY010000048.1 GCA_025929585.1 Steroidobacter sp.
CGTAAACTACCGAGGTCACGTGATACGCGCCCGTAGCTCAGTTGGATAGAGCGCATGGCTACGAACCATGAGGTCGGGAGTTCGAATCTCTCCGGGCGCGCCATTTCATCGCGGTATCGCGGTTGACCAAATACTGCTCCTCGCGACGCACTAGCGTCTCGCCATCACGTCGCTCGATCCACTTCAGCATTCCATCGTTCAGCCTCCTTCGTAGGCGCAGGAATGGTGCTCGTAAACGCGGTGGCAAGCACATCTGCCATCGCCGCGCTTTCGATCACGAAGCCATTTTCGTGTTGAGGTTTGCCGAGCGCGGATCGAAGTTAACGAGCCCGATGAAGATGCGCGATCCATCCACGGAGAGCGTTACATGCAGACTCAACTCCGTACGATTGACCGCGGTCTTTCCGGATGCCGAGCCCTGCCCGCGGGTTGATACTCGAGGCAAACGATGGGTGCCTTCTGCTCGATGTCTATGGCGTGATCGCACGCAGCTTGAGCGAGTCCACGGTCGATCGGATTGGCTGTGGTGCCCCGAGCAGTTGCTTGCGGGAGGCCGATTGATGCAGGAACAACCTTCGGGGCACGACGATGCGAACACTGCGACACCAAGTCGATACTCGACACCGGCCGAAACGCAAACTGATTTTACGGGCCGCATCATCATCATCATCATCGGTTGCGGCAGTATCGGCCAAGGCATCTTGCGTGTATCACCCGTGTGACGATGGAATGCTTTCGGCACTCGAGCTCGAGGGCCGTGGCTGGAAAATGCAACCAACGAGTCGGCGTTTGAGCCGTGACATCGCGGATGGCATGGATGAGCTTGGGGTGCTGTTAGCCGGCCACGCGAAGAACGCTTATTGGTTCGGCTCGCAGCTCTCGATCGCCGAGGCGCGCCGACACCTAAGGTTCGCCAACGCAACCACTGTGCAGGTCGTCGCAGGTGCGCTGGCCGCGACCGTGTGGGCCATTCGTCATCCGCGCGCGGGTCTCGTCGAGCCGGAGCACATGGATCACCGAGAGTGCTTGGCCATCGCCGGACCCTATTTGGGCAAGCTCACGGGAGAGTTCACGGACTGGACGCCGCTTCAGGGCCGCGGCGAGCTCTTTCCAGAAACGCTCGACGTGGACAGTCCGTGGCAGCTACAGAACATCCGCGGCCGCCAATGGATCGCGTGAGATATATCGCGTGAGAGATATAGCGTGTTTCGGGCCGGCTCGAAGTCACGGACCACGTGCCTGCATTGCAGTTTGCTCATCGAGCTCGATCAACCTGCTGATCCGCCCAGGCTAAGCCGGTGCGCTCAGGACTTTCCGGTTCACTCAAAGCGCCTCCGTGCCGCGGCCCGTTAACACGCTCGGTCCGACATTCTCAGTCGTCCGCGGACCTACAATCGGGCCACCCAACCATGGATTCACTGCGCAGGTCCGGACGGCCGCCGCAGTAGCACCTAGTCGCCTTTGCTAGTACGCATTTCTATCCCTGCAAGAGCTGAAGTGCCCATGCAGCAGCACAGTTAAAAGGGCGGGAATGTTGCGCTGTTCTAAGACGACAGATCGGTGCGGTAGCGAACTTAACTCTGCCTTCCGACGTTGTGTGCGGTATCGTACACATTGGTGTTGCGTGTCCGCGTACTAAGTTAGAGAGGCTCAATGTCGGCAGCTCACGACCCACGCCAGAATCATTTGCTGGCTGCGCTGCCTCTCGCAGACTTCGAGCGAGTCAGACCTAGCCTCAAGCTCGTGCCAATGGAACTTGGGGCGGTACTGTACGAATCAGGCAGCCGCCAACCGCGCGTGTATTTCCCGACAACCGCCATCGTCTCGCTTCTATACACGATGGCGGACGGTGCCTCGGCTGAAATAGCGGTCGTGGGAAACGAGGGCATCATCGGTGTCTCTTTGTTCATGGGCGGTGAGACGACCCCCAGTCGTGCTGTCGTGCAGAGCGCCGGGCACGCGTACCAGTGGCCCCCGAAACTTCTGATAGAGGAATTCACGCGAGGCGGCGAGATGCAGCATCTATTGCTGCGCTACACACAGGCGTTGCTGACGCAGATGGCTCAGACCGCTGTGTGCAATCGGCACCATTCTCTAGACCAGCAACTATGCCGCTGGCTGCTTTTGAGCCTGGATAGGTTGGTGGGGACCGAGCTCGTCATGACGCAAGAGTTGATCGCCAATATGCTTGGCGTGCGTCGCGAAGGAGTCACCGAGGCTGCGGGCAATCTTCAGAACGCGGGACTCATCAAATACAGTCGCGGACGAATTACCGTGCTCGATCGGCCGGGCTTGGAAAAGCGGACGTGTGAGTGCTATGCGGTAGTGAAGAAAGAATTCGATCGACTGCTACCCTCAGTAACTTCGCCCTAACCTAGGTCTGAAGCGCTCACCGCTAGACGCGCGGCAAGCGCGTAGCGCGCGTCAGCTGAGCGAACCCAATTAGTCTGCGGCTTTGTTCGTCCCAAAGACGAAACGTCAATGATTTGAGGCTGGAGGTCAATGTGACTGGCTTGACCTGTTGGAACAGGGGCGCTCCTTCGTGACACCTTTGCAAGTTGTAATTTGGAACGCGAGGGCTCAGGTGATGCACATGATGAAATCCAATGTTGCCTGAGAACCATTGAAGTACTCTAGGTAACTTGTAGAACGAGCTGCCCTGGAGTGCTGCGGCCGTGTAATCCCAGTCGTCGCCTCGCTCCCAGTAGACACCTTCGAATTGATGCTGGACATAGAAGAGCCACAGCCCTGCGCTGCCTGCGACCATCAGCATCGCCGACTGTAGTAGCAGATATGTGACGAGCCCAAACACCCAACTCATCAACATCGCAACGACGATGAGCGACAGATTGGTCCACCAAACGGACTGGCGTTCCCGACGACCGGCTTTGACGGAGCTGAAGCGATGCTTCACTACGAACACGAAAAAAGGTGCGACCACAAAAAGCACCAAGGGATTACGGATCAGCCTGTAGTGTAATCGCCGCCAGCGGGAAGCCTCGATATATTCCTGCACTGTCATCGTCCAGATGTCGCCCATGCCGCGCTTATCCAAATGACCCGCGCTTCCATGGTGAATTGCGTGCTCCCAGCGCCAATGATTACTCGGACAGAACGTGAGAACGCCAGTCACGAAGCCGACAATCTCGTTCGCACGTCGAGAACTCAAATAGGAACCATGCCCACAATCATGAAAGATGATGAAGATGCGCACGAGGAAAGCACTGGCGAGCACTATCAACGGGATCGTTAGCCACAGCGAAATTCCCAGAGTGAGATAGATGACGTACCAAAGCAGCAGATAGGGCACCAGCGTATTGGCGAGTTGCCAAAGCGCGCGCCTGGTTGAAGGTCGTTGGTACGGCAACACCCATTCTTGCCACGATGCTCGCTCGGTTGGCTGGGTCCGCCGTGTCTCACTAGGCTCACTTACCATCGTTAGCCCCGACCCGCAATTTTCATAGTCCTATCTCCTGCGCTGAGACGCTCGGTACCGTCAACGAAACCTCGCGCACCGTTGCGTATTCGTGCTCAGAAGAGGAATAGCTGGCCGCGCGATGAGGAACCTTGAGAGTGACTACGGTACCTGGCGCATCGCGTTGGTTCGAAATATCGAGAGTTGCGCCCAGTTGTTCTGCAAGCCCGCGCACCAGTGTCAAGCCGAAGCTATCGGTATCGTGTTGCAAACTATCGCCAACGCCGGTGTCTGCGACTCGTAATGTCGTGCATGACGTGTCTCGTTCCAAATCGATGGTGATCGTACCGCGGAGGTTGTTCGGGAAAGCGTGTTTGTACGCATTCGTCAGGAGTTCATTGGCGATCAGTGCCAGTGCGGATGCCTCGACTGGAGGCATCAAGATCTCGGCGGCTGTCAACTGCAACCGCACGCCCACGGTAGTTTCGGCGAACGAACCTGGCAGCGTTTCGGCGAGAACGCGAAGTAGGCTAGCGAGCGAAATCTCTTGGCGGCCGGACGCTGCCTTGTACAGGCATTCATGGGCATGCGTCAGAAGTTGCAGACGGCTCGATGCCTCTTGCAGCGCGCTTCGCGTCTCAGGTTGGGTAGAAGCATGCGCTTGTAGCGAAAGAAGGCTACCGACGATCTGCAGCGTGTTTTTCACGCGATGGTGTGCCTCGTGAATCGCAAGCTCGTCTCGAACTGTTCGTTCCGGTTGTGCGGGATCCACCTCGACAGCAGGTTTGCTTGTCGCCTTGGATCTTTTCTCTGCTTTGGATGCTATCCGAGCTCGCAAACTGTCCAGTTCCTTAGCCTGATGCACTACTTTAAATCCGACAGCCAGGACGTGTGTGAAACGTTCCAACATCAGCGCGTCAGCTCGCGAGAAAGTCTCTTTCGAGGTGACTTGAGCAAGCCATACCGTGCCTAACGGCCGTCTCGTCCGATCGTAAATGGGGGCCATCAGAATCTGCCGTATTCTCGGTCGTACATTTCTCAAGTAGGTCAATTCGATCTCCTGATCGGAGAGCACAATCGCCGCGGCGGCATTCAAAGACATCTTGCACAACCCGCGGCCAATCGAGGGCTGCGCAGTTTCGTGCGCGGATAGAGCTCCGGAGATCACGTCGGCGTGGGGCAGCGAAGTACCTGTGTCGTGCGCGTGCAGATAAATACCAGCCGAATCTGCTTTGAACAATCGGTGCGCGACTGCCGCTGCTTGGTGCAGACCAGTCGGTACTGCGGACGCGAAACCTCCTAGCAATTCGGCATGTGCTTGCGACTCGCTCAGCGGGTCTTGAGTGTGACTCAATCTCAATGACGGCTTGAGCGATGGCTTAACGCGACTGACGCGGCGATCGGGTTCGGTAGTTGTGTGCATACATTTGTACGTCGCAGCTAATTTGATGGCGGGCAATCGCCAGTCACTCGCTCCGACACCTTCCTTTGCACGAGGGTACGAGTAGGCTCAATCGACAGCTGTTCGGTACCGCACATTGCCAGCAAGGATTACAAACAGCGATCTGTTGCCTACACGTGTAAGGGGCTGCGGGTGCATGCGGTTGCGCTTTAACGGTTGGGTGTACGGTTCCGCACATCCCCGCCGCGTCGATAAGCGCACACTGTGCAGTAACGAGGCAACAGGTCAGATTCATCACGTTCGCCGCGAACAGCGAGATCCATTGAGTATCGAGAAACACACCGCCGAAAATAGCTTGATAGCAGCTCTACCGCCCAGATGCCGCGCCAATGTGTTGCGATCTTGTGAGCAAGTCGAACTACAACTGGAAGAAGTACTTTGCGAACCAGGCCAGCGTATACGTCACGTGTATTTTCCGATCGAGGGCTTCGTGTCGCTCGTGGCTGTTCTAGATGACGGCGGCGCGTTGGAAGTCGGAATCATCGGGCGCGAGGGCATGGTAGGCGCCTCTGTCATCTTAGGAGTCGATACCTTGGCGGATCGCGCCGTGGTGCAGTGCGCTGGTGCTGCGTTGCGCATGAGCTCAGCCTCGTTTCGTCGGCTTTGCGCGCGAAATATGGCACTTCGCATGCGAGTCGGCTTGTATCTTTACGCATCGATGGCGCAGCTCGCCCAAGTGGCAGCTTGCACCGGTTATCACGTCGTCGAGGCGCGTCTTGTCCGCTGGTTACTGATGAGTCGCGATCGCGCGCACAAGAATGAGTTCCACCTGACCCATGAGTTCCTCGCTTACATGCTTGGAGTACGTCGCGTAGGGATCACTGAAGCTGCGACGGCTCTGCAGGCGAGAGGGCTGATTACTTACAATCGCGGAGACATCACGATCCTCGACAACGCAGGGTTGGAGAAGGCGTCTTGCGACTGCTACGAACGAGGAAATCTAATCTACGACGCAGCAATGGGGCTCAGTTGTGCTCGATCGGCCCGATGACGGATGGCGCAAGCGCGTGAAACCTAATCCAGGATGAATGGAACTATGCCCGCATTCAATGGAGATTGACGCGCTCTCGTTCTTCGAGGAGATCCCAGACGAACAACGATAATGTGATTACTGTGGACGGGATGTCTCGTTCGTGGTCGATGAGGGCGCGTTTATACGCTTCGTAACGGGCGAATGCCGGGGGCGAGAGGCTACCTTTTGCGATCGTATCGATGGTCAGGAAAGCAGTCGCCAAGTCTGTCGACGTCTCGCATCCCTTCGTTTCCCGCTCAAAGGCTAACAAGCTCGAGGATTCTCGCAAGTCGGGCTCTGGGGTGCCTTGCTCAGCCGCGGAACTGTCTGTAGCTGGCCTGGGCGGTCGCTCATGATCTCGGCTGCGCTTACTCTTCATCGCGCGCACTGTTCAACATGAACCCAAACGCACTCTCCCGGGGTTGCCAGCGAGTCTCCGACTGACGCTGCTGTAAGTGCCGAATGGTGCTCGCGTTCTCGTTTATCCAGGGATCTTGGGTTTCGCGGACGACGTAGGAGAACCCTTGTAACGATCCATCGCGTAAGTGCAGGGGGTGAATCAGTGTCGTACCCCAAAAGACTGTCCCATCCGATCTTCTGCGCCATCCGCGTTCGGTTGAGCTGCCTTCCACGGCAGCGCTGCGCAGGTGTAGCAGAGGGGCGCTGGTAGCGATGTCCTCTGGCATATAGAACTGAGAAACATGCCGATCGAGCACGCCATTCGATCTTTCCACCGCTGGGTTTGGCGAAGATCCGTCGTACCAACAGACGACGACTCCCAAGGCATCGAGCATGGCAAGCGATCCACTATCGCGGCGATCAAGCATCGCGGCGCGCATGCGTGCACCCTTTCTGAGGAGAACCCGGCGGCGCCATTCGAGCACTTTCGCGGATGTGTGGCGAGGAACTCTTGACTCTCGAACGATGCGGCTTTGTAGAAAGTTCTTTTCTATGCGTGCTGTCGTAGGCGGGATCCTGAAGACATCTTCGCTACGCTCGCCAATTAGCTTCATCCAGTGGTCGAACTTCAACTTCACTTGGGACAACTTCATCGCTTCTCCGGCAGGCAGGCACATTTTGCATTGCGACCCATGGTCCACGTATCTCGAATGCGCGTCGGTTCGGTATCGAACATTGATAGACGCCGGCGCGCGAGCGGTGCGCGAAACCCATCCTGTTTATATGAAGCAACAGAAGTTGTGTGTGGCGAATACGCGCCGCTCTGCCGAAAAATGTTCTTTTAGCTATGTGCGCCAACGTACCGTGTTGTGAGGCCGCATCGTGCATGATCTCGCCATCCCGACATATGCGAGTTTGACTTGCAGTCCTTCCAAGCGAGATCGAAATGAACCAGTTATCCAAAATGTACAAATTCTCAACCCGAGGTTGGTCTCGCAACGCGAGTGCATGTGCCAAGTTTGGCCTGGCGATCTTCGCCGTAAGCTCAATTGCAGCATGCGGCAGCGTGTCCGAGATGACTCAACAACGTGTCAAGCAAAGCGAAACCGTAGTGCAGCAAGCGCAACAATCGATTGGCCAATCCGAAGACGGTGCCGTTGAATTACAGCAAGCGAAAGAGCATCTGGGTGCAGCCCAATCCGCAGTGTCGAACAATCGCGAGGCAGACGCTGGTCGCTTCGCTCAGCAGGCGCAGCTCGAGGCCGAGCTCGCAGTGGCTAAGTCTCAAAGTGGCCATGCCCAGCGCGCTGCCGGCGAAGTGTCGGCCAGCCTCGAGACGTTGCGCCAAGAATCCACACGAACTCCGATCACGCAATAACTTTGCGTGGTCAATCGAATAGATGAGGTTAGGATCATGAAACTGAACAAACGATTAGCGCTGACCATCGCAGTGGCAGCAGTATTGTCTGCGTGTAACGCGACACCGGAGCGAAACGAGTCGCTGGAAACAGCTCGCGAATTAGTCGCCGACGTAGAAGCGTCGCCGCGTGCAGGCGTGGCCGCGACGGACATTTCGGAGGCACGAAAGTCGCTAGACAAGGCGAACCGACTCGATGAATCGAAAGGTAAACGGGCCGATATCGAGTATGAAGCTCAGAACGCGACAATTCGCGCGCAAATAGCGAACGAGAAAATTCTGACTGCGGAAGCTCAAGAGTCGATCGAAAAAGGTACGGAACAACGGCAAGCAGTGCTTATCGAAGCGCGTGAACGTGATGCTAGACGCAGTGCTGCAGCCACAGATGTAGCCCAACAGCAGACGAAGGATTCGGAATCGCGCGTTGATTCATTGGAAAGTGAGCTCGCCGGCTTGAAAGCAAAGAAGACCGAGAGGGGTATCGTGCTGGTCCTGGGCGATGTCATGTTCGATACGGGGCAGGCGACCTTGAAGCGCGGTGCCTATGACACTCTCGATCGGCTCGCGAGCACATTGCGCGACCGTCCGGGTCGAAACGTCGTTATCGAGGGGCACACCGACAACGTCGGCTCGGAGCAGAGCAATCAAGGGCTCTCCGAACGCCGCGCTCAATCGGTGCAAACAGCGTTGCAGCAACGTGGCGTCGGCAGTAGTCAAATCATTGCGGTTGGGCGAGGTGAGAGCTCACCGATCGACAGCAATGAGAGCGATAGCGGCCGACGGCAGAATCGTCGCGTAGAGCTGATCTTCTCAGAGAATCGGCAAGTGCAAGAGTAGCAGTGACGCGCCACGTCCGTAGCGACGTGGCGCGATCTCTTCGGAGTCACTCAACCGTGGATGCTCGCGCCTCGCGAGCGATCGCCACGTCTTTGGCCACTTCTGCCGATAGCTCTTTCCAATCCACGTGCCCGACTCTGTTGGTCCAAATCGGGTTCTTGTACATGGACGTAGCGAGCGTCGTGTAGGCACGCCAGAACTCCTGCGCGTCGCTGAGCTGCTCAATCGCGTGCTCGCGATACGTTACCTTGCCGATCCGCCGATAGAGAGCGAGCTGCGTCGCGCCGCGGATCTTCGATGCGTAATACTTGCCGAGCAAGGCCATTGCTCGAACGTCTCGTAATGTATCACCCAGCTCCGTTGTTGAAGCGCTCGCACCTTCACGCGTGCTAGCTGGCTGCGCTAAGTCTTTCAACTGCGCGAGAGCGGCGTCCGCACGCTTATCGATCTCATTCGCTACTTCAATCGGCGTCGTGCCGTCCAATTCGCGATTCGCGACTACAGCTTCGACGTATCGAGGGATCGCGATGTTGTCTGTCCCCGGGTGCGTGCCAAGCGTGATAAAGCGATTCACGTCATGGAAGCCGCTAGGTGTTTGTGACGGCCCCGGCCGGCTGCGGCAGCCCTCTATGTACCACTGGAAGTCGAAATCGGCCCAGTGAAACCCGGTGGTGAGCGGATAGATCATTGACGCGTTTTGCCAGGCGTTGAATAGCGCCTTCGCTGACGCGCTGGAATACCGTTGAGCGAGTAGATCGATTATTCGTTCGTTGCTGAATGTAGGGTCGTACCCCAGTCGTCCCCAGAGCATCCAGTGGTACCAGTGCTTCTCGATCTCGAGAGGCCGAGGCTCGCGGCTGCTCAGGTTCAGGAATTCGCGTCCCCAAACCCACATATCGGAGCCGAGGTAATACCCCTGCGAGGGCTGGTGCGGAATGTTCTTGACGAATTCGCGGACAAAATCAGGCGCGCCCCAACGGAACATCAGTGCATCGTCGTTGCGCAACGTCCAGATCGTTTTTAGGTCCCCGAGCGATTCCGCGTACCCACGGTGGAATGTTTGAGTCGTGGAGCTCAGCGCATGAGCCTGAGCGTATTTGAAGCTGAAGATGAAATCGACATTCGGTTGCTTGACGAGCGGTGCAAACGTGAGCGCGATGTCTTGGGCTCGCGTTTGATGCTGGCGATGGATGAAGCGAATTTCGCGCTTAGGTTCCGCTTTAGCCGCATCTAGCACACCTTGGCCATACGTGGCGAACGCCCAGTCTTCCTTCGCTTGGAAATCCTCATCCGGCATGTTCTCGCCTGTCGTGAGTCCGACGCCTCGCAGCAACGGGTACGCGCGGAACATTTCCCGAACGCTCTTGCGGAAGTAGTCGGTGGTGCGTGCATTGTCGATCGCATCCGTAATTCCGTACTTGCCTTCGACACCATAGGTAAAGATGTTCCAGGTGATGATGTAGAAGTCGATATTTCGATCTTTGCCGTACTGCATCACTCGACGCCAGAAATCGATCTTCTCTTCGATCGACATTTTCTTCAGTGTTTCGGTGTTCGCGAGCATTTCCTCCGTGACCAGCTCAGTCGCTATAGTCGGATAGTCTTCCTTGAATGCGATCTTGGAGCGCTTCACATCCGCGAGCGCCACGTCGGGATACTCAGGCACCTTCACCATCGAGGGAAACGGATGCAGATTCCACAGAGACACGTAGTTGTAGCGATGACGGGCCAGCGCATCGAGGTAGCTCGTCCAGAACTCGAAACTCCACACCTCGCCGATGTTCGCTTGACCGGCATCACTCATGTCCGAGTAGCTCGGGGTTCGCACGTCGAGCGGAATATTGAACTTCGTGCCGCGCATGGCCATGTGTGGATTTCGATCCATCGGTTCTATGGCGTTCAATCCTTTCAATCGAATCTGCTCGGCGAGCTCGAGCCCACCGTATAGAACGCCGCCGGTGTCCTCACCGATGACCCATATTGTTGGAGCCGCCGACGCACCGGTCGTGCGCAAGCTGAAGCCTTCAGCTCTCAGCACCGGAGGGGTTTCACCGCTTGTCTTCTCCAAGGCATTCAATGTCGAGCGATCGTTCGTCGTGGTGATGACGATGCGTGCCTCGGAAGTATTCGCCGGCCATTGTGCTTCTGTTCGTATCGCGGAATGCCCGTGCGTTTTGAGCGCCGATTCGATTTCGCTGGTTGCAAAGCCAATTGGGGCCGCATCAGATAGCGTGTGAATCGTTACTTGTGCCGCGTGAGCCTGCACGAAGAGGACTGTACCGACTACGAGAAGTGTTGCACATCGAAAGGCCTGAACATGGCTGCTGTGAATGCTCATGAGAACCGGTTGCGCTGGGAGATTCGTCATCGTATGCCAGGTGGGTCATGAAAGGAGCGAAGACATGTCAAGCGTGCGCAGGCGGAGCGATCGAGGTGGGGCGGTGTCTCGCACCGCCCCATTCGCCTTAGCGCGTCTTGTCTTTGAGCTCAAAGGTCACAGGGATCTTTCTCCACATCGTCAAACGTCTCCCATCTTGCGTCCCGGGCATGAAGCGCCAGCGCCGTGTTTCGCGAGCGGCGGACTGGTCCAGACTCTTGTAGCCGCTACTGCGTTCGATTCTCACACTACCGACTCGCCCGTTCTCGAGCACCTCGATCGACAACACGACGGTGCCCTCATGCTCCGCACGAATGTCCGCGGCCGGATATACCGGCTCGGAGAAGTATCGCGAGTCGATGCGAGGTTCCACGATCACAGGTAGCGCCGGTCCGGAGCCTGATTCGGACACAGGTCCGACATCCGAACCGCCATCGGTCAGCCCAGTCGAATCGTCTTTGACCGTCTCGTAGATAACACCCTTGGGAGGTGTCGGCACATAGACCGTGATATCTGTGCGCGCTTTCACCTGTAAGTTGCGCAGTGGCCGCGGTTGCGCTTCAGGCTCCCTTTCGAGAGTGACGACCTCCGTCTTCGTCACCTTCTTTGGGAACGTCTCGACGATGAGTCCGTTGCTCAGCGCCCAGAAGAATCCAACGTGCAGGACGATGATGGCCGCCAAGAACCAGCTCCGCGGCGAATCGTAAGAATGGACAGGTGGAAAGGAGTTAATCAGAGTTGCATTCATCTATTCTTCTCCGCAATTGTTTTTGAAGTCCGCTCCGTAGGAGCGGAGGCAGCGCGGGTGAGTGCCGTTGTTTGGTTGAGTTTGTCGCAACTATCCCGCCCTTCGGTACAGGACCCGCACGAAGAATGTGCACTAAGGAGAGCGAAAGGATCTGTATGCAGATTCCGGCGCCTCACCTGGGGAGAAAAACCGTCTGACGGTTGTCAGATCAACGATGTGCGCCGCTCGTTCAGCGACGAAGAGATGGAGCGACGCAATGACGAAGTCAGAAATGCGTCACGTAAATTCTCGAAAGAGGGAACCTGCGCGAAGGGTGAATGTCTGAAGTCGGCTCCGTGCGAGAAGAAGCTGAGCGAGCGGACTTACTTTCCGAAGTACGCGTTTCACAGCATCCTCGCGACAGCACCGGCCTCGAGGTCCGTCGGAAGCCTCGCGAGCGCAAGAAAAACTCTCGCAAAGAGCGGCGCGCATAGGCCGCAAAGGTCAGAGGAAAAGAGCTCAATGTCCTTTTTGATTTTGCCGCTGCGCCGCGAGAATCTCTTGCTACCGTCGACACATGCTCGGCTGCAGCACCTGGCACAGGTCCTGCTCTCTTACCTTTGCGAACTTTGCGTGCCCTGCGAGACCATTCTTGTCGCGATCACATGTGCGGAAGACGCCTGCACTAATTGATATGTAGCCAAGAGAATCTCGCAGCCGCGCCGTGATGACTTACATCGTGGACGCATCACGCGTGCGGCTGATCCCGCTAGATCGTGAAGCCCTCCTTGGTGAGCGGCAGGGTGCGCACGCGATGGCCGCTCGCTGCATAGATGGCGTTGCAGATCGCGGGTGCGACGGGTGGAAAGCCTGGCTCGCCGACGCCGGTCGGCGGAAATTGGCTTTGGATGAAGTGAACGGCGACTTCCGGCGCGTTCGCGATCCGTAGCAGAGGATAACGATCGAAGTTCGTTTCTTGGATACGGCCGTTCTCGATGCCGAGCTCCAATCCCATCGCGGTGCTCAAGCCATCGATCACGCAACCTTCCACCTGATTCTCGGCGCCACTCATGTTGATGATGGGTCCGATGTCGCCCGCGACCGTTACCTTGTGGACGATCAGCCTCTTGTTCGCATCGACGCTCACTTCGGCGACTTGCGCGAAATGCCCCGCATGCGAAAAGTGAAAGGCGAGACCTAAGCCGTGACCCTTGGGTAGAGATTTGCCCCAGCCTGCTTTCTCAGCGGCGAGCTTGATGACCGATGCCGCACGTCCGGTATTGAGAGCGTACTCGTTGCCTTCCTGTAGCCAACGAGGCTCGCCCATGATCTCCAGCAAGAATTCCAAGTGATCACGGTTCGCGGCAACGGCGCATTCGCTGATGAACGACTGCACCGCGAAGGCAATCGAACAAGACCGCGGTGCTCGCCAAGGCCCCGTCGGTGTCTTCAGCGGAAACTTCGTCTGTGTCAGTCGCACGTGAGGTAGCAACTGCGCGGGGAACTCTTCGGGATTGAGATCGCCACCACTGGTGGGCTTCTCGCCATCGTTCGTGAAAGTAATGAAGTGATCGCTCCATGCGACCAGCTTGCCAGATTTATCGACGCCGCCTTTGAAGGAATGAAAGCCGCCGACGCGGTAGAAGTCATGTTGCATATCGTCTTCGCGCGTCCACGTGAGCTTCACAGGAACACCCACTCGCTTGGCGATCACTGCGGCTTCGCACATGTAGTCATTGATGAGTCGACGACCGAAGCCGCCGCCGGCTCGGATTTGATGGACCGTGACTTTCTCAGCTGGAAGCCCCAGTACTGCCGCGACGGCAGTCAGACCAGCATCCGGGGTTTGGCTGGGTGCCCAAAGCTCGATCGCACCATCGTGAAACCAAGCGGTACAGTTTTGCGGTTCCATCGGCGCGTGAGAGATGAACGGGTAGCTATAGAAACCTTCTACGACTTTCGATTCGCCCAAGGCTTTGTCTAAGTCGCCCGTCGTTCTGAGTGATTCGGGGCCATCCTGCTTCGCGAGCTTGGCGGCATCGCTGACAGCTTTGCTCCAACTATCTTTCGAGGCGCTGGATTCATCCCAATCGATTTTCAGTGCTCGCTTCGCAGCGAACGCTGACCACGTCGAGCTCGCAACGATTGCGACGCCTGGCATCACTTCATTGACCTTGCCGGTGCCTTCCACGACGAAGGCATCGAGGACGCCTGGGAGCTTCTTGATCTCCTCGAGATTAGCGCTGCGGACTTTGCCGCCTACCGCGGGGCACTTTTCGAATGCCGCGTAACGCATGTTCGGTAGAACTTGATCGATCCCGAACAGCGGCTTGCCAGTGACGATAGCTAAATTGTCGACGCCGGTGACGCGGGTGCCAAGCAGCTTGTATTCGCCGCGCTCTTTGAGCCGCAGCGTGTTTTCATTAGGCACTGGAACCGTTGCGGCTTGGTCGGCAAGTTCGCCGTACGTCAGCCGCCGCTTGCTTGCGTCGTGCACGACGACGCTTCTCTCCGTGCGGCACTCACTCGGATCGACATCCCACTGCTTTGCCGCTGCAGTGATCAACATTACTCGGGCACTTGCACCCGCGCGACGCAACTGATCCCAGCTCATAGGAATCGAACGGGAACCGCCGGCACTTTGGCGGCCATACACAGCGGGGTTGATCGGTGCTTGCTCGACGCGCACGTGTGCCCAGTCCGCGTCTAACTCCTCGGCAATGATCAATGGAAATGCGGTTTTGATGCCTTGGCCGATTTCAGGGCCTTTGGAGTAAATCAGGATCGAGCCGTCAGGGGAGATTTTCAGAAAGGCATTCGGCGCGAATAAGGACTTTCCATTCGCGTGGGCACTGTTACGTTCGCCGACGTGGAACGCGAGCACGAGTCCGCCGCCCGCAAGACCGATCACTTTCAAAAATGCGCGGCGATCCATCCTGGCGGTGTGTAACTGCGCTTCAGCGGAACGCAGGACTTCCCGTACGTAGTCATCCGCGGAGACGATCGGATGTTCAACGACGTTCATGACGACGCTCCTTCTTTCAACTGCGCAGCGGCAGAGTGAATGGCTTTGCGAATTCGCACGTACGTGCCGCACCGGCAAACATTGCCGGCCATTGCGGCATCGATGTCCGAGTCCGTGGGCTTCGGATTGCTCTTCAGCAGCGCTGCGGCGGACATGATCTGTCCGGCCTGGCAGTAACCGCACTGCGCAACGTCATGTTCGATCCACGCCTTCTGAAGCGCGTGAAGCGAACCATCCTTGTTCGCCAGCCCTTCTATAGTCGTTACTTGCTGGCCCGATGCCGCTGAGACCGGCACCGAACAAGAACGCACTGGCGTGCCGTTCAAATGCACCGTGCAGGCGCCGCACTGTGCGATCCCGCAGCCATATTTGGCCCCGAATAGCCCGAGATGATCGCGAAGGACCCACAGCAGTGGAGTCGCTTCGTCGACCTCGTTGACGACATGCTCTTTGCCATTGATGGACAGGCGCATAAAGCTTCACTCTGTGAATGAACGGGGTGATGTTTGTAGCGGGAGGAGTGTCTACGTCGCGCGAACAAAGTCCACGTCCGTAGTGAGAAGAAATGTGGTGTTGTGTCAGACAGGTTGCGAGATTTTTCCATGCGTGTCGGTCGTGCACAACGCCGAAGTGGGAAAGTTCCACCGATTCAGTCAATCATTGATCGCTTCGGAACTGCGTATGCAAGCCCCGCATTTCTCTCACAGACATATTGTGGAGAAATGTTATGAGAATGTTCTTCAGCGTCGTCGGTGTGTTGGCCTGGATTTGCGCTCTCGCAGTGCTCTGGATCTTCGCGGAGAGCGGGGGAGCGCTGACGATCATCGCAGCGGGCATCTACGCTGTCGTCGCCATGGTTGCTTTGGGATGCGAGCGCATTCTGAAAACTCTGGAAGATATTCGCGACGGACGTGTCGAGCTCGCGCGAGTCGACACCACAGCGACTGGGAGAGTGCGAGAGGTGGAGACGAAACGCGCGGTGCGCTCGTCTAGTCCCCAGTCCCGAGCCACACCAGTCTCAGGTTAACAGCCGCAAGTGCTGCTCAGCTAGAATCGTCGGGGCTGTCTTCGGACAGCCCTTTTGACGAGGAGAAGACTGTTGAGCGAAAAGCAAGCCTCTGCGCTGATCGAGGGCGCGATTCAAGCGGATGTGGTCATTGTCGGTGCGGGTCCCTGCGGACTCTTTCAAATCTTCGAGCTCGGGCTGCTCGGGATTCACGCCCATATCGTCGATTCCCTGAAGCATCCAGGCGGACAATGCAGCGAGTTGTACCCCGAGAAGCCAATCTATGACATTCCTGCGCTTCCGGTGTGTGGTGCACAGGAGCTCATCGATCGATTGCTCGAGCAGACCAAACCCTTCAATGCGCAGTTTCATATGGGCCAGGAAGTCACCGAGCTACATCGGTTGGAGGACCAGACGTTCCTGATCCGCACTTCGCTCGATACGCGTTTCCATAGCAAGACAGTCATCATCGCGGGAGGTCTTGGATCGTTTCAGCCCCGCAAGCTGGGTGTGGAAGCTTCGGAGGCTTTCGAAGGCCGCAATGTTCATTACAAAGTGAAGAGTGCTGCCGAATTTACCGGTAAGCGGCTGGTGATCTTCGGAGGCGGCGACTCGGCCCTGGATTGGACGCTGGAATTCGCGGGAAAGGCTCGCAGCCTGACGCTTGTTCATCGCCGCCCGGAATTTCGCGCCGCACCTGCATCGGTAGCCAAGATGAGAGATCTAGCGGCCAGCGGCAGCATGAATTATCTAGAAGCGATTCCGCATTCGCTGATGACCGAGGGCGAGCAGTTCAAAGGCGTAAGGGTCAAGCGCACCGATGGCGCAGTCGAAGAGATCGAGGCAGACCACGCGCTGGCTTTTTTCGGGCTTCATCCGAAATTAGGTCCGATAGCGCAGTGGGGGCTGACGATCGACAAACGCGCGATCCAGGTGGATACGGAGAAATTTCAGACCAATATTCCCGGCGTGTTTGCCGTGGGCGACATCAACACGTACCCCGGCAAGAAAAAGCTCATTCTTTCCGGCTTCCACGAAGCCGCTTTGGCGGCCTTCGCGGTCGCGGCGCACCTGAACCCTGCCAAGAAGGTCGCGCTGCAATACACGACGACCAGCCCGATCATGCATAAGAGGCTCGGCGTAGCCGATAGATAGTGAATCGTGACTCGCGGGTCGCGGGTAGTAAGAGAAGGCGAGAGTGGCCGGTTGCCCGGTCTATTCCAGACCTAATTCTTTGTCTTTCAGCAACATAGCTATGTTCGTGCGAGGGTCTCCGCCGCTATGTTCCTTGCGACCCGCGAATCACTAGTCACGAGTCACCCCTAGGCTTCCTGTCATCTACACATATCCAAAGGCTATTTCATGCCTTGACGGCCGGGGGCTACAGTCCGCGCGATGTACCAGTATGACCAGATCGATCAGCGGCTCGTGGATGAGCGGGTCGCGCAGTTTCGCGATCAGACGCGTCGGTTCTTAGCCGGCCAGTTGGCCGAGGACGATTTCCGTTCTCTGCGCCTGCGAAACGGACTGTATATCCAACGTCATGCGCCGATGTTGCGCATTTCCGTGCCTTACGGGCTGCTTTCGACTCGGCAACTGCGAATGCTGGCCCGAATCGCGCGCGACTTCGATAAGGGCTACGGACATTTTACGACTCGCCAGAACATCCAGTTCAATTGGCCGACGCTCGAAAGTGTGCCGGATATTCTGGAGCTGCTCGCGAGCGTGCAGATGCATGCTATTCAGACCAGCGGCAATTGCGTCCGCAATGTGACAGCCGACCATCTGGCGGGTGTTGCGCCCGATGAATTGGAAGATCCGCGACCTTGGTGCGAATACGTTCGCCAGTGGGCGACGCTTCATCCCGAGTTCTCGTATCTGCCGCGCAAGTTCAAGATCGCGATCACTGGATCTCTACAAGACCGCGCTGCGTCGAAGGTGCATGACATCGGATTGCATCTCGTACGCAACGCACAAGGCGAGGTCGGCTTCGAAGTTCTCGTCGGCGGTGGGCTGGGTCGCACGCCGATGATCGGACATGTGATTCGCGAGTTCCTGCCGAAGCAGGATCTCCTGAGTTATCTGGAGGCGATCCTGCGTGTCTACAATCTCGAGGGCCGTCGCGACAACATCCACAAGGCTCGCATCAAGATTCTAGTGAAGGCCGTCGGTCCTGAGAAATTCCGAGAGATGGTCGAGGCTGAATGGCTTGCATCTCGGGATACCGCACCCCAGTACGACCCGGCAGAGTTCGCTCGTATCAAAGCGTTCTTTACTCCGCCTGCCTATGAATCGTTGCGCGATGAAGACCTGCTCTCGGGTCGACCGACCGAATTTCGCAATTGGTACCAGCGCAATACGAAGCGCCATAAGGTCGAAGGCTATCGTGCGGTCTTCGTATCGTTGAAATCCCCGAGCCGTCCGCCCGGCGACATCACGCATGCCGAGTTGGATCGAGTCGCCGAGCTGGCAGATCAATACTCATTTGGATTGGTTCGATCCACACACGATCAAAATCTGCTGTTCGCAGATGTGCGTCAGCGCGACTTATTCGAAGTTTGGAAAGCGCTGAAAGAGATCGATCTCGCGCCGGCGAATATCGGCACGCTTACGGACATGATCTGCTGCCCCGGACTGGACTTTTGCGCGCTCGCGAATGCGACTTCGATTCCGATCGCAAAGCAGATCAACGAGCGTTTCGACGACCTTGATTATCTCTACGATCTGGGCGACATCGAATTGAAGATGTCCGGTTGTATGAATGCTTGCGGCCATCACCATGTGGGTCACATCGGCATTCTCGGCGTCGATAAAGGCGGCGAGGAGTGGTATCAGATCACGATCGGCGGCTCGGCGAGCGGTCCCGACGCAGCGTTAGGTCAGGTGATCGGGCCTTCCGTTCCCCATCGGGAAGTGGCCGAGACGATTGATCGCATCCTGGATGTCTACGTCAGCGAACGCGAAGAAGGCGAGCGCTTCATCGATACGGTTCGTCGTATCGGCATCAAACCTTTCAAGGCACGTGTATATGCGCCAGCTCATCAAGCAGCGTGAGATCGTCATCGATGACTGGCGTTACGCGGATGAAGATCCCACCGGACGCGAACGCGCGCTGATCCTGCCATTCGCTCGCTGGAAAGAAGAGCGCGAGCGCTGGTGGTTGTGGGACGGCCGTTTAGGTGTGCGACTCGGACCAACCGATCCGGTGTCGGCCCTCGAGCACGATTTCTTGCGCGTGGGTTTGGTCGCAATCGAATTCAGCGGCATGGCGGAGGGCCGCGGCTACAGCCAAGCGCAGATGCTACGCAAGCGTTACAAGTTCACCGGCGAGCTGCGCGCGGTGGGCAAGATCCAGCGCGACCAATTGTTTTATCTCGCCCGCTGCGGATTCGATGCGTTCGAACTGCCGGAAGGAGCAGATCTGCAAGTTGCGCTCACCGCGTTCAATGACTTCTCAGTTGCCTATCAACCAGCGATCGATGTAGGCGTAGCACCATTGCGAAGGGCGAGCTAGCCTGCTGCAGTCCGCAGTCCGCCGTCTTTCAGTCCACTTTCTTGTCTCACCCCAGAGGGCGAGGGAATGCTGACTCCCTCTCCTGCCTGCAGACTACGGACTACAGACTGCGGACTTTCCTTCCTCCTCTCACCTCACATCCGCAAACTGCAGCGCCGCTAATCTTGCATACAGCGGGTTCCTTTCGAGCAGCTCCTCGTGCGTTCCAATTGCGATGATGCGTCCGCGATCCATTACGACGATGCGATCGGCCTTCAAAATGGTCGCAAGGCGGTGCGCGATGATGATGGTGGTACGCTCTTGCATCAGCCGCTCGAGCGCTTGCTGAATGTAGCGTTCGCTCTGCGCATCCAGTGAGCTTGTCGCCTCGTCGAGCAACAAAATGGGCGGATCCTTGAGTAAAGCTCGCGCGATCGCGATGCGTTGACGCTGGCCGCCGGAGAGCCGAGTGCCGCGTTCGCCCAAGAATGTTTCGTAGCCTTCCGGTAGCTCCCGGATAAACGCATCCGCTCCCGCGGAAAGTGCCGCTGCCTCCACTTCCGCATCCGTCGCGCTCGGACGTCCATAGCGGATGTTCTCGCGCGCGCTGGCTCCGAACAGAACCGTCTCCTGCGGCACCAAGCCGATACGCGCACGAATGTCCTGTGGATTCGCCTGCGAGATATCCAAGCCATCGATGAGAATGCGACCGGCAGCTGGATCGTAGAAACGCAGCAGCAATTGAAAAGTCGTGCTCTTGCCCGCGCCGGAAGGACCGACGAAGGCCACGTTCTCTCCGGGTTGGATGCTCAAGCTGAAATCATCAAGTGCCAATGAATCTGGGCGAGAGGGATAACGGAAGCTCACGTGATCGAAAGCAATACTTCCCTTCGCCGCACGGGAAAACGAGGTCGGATTGCCTATCGCTCTGATTTTCGGCACCGCATTTCGTAACTCGACCAATCGCTCCATTGCGCCGGCCGCGCGTTGGATCTCTCCCCACATCTCACTGAGCGAAGCGGCAGAGATCCCAACGTACACCGCATAGATCAGAAATTGACTCAGCTCTCCGGCGGTCATGGTGCCGGCGAGCACACGATGTGCTCCTTGCCACAAGACGAATGTGATCGCACCGAAGATCAACATGGTGCCAATTGCAGTCAGGGCCGCTCGCACGCGCGAGCGCAGGATCGACACGTCGAAGGAATCTTCCACGGCCTTGCGATAGCGCTTGTCGTGAAGGTCTTCGAGCGTGAACGCCTGCACGGTCTGGATCGCGTTCAACGTCTCGCCCGCAAGTCCGCTCGTCTCAGCGATTCGATCCTGAGATTGCCTGGAGAGCGTGCGCAACTTGCGACCCACTATGATGAGCGGCGCGATGATCAACGGGATCATCACGAGAATCATCCCGGCGAGCGAGGGGCTGGTGGCAATCAACAACGCCAGCGCACCTACCAGCTGAATCGTCGATCGCAGTGTGATCGACAGATTGACCCCCGCAATCGATTGCACGAGCGTCGTGTCGGTCGTCAGGCGCGATAGCACTTCTCCGGTGCGCGTGACTTCGAAGAAAGTCGGATCCATGCGAATGACGCGGTTATAGACATCACTGCGCAGATCCGCGACGACTCGCTCGCCCAGCCATGTCACCAAATAAAAACGCAGCGCCGCGAATATTCCAAATACGACTGCAGCACCCAGGAATGCCGCGAAATACAGATCCAGCGTCTCGCGATCCTGCACGACCATGCCTTTGTCGATCACATCTCGAAAAGCAAGCGGCAATACCAGCATCGCGCCGGATGCAATCAACAATGCTAAGAGCGCGAGCAGCAGCGTGCCTTTGTAAACGCGCAAATAGGGCCATAGCGCCCGAAGGGGTTTGAGGGAGCGGGCTTTGGGGCGGTCGGAGGAAGGCATGTGACGGGTGACGCGTGACGAGTGACAGGCAAGACGAGAAGTGAAAAGTTTGCGCGGCGGATTAATACCAGCTTAGGACAGGTGGCGAGAGCTTTCTTGCTCGTCACCCGTCACCCGTCACCCGTCACCTGTAAATAGGTAAATCCACATCCGCAAACAACGCTTCCACGTCCGCTGGCGCTGATGCGTTGCCGGCTCTGTCCACGAGGCGTTTCGTCAGGTGAGGCGCGACGAGTTGCAGAAAGTCGTACATGTAGCCGCGCAGGAGAGCGCCTTGGTGGAAGCCTGCCCACGTGAGGTGAGCCGGGAAGAGGTGGGCGGCGTCGATGGAAACCAGATCGGCATCTTCGCGCGGATCAATGGCCATGCTGGCGACGATGCCTACACCTAAGCCGAGTCGCACGTAGGTTTTGATCACGTCGGCGTCGCGCGCAGTGAGCGCTACGTGGGGTGTGAGTCCCGCTCGGGAGAAAATCTGCTGGAGCGAGGAGGGGCCCGCGAACCCGAACACATAGGTCACGATCGGGTACTTGCCGAGCATCTCAATCGTGATCTTGGATTCGTTCGCAAGCGGATGACCTTGCGGAACGACGATGCGCCGGTGCCAACGATAGCAGGGCAACAACACTAGGTTCGTGAACAGTTCTTGAGAGCCGGTATTGATCGCGAAGTCGATCCGATCGCGCGCCGCGAAGTCGGCGATCTGCTCTGATGTGCCTTGGTGGAGGTGCAATTCCACGTCGGGATAGCGTTCGCGGAACTTGCGAATTACGGGCGGCAGGACATAACGCGCCTGTGTGTGAGTCGTACCGATCGAAAGCGAGCCTCGTCCGTCGCCGCGCTGCTCTTCGGCAAGCCGCTTGATGCTTTGGACCTCTTTCAAGATTCGCAGGGATCGCTCGATCACTCGTTTGCCGGCGGGTGTGATGCGTGTCAGCGTCCGGCCCTGCCGCAAGAAGATGGGAAAACCCAGCTCGTCCTCGAGCTGTTTTAGCTGTTTGCTCACGCCTGGCTGGGAGGTATGGAGGCGTTCTGCCGCGGCGGTAATGTTCAGATCGTTTTCGACGATCGCGGCCAAATATCGTAATTGCTGTAATTTCATGCGCTTAACTGTAGGCGAGACAGGGTCCAAAAGTCATAACGCCCCCGCATCATGACAGAACGAATGGGTCTTTCCCTGGTTATAAGGCGGTTAGATACAGTGACCCCCACAGCTACTGTCAGCTGACGAGATTTCGCTTCAGAAAAAAGTCCCAAGAAAGCACCCCATGACTGTTGAGCAACTCACGCCTCGGTTGGAAACCCTAGTGCAAAGCACGCGCGCGCTGTTGGAGCACGCCGTGCACGAGCACAAGGATGTCGTCTATTCGAACAGCCTTGGCTTGGAAGCGATGGTGCTCTCGGACATCATCTTCACGTACGTGCCTGAGATCGAAGTCTTCACGCTCGACACCGGTCGGCTGCACGACGAGACATTATCGCTGCTGGACCGCCTCGAGCGCCGCTATCAGCGCCGAATTGCAGTTTTCTATCCCGACGCCACTGCAATCGAACGATATGTTCGCGACAACGGTATCAACGGATTCTACCTCGGTATCGAGGAACGGCAGTCATGCTGCCACATTCGCAAGGTCGAGCCGTTCAAGCGCGCGATCGCAGGCCACAAGGCTTGGGTGACCGGCGTGCGTCGCGAGCAATCCGCTGAGCGAGCACTTGGCGAGTCGGTGTCGTGGGATGAGCGATATGGTTTGTGGAAGATCAGTCCGCTGCTCGACTGGACCGAACAAGACGTGTGGGCGTACATCAAGGCTCGCAATCTTCCGTATAACGCGTTGCATGACAAAGGCTATCCCAGTATCGGCTGCGCACCTTGTACGCGTGCTGTCGATGCGGGCGGCGATCCACGTTCGGGCCGTTGGTGGTGGGAGAATCCGGACTCGCGCGAATGCGGCCTGCAACCGCGCCGTCGCGTCATCCCACTGAAGCTGGAGCCGCGTCGCGCGGCCGGCCAGTAACACCACACTGGCCGAAGGTCGAGTCAATCGCCATGGACTATTTTCCCATCTTCTTGCGGCTTGCCGGTGAGCCCGTACTGGTCGTCGGTGGCGGGGAGGTTGCGGCGCGCAAGATCGATCTGTTGCTGCGTACCGGCGCGAAGGTCACTGTCGTTGCGCCGGAGCTGCTTGCCTCGCTTGCCGATAAAGCCCGAATCGGCGAGATCGAATACATCGCCGGAGAGTTTCGTCCTGAGTTGCTCGATGGCAAGCGTGTCGCGATCGCGGCTACCGATAAGCACGCAATCAATGCTTGGGTCGCTCATCAAGCCGAGCGCCGAAACATCCCAGTAAACGTCGTGGACGATCGCGAACTGTCGCGATTCATCGTACCGGCCATTGTCGATCGCTCGCCCGTCGTGGTCGCTGTCGCCAGCAGCGGCGATGCTCCCGTTCTGACGCGTCGCCTTCGAGAAAAGCTCGAATCCTTCTTGCCATCGCGATTGGGTGCCTTAGCGAAGCTCGCAGGGTCGTTGCGTACTGCGGTGAAAGGGCGCATCGAAAATGCGGGAGCGCGTCGACGCTTCTGGGAAAACTTCTTCGATGGCGAGATCGCATCGGACGTGTTGGCCGGCCGCGCAGATGCAGAAAGCGCAGATACTCGCGCTCGCTTCGATGAGGCTCTGCAGCGCGCGGGTGGCGAGCCGATTGCCCCGGGCGAAGTCGTCCTCGTAGGCGCAGGACCTGGCGATCCCGGCTTGCTGACGATTCGTGCGTTGCGCGCCTTGCAGAATGCGGACGTCGTGCTTTACGACCGCTTGGTATCCGAGGAAATCGTCGATCTCGCGCGGCGCGATGCTGAGCGATTGTATGTCGGCAAGGCAGCGGGCAGCGCGCATGTGTCACAAGAGCAAATCAATTCGTTGCTCGTTCGGCTCGCGAAGCAAGGCAAGCGAGTGTGCCGCCTGAAGGGTGGCGATCCATTTATTTTCGGCCGCGGCGGCGAAGAGCTCGAGGCACTCGCAGCCGAAGGCATTCGATTCGAGGTCGTGCCAGGCATCACGGCCGCGGCGGGTTGCGCAGCCTATGCCGGCATTCCGCTAACGCATCGCGACCACGCCCAAGCGCTCACTTTTGTGACCGGTCATTGCAAAGGCGAGACCGACAAAGTGGATTGGGAGCTGCTCGCTCGGCCGGGTCAGACATCGGTTTTTTATATGGGCCTGGGACATCTAGAGAACATCGCCGCAAAGCTTCAAGAACACGGTGTACCTGCAGATCGTGCAGCAGCCGTGATCGAAGAAGGCACGCGTGCCCAACAGAGAGTTGTGACGGGCACGCTCGCAGATCTCGCGGACAAAGTGCGCGAAGCGGCAATTCAATCGCCGGCGCTGTTGATCGTGGGGGAAGTCACGCGATTGCACGACACATTGCGTTGGTTCAACGCCGCAGCGGCACAAAGACCGAGCTTGATCGGTGCATGGTCGTTGGCCGGTAATACTGAGGGGAGGCTCTCCGCATGAGCCAATCAATTCGCCGCGGATTTTCCGATGCGATCGGCAACACACCGCTGATTCGTCTCAATCGCTTCAGTGAGCTCACCGGATGCGAGATCCTCGGCAAAGCCGAGTTCAAGAACCCAGGCGGATCGGTCAAGGATCGCGCGGCGCGCGCCATCATCGATGAGGCAGAGCGTAGCGGCCGCTTGAAGCCCGGGGGCACAGTTGTCGAAGGCACGGCAGGCAACACCGGCATCGGTTTGGCGCACGTCTGCAATGCGCGCGGCTACCGTTGCGTCATCGTGATGCCGGACAACCAATCGAATGAGAAGTATCAGATGATCGAAACGCTCGGCGCCGAGGTGCTGCGCGTGAAAACCGTGCCGTACTCGGATCCGAATCATTATCAGAAGATCGCAGGGCGCATGGCCGACGAGATGCCCGATGCGATCTGGGCGAATCAGTTCGACAACACCGCGAACCGCGATGCGCACGAGCAAACGACGGGTCCTGAGATCTGGGCGCAAACGGAAGGCAGGATCGATGCATTCGTCGCCGCCACTGGAACCGGTGGCACGCTCGGTGGAATCTCGCGCTATTTGAAACGTCAAAATCCGAAGGTGCAGATCACCTTGGCCGATCCGCAAGGCAGCTCGCTGTATCACTGGCTGCGACACGGCGAGTTGAAGGCCACGGGTGCAGGCTCGATTACGGAAGGTATCGGCATCGGTCGAGTCACCGCGAATCTCGAAGGCTCACCCATCGACGATGCGGTGCACGTGACCGACGTGGAGTGCGTGCGTACCGTGTATCAACTGCTGCGCGATGAAGGTTTGTTTCTTGGCAGCACGAGCGGCGTCAATGTCGCGGCCGCCTTGCAAATCGCACGCAAGCTCGGACCTGGGCACACGATCGCGACGATCTTGTGCGACAACGGCGCGAAATACCAATCGCGCTTGTTCAATCGAAAGTGGCTGGGCGAGAAGGGGCTGCTGGAGGCAGCCGGACTCGACCAGCATGTACAACCTGCTTCTATTACGGAGACACCTCGTGTCGTCGACGGCTACCCACAACGACTCCGCGCTTAAATTCGAACGCCATCCGATTCAAACCGACGTAGTCATCGTCGGCGCGGGTCCGTGCGGTCTGTTTCAAGTGTTCGAGCTCGGATTGCTCGGACTGAAGGCGCATTTGGTCGACTCGCTCAAGGCGCCGGGCGGCCAGTGCGTCGAGCTTTATCCCGACAAACCGATCTACGACATCCCCGCCGTGCCGGTTTGCACAGGTCAGGAGCTGACGGATCGTTTGCTCGAGCAGATCAAGCCTTTTGGTGCGGGCATGCATCTTGGACAAGAGGTCACGCAGGTGGAACGTCAGGAGAACGGTCGCTTTCGTGTCGTGACGAGCGCTGCGACCGTGTTCGACACCGGAGCTGTAGTCATTGCGGGCGGTGTAGGTTCGTTTCAGCCTCGCAAGCTCGACGTGCCGGGTGCTGCCGAGATCGAAGGCAAATATCTGCATTATCGAGTGAAGGACCCGCGCGCTTTTGCCGAGCAGGATGTCGTCATTCTCGGAGGCGGCGATTCGGCGCTGGATTGGGCGCTGACCTTGGTCGATCACGCGCGCAGCGTCGTGCTGATTCATCGTCGCGCCGAATTTCGCGGCGCACCGGCTTCGGTCGCGAAGGTCTACGCGTTGCGCGATGAATTGCGCGCGGATGTGCTCATCGGGCAAGTAAAGGAAGTGAACACGGTAGAAGGCGTGCTCAAATCGATCAGCGTCCTGGGCGGTGACAGCGTCGTGCGTCGCGTCGATGTGGATCAGCTGCTAGTGTTTTTCGGTTTGCATCCGAAGCTCGGACCGATTGCGGAATGGGGCTTGGACATCAACAAGCGCCAGCTAAGCGTAGATACCGAGAAATTCCAGACGAACGTCCCGGGAATTTATGCGGTGGGCGATATCAATACTTATGCGGGAAAGAAGAAGCTGATCTTGTCGGGGTTCCACGAAGCGGCGCTTGCGGCGTTCTCGATCAAGGAATACTTGGAGCCAGGCAAGAAGGTGCATCTGCAGTACACGACCACGAGTCCGCTCATGCACAAGCGGCTTGGTGTGGCCGCAGAGGTATCTGACGCCGAAGCGGCAGAGCGCAAAGTGGCCGGCAGCCGATAAACGCTGAGTGGATCGTAGCGGCGATGCGAAAGCCTGAGCCGCATTGGCTTTCCGGGTTCTGATTAGCAAAAAGCGCTCTGAAGTCTTAATTCCAGCCCTGTCGCAGCTGACTGAGGCTGGCGTATGATGGCCTCATGAGGAATGTAAGTCGCTTTTTTCTGGTCTCGGGCTTGATCAGCCTCGCACTCACCGGTTGCCAATCCGTCCCTACTCGCGCGCCGGCACCTCCAGCTCACCCTGAAATGGTGAGCTCCGCACCGCTTAAGATCGCAGATTCCTGCGAGGTCCAGGGTGCGGTCCTCGTCGAATACACCGTCCTGCAAAGTGGGCAAACGGCCAACATCGACATTGGATCCGGCCCCGACTGTGTCCGCGAGGCGCTCACCGCGTGGGTGAGCTCGTATCGTTACGTGCCGCAGAGCACCGACATCGCTGCGCGATTCGAATGGATTCTCGTCTCCGGCAAGCGAGGATCGTGAACGTCTGGAGTGACGGGTGACGAGTGACGGGCAAGACAAACCGTCGCGGCGTGCTGGCGGCAACGTCACGAAGCCGACCTTCTAAGTCTCGCCATTTCAAATCTCGCTTATGCCAAAACGTTCGATCGTTTCGTCGCCCGCGTTTCAAGATCTATTACTGCAACGCGTGACGCGTAGGAGTGTGTTGCAGGCCGGGGTCGCACTTGCACCACTTGCGGTCGCGGGTTGCGGTACGAGTGAGGTTTCTGCGAGTGCGCCGGCGCATGGCTTGAGTTTCCAGCCGATCAAAGGCAGTACCGCGGATGCAGTGATTCTTCCGCATGGCTATACCTACGACATCCTCGTGCGTTGGGGTGAGAGTTTGGCTAGCGGCGTTCCGGACTTGGATTCAACACGACTTGCCGGGGGCGCGCTCTTAGAGCCTCGCGCCGCTGAATGGCAAAGTAGGCAATTCGGCCAGAACTGCGATGCAATCCACTTCTTTGCGCTCGATGCGAACGCTGAGCGCGGCTTGCTGTGCGTGAACAACGAATTCCCCGACGGCGCTGTAATGTTTCCCGGTCATCCGAAGTTCGCTGAAGCTGTTCGTGGAAAAGCGACCGCTTACGTTCGGCAGCATCCTCATTCAGCCGCCGCTTCCCAGGCCTCGGTTGGCGTTTCCATCATCGAGATCGTTCGACGCAACGGTGTTTGGACGAGAGTCCAAGATTCCCGATATGCCAGACGTATCACTGCCAACACGCCGATAGACATTGGAGGACCGGCTCGTGGAGCGGAGCTGATGCGCACACGCGATGATCCTAATGGGCATCGCGCTCTTGGCACGTTTGGCAACTGTGCGGGCGGTCAGACGCCCTGGGGTACTTATCTCACTGCGGAAGAAAACGTTCACGACTATTTCGGCAACCACGCACTATTGCAGAAGGAACGCGGATTGCACGATCCCATCGTCGAGGCGCACCAGCGCTTTGCGATGTGGAGCACGCATTCGCTACACGGCTGGGAAGGTGCGGATTCGCGCTTCGACATGCTGCGCAATCCAACCGAGCCGTTTCGCTTCGGTTGGATTGTCGAGATCGATCCGAAGGATCCGGCGAAAGCACCGATCAAGCGCACGGCCTTGGGGCGTTTTGCGCATGAAGGCGCGAATCCAATCATCGCACCCGACGGCCGCGTCGCCGTCTACATGGGCGATGATGCGAAATTCGAGTACGTTTACAAGTTCGTTTCTGAGCGGCGCTTCGATCCAAAGAAACCTGATCGGAACAGTCAACTTCTCGACGAAGGAACGCTCTACGTCGCAAGGTTTGACGCCGGTGGAGCCGGTGAATGGTTGCCTCTGGTCTACGATGAGAAGGGGCCGTTGAACGAATCCTCCGGCTTTCGCAATCAGGCTGAAGTTCTGATCAAGAGTAGAGCAGCAGCTTCGGTGCTCGGTGCCACACCGATGGATCGTCCCGAGGACGTTGAAGCCAATCCTACAACCGGTCGCATTTACGTCGCGTGCACCAACAATGATGCGCGACGGGGGGAGTCACAGGTTGCGCACTATCGCGGACATGAAATCGATCTCGGTCCCAACGCTGCCAATCCGCGTGCGATAAACAAATTCGGTCACATCATCGAAATTCGCGAAGCCGATGACGACCACACAGCGCGCACGTTCACCTGGGAAGTCTTCCTGTTGGGTGGCGACTCAGAAGGTGGAAAGCTGCTCTCGAGCCTCACCAATGTGCGGAACGACACCGCCTACTACGCCGGATACTCGAATGCGTCAGAGGTCAGCCCGATCGGATCTCCGGACAATATCGGCTTTGATGCAAACGGCAATCTATGGATCGTGACGGACGGCGAACAGCCCGATGGATCGAACAATGGTTGCTGGGTTTGCCCCACAACTGGGCCCGACCGCGGATGCTTGCAGCGCTTCTTGAGCGGACCTAGCGGCGCAGAAATCTGTGGCTGCCGATTCTCTCCCGACGGGCAAACACTCTTTCTCAGCATCCAACATCCAGGTGCTGAAGGCACGGTCGAAAATCCCCGCAGCCACTGGCCCGACGGACCCGGAACACAGCCACGATCGAGCGTGATCGCGGTGAGGAAGTTAGGCGGAGGGAGAGTGGGGAGCTGAGGAGGAGGGGGGAGGAGAAGGGGGAGTCCATAGTCCATAGTCCATAGTCCGCAGTCCGTAGCCAGAAAAGAGAAGTCATTACACTTTGCGAGATCGCGGAGTACAGCGGTCTTTCTGGCTACGCACTGCGGACTATGGACTCCCGTCATATC
>JAICPY010000070.1 GCA_025929585.1 Steroidobacter sp.
GCCAATGCATCATTGCCATCGACTTGGATGCCTGGGATTCCGGCAGCGATCGCTTTTTGTGCCAGAGTCTTTGCGGCCGTTTGTTCTTCGATCGGTACTGAGATCGCCCATTTGTTATTGACGATCATGAACACGATGGGCAATTGCTTCGCGCCCGCCAGGTTGATCGCTTCGTAAAAGCTTCCTTCCGAGGTGCCGCCATCGCCGATATAGGCGAGCGCGCATCGCGGTTCTTTGCGGATCTTGAAAGCCATCGCGGAGCCGGCGGCGTGCAAGGTCTGAGTCGCAATTGGAACGCACCACGGGAAATCGTGGGTGGGGCCCGCGAAGTCATTGCCGCGCTCATCGCCGCCCCAGTACAGCAGCACGTCCAACATCCGTACGCCGCGCCAGAACATCGTACCTATCTCTCGATAGACGATGGCGACGCTGTCTTCAGGCTGCAGAGCCGCACCGACCCCGACATGCGTGGCTTCCTGGCCCAAGCACGGCGCATAGGTGCCCAGCTTGCCGGTGCGCTGCAGATTCACGGCTTTGCCATCGAATACCCGCGCGCGCAGCATCGCGCCGAACATCTTGAGCAGCTCCGCATCATCGGTGGCGAAGCTCGGCAGTGAATCCCCATATAGACGGCCGCTCGGATCGAGGATCTGGCGATACTGGATCTGAAACTCGGCCACTGTCCTCACCCCGCTGTCTCCTTCTTCGATGCTGCCTGGTCCGGTGCGGCGCGGATTATAGCGAAGCTCGCTGCCCGGGTCGGCTTGCATGTGCGCCTCGCGGTGATGTTCCTCGCGGAAGTACTCGTGTGCGGCTCGATCGTTCATAGGTTGTCACCGTCGAAATGATCTAAATGCCTTGCGCGGTCCATCAATATTTCGATCAACCGATCGAGCGAGCGCCGCTCGCTTGCGCTGAGCGCATTGAGGAGCTTGCGCTCATAGCCCAGAGCCAGCGGAGCCACTCGCGTGTATACAGCCCGTCCCGATGAGGACAGGCGCAGAATGGAGCGCCGCCGATCGCCCTTGTCGTACGCGCGTATCAGGCGACGTGCCGCAAGTAGGCTCTGCACTGCGCGGCTGACGGCAACCTTGTCCATCGCCGTACGTTCGGCGACTTCGATGGCAGAAAGATTGGGGTAGCGCGCCAAGACCGCAAGTACGCGCCATTCGGGAATCGTCAGGCCGAACTCGCGTTCATAGGCATGAGCGATGCTCATGCTCACGATATTCGAGAGCACCGAAAGGCGATACGGTACGAAACGATCAAGGCGCAATCGATCTGCAGGCTTGTTGTTCGCTCGCGCCGTTGTGGACATTGGGAGGGTTCTTCGCTTGACGGAACTCTGTTGGATAGTTTCAATTGTAACCATTGAAGCCCCAGTTATTCACCCCCGATTGCGGTATGCAATGCGGCGCTGCAGTGCAGCCTCCAAGCGGGTATGAGAGGAGTGCGATGAGCGCGAAAGGCCCACAGCGGGAGAAGTCTTTTTTCCGCGACCCTTACGATAACCCGGCAGGGACAGATGGATTCGAATTCGTCGAATACACCGCTCCGGATCCGGACATGTTGCGAGTGTTGTTCGAGCGTCTAGGCTTTCCCGTGACCGCTCGGCACCGTAGCAAGAATGTCACTTTGCATCGTCAAGGAGATATCAACTTCATCATCAACGCGGAACCCGGCGGCTTCGGCCAGCGATTTGCGCGCCAGCACGGTCCGTCCGCTTGCGCAATGGCGTTTCGCGTGAAAGATGCGGCGCACGCGTTTAGGCACTGCGTGGACTTGGGTGCAAAACCCGTCCAAGCATCTGTCGGACCGATGGAGTTGAACATTCCGGCGATCGAAGGTATCGGCGGCAGCCTAATCTACCTGGTCGATCGGTACGGAGAGCGCACGATCTACGATGTCGACTTCGTTCCCGTACAAACCTCCGCCCCGACTCGAACCGCAGGCCTGACTTGCATCGATCACCTGACGCACAACGTCGCGCGCGGCAACATGGATAAGTGGTCGGGGTTCTATGAGAAGTTGTTCAACTTCCGGGAGATCCGCTATTTCGACATTGAAGGCAAGAAGACCGGTTTGTTGAGTCGAGCGATGACTAGCCCCTGCGGAAGAATTCGGATTCCGATCAACGAGTCTCAGGATGACAAGTCGCAGATCGAAGAGTATCTGCGCGAGTATCATGGCGAGGGCATTCAGCACATCGCGCTGGGCACCGACGACATTTTTCGGACTGTCGATGTCTTGCGCAGTCAAGGCGTGCAGTTTCAAGACACACCGGATACGTACTACGAAGGAATCGGGACACGCGTGCCGGGACATCGCGAGAAGATCGACGAGATGCAAAAGCGACGCATTCTGATCGACGGCAACCCGGAACAAGGCGAAGGATTGCTGTTGCAGATCTTCACGCAGAACGTGATCGGACCGATTTTCTTCGAGATCATCCAACGCAAGGGCAACGAAGGTTTCGGTGAAGGCAACTTCAAAGCCTTGTTCGAATCCATCGAGCTGGATCAGATGAGGAGAGGAGTTCTGTGAGGAGGGAAGCGGTTAGTTCGCGCGGGATTCCCTTTGGTCTCGGTTGGCGGTTAGCGGTTAATAAGGAGCCGAGACAGCCAATGATTCCGCCGCACCTAGTGCCTCTCGCTTTTGCCGGCTTCATTCTGACTAACCACTAACCACTAACCACTAACCACTAACCACTAACCGCTAACCGCTAACCGCTTCTTCCGCATGAAACGTCCCATTTCTCTTCCTCGAGTCGAAGGCACTGCATCTCGGCAGGCGCATGCCGATTTGCCTGCGGGGACGTTCGAGCGTGAAATCAGTAAGGAGGGATTCTTCGGGCCTGCCGCTTTTTTCCATCACAAGCACCCGCCGACGGGCTGGGTGTCCTTTGAAGGGCCGCTGCGGCCGCACGCGTTCGATCTCAATCGTTTGGGCAAGGATCAGATCTCACCCTGGCAGGCATCGGATGTTTTGCAGAACTCCAGCGTCCGCGTGAGGTTCTGGAACTTCAATGGAGCAATGGATCACCTAGTCCGCAATGCCGATGGCGATGATCTGATGTTCGTTCATTCCGGCGTCGCGGAATTTTATTGCGACTACGGCCACTTAAGTCTCGTGCCCGGCGACTATGTGGTGATTCCACGAGGCACGATGTGGCGCGTGAGCGCAAAACATTCGTTTTCAGCGCTGCTGATCGAAGCGGTGAACAGTTCATACACGCTTCCCGAGAAAGGGCTGCTCGGTAATCACGCAATCTTCGATCCAGCGATGCTCGATACGCCACAGATGAATGCCGCGTTTCATGCTCAGCAGAGTGATAATCGAACCTGGCAAGTGCGCGTCAAGCGTAAGAATGCGATATCGACTGTCACTTACCCTTTCAATCCACTCGATGCCATGGGGTGGCACGGTGATTTGTGCGTGGTGCGCATCAACGTAAAGGACATTCGTCCCGTCATGAGTCACCGCTATCACCTACCGCCTTCAGCGCACACGACATTCGTGGCCGATCGTTTCGTCGTCTGCACTTTCGTTCCACGACCCTTCGAAACCGATCCCGGCGCGATCAAAGTGCCGTTCTTCCACAACAATGACGACTACGATGAGGTCATTTTCTATCACGCCGGCAATTTCTTCTCCCGCGACAATATCGGCCCCGGCATGATGACTCTTCACCCCTGCGGCTTCACCCACGGCCCCCACCCAAAAGCACTGCAGAACATGCTCGTGCAATCAAAGCCCGCAACCGACGAGTACGCAGTGATGCTCGACTCCCGCGACGGCTTAGAAATCACCGATGCGGCGAAGGCCGTTGAGTGGGAGGGGTATGTGGAGAGTTGGAAAGAGAGCAAGTGACGGAGTGACGAGGTGACGAGGTGACGAGTGACGGGCAAGAGGTTCGGATGGGGACGCTTAAAACATCGCGGTGGGTCTTTGCCTTTCGTCCTTCCTGTGCCGCTGAGGCTTGTTGCAGAAGTCTTGCTTGTCACCCGTCACTCGTCACCGGTCACTTCTCCCCATGAAAGTAGCTTCACTCCGAACTTCCTCTCGCGACGGGCAGCTCATCGTCGTTGGTCGCGATCTGGCGCGTGCAGTCGCGGTGCCGCAGATTGCGAGTACGTTGCAGGCGGCGCTGGATGATTGGGCGAGGGTTGAGCCGCAATTACGTGCGGTCTCAGATGCATTGAATAGCGAGGCGGGCGCGCAAGTGCGCGATGTGTTTGCCTTCGATCCGCAGAAGGTGTGCGCGCCTTTGCCGCGCGCCTATCACTGGGTGGACGGGTCGGCGTATGTGAATCATATCGAGCTCGTTCGTAAAGCTCGGGGTGCGCAGATGCCCGAGAGCTTTTGGAGCGATCCTTTGGTGTATCAAGGCGGGTCGGACGATTTCCTCGGGCCTTGCGACGATGTGCCGGTGCCGAACGAGGAGTTCGGGATCGATCTGGAAGGCGAGGTTGCCGTTGTCACTGACGACGTCCGCATGGGTACGACACATCGAGAAGCCTCCGAGCGAATCAAGCTCGTAATGTTGGTCAACGATTGGTCGTTGAGAAATCTCATTCCCGGCGAGCTTGCGAAGGGGTTCGGGTTCTATCAATCGAAACCTGCAACTGCGTTTTCTCCTGTCGCGGCGACTCCCGATGAATTAGGCGATGCCTGGAGTGGCTCGATGCTCAAACTGCCGCTGATGGTCGATGTGAACGATTCGGCGTTCGGTCGACCCAACGCCGGTGTCGACATGACGTTCGACTTCGCCCGCTTGATCGAGCACATTACGAAGACTCGCAACGCGCGCGCCGGAACCATCATCGGCTCGGGCACGATCTCCAATTACGATCGCTCGCTAGGCTCTGCTTGCATCGCCGAACGCCGCATGCTCGAGCAACTCGAGCACGGCAAGCCACTCACTCCATTCTTAACATTCGGCGATCGCGTCCGCATCCAAATGCTCGACTCCTCCGGCCGCAGCATCTTCGGCGCAATCGATCAGAGGGTAGTTCCTGCAGCTGTATAACTCGTTAGCAACTATGCACAGTCGCGCGTGATCAAGAGTGACTCTCGCAAAGTGCGCGAAGCTCGCAAAGCCGGAAGGCTGATAACAAGAAATGAACTTCACGAGATGAGAGGAACCGACTTCTCATTCTGATCCCGAACTTGGCGGTCTTTGCGCGCTTTGCGAGAGTTATCTTAGATCTGGGGACCTTGCTGGTTCAGCGATCACTCGAGCTTGAGCAGCATGCTTGTGCCGCCGAGAGCGCGCATTTGAGACAGGATCCATTGTTGGCGGGAGCGTACGTAGCGCGAAGGGGAGGCGACGCGCATGCGTTTTGGGCTGGGGAGCACTGCTGCAAGTAGCGCGGCTTCGGGCGCAGTGAGGCGAACTGCGGACTTACGGAAAAACGCTTCACTCGCCGCACCTACGCCGTACACGCCGCGGCCGAATTCAGCGATGTTTAGATAGATCTCGAGAATGCGTTGCTTTGGCCAAAAGACTTCCACGAGCACAGTGAAATACGCTTCCAGGCCCTTGCGGATCCAGCTTTGACCCGGCCAGAGAAATAGGTTCTTGACCACTTGCTGCGAGATCGTGCTCGCACCGCGCACGCGCCGGCCACTTTCCATGTCATCGAGCGCATCGTTGATCGATTTCACATCGAAACCGAAGTGTTCGGGAAACCTCTGATCCTCGGAGGCGATCACGGCCACTTTTGCGTGCGATGAGATGTCCTTCCAATCGACCCAGCGATGCCGAATTTGGTGGGGCGAATTCGGCGTGGATGCGGTGCGCGCATGCAGGAGCATGAACGCGGAGGTCGGCGGATCGAGCCAGCGAAGTGCGATGACGACTGTGCAGGTCAGAAGCAGCCAGGCCGCCAGAATCCACAGAAAGAAGCGAAAGATGCGCGCGGGAAAACTACGATTGACTGACACGCTCCGGAAGCCCCCTCCCTAACCCTCCCCGGCAGGCGGGGGAGGGAAGATGCAGGAGGTCTGCGGCCCGCGGTCCGGCGGCCCGCAGACCTGCACAATTAACTCGGCACGCCCTGTGGCGCCGTTACTCGGTCGACTCGACGCGCGTGACCGACTCGATCACTACCGTTTCGACCGGTACGTCTTGGTGTCCAGAGCGATTGCCGGTTTTTACTGCGGCTATCGCATCGACGACGTCCATCCCCGAATCGATACGGCCGAATACCGCATAACCATAGTTGCCGGGCTTGTGATCGAGAAAATCGTTGTCGGCCACATTGATGAAGAACTGTGAGGTCGCGCTATTGATGTCGTTCGTGCGAGCCATCGACAACGTGCCGCGCTTGTTCTTCAAGCCGTTGGTTGCCTCGTTCTTGATCGGCTCATGACCGCGTTTGTTTTGCAGGTCCTCCGTCAAGCCGCCACCTTGGACCATGAAGCCGGCAATGACGCGATGAAAGACCGTGCCATCGAAGAATCCTTCATCGGCATAGCGAAGGAAATTCTCCACCGTAATGGGTGCTTGCTTATCGAACAATTGCACGGTGAACGTGCCCTTGGAGGTTTTGAATTGAAGCATAAAGAATGGAAGCGGTTAGCGGTTAGCGGTTAGCGGTTAGTTCGGGATAGAGGCAGTGGCATGTTTCAAGATGTCGTGGCGTTGGCAGCGCGGATTCTCTGACTATCCCTATCCGCCATCCGCTATCCGCTTCTTGCTTCAGTCACCCTCTCGTGGCCCGCCAGATCGGCGTGGGAGCGTACGTGAGTAAACCCACTGCGCACAAGCAGGTTCCGAACCGTTGGAGCTTGTTTCCATCCGTGCTCCAAGAGTAGAGAACCTGCGGGCTCTAGATAGCCTGGTGCACTCGTGATGATGTGTTCCAGCGCCTCCAGCCCGCTTGGCCCGGAAATGAGCGCGTTGACGGGCTCCTGTTTTCTTACGTGCGGTTCGAGATCGAGATCGTTTTCGGCGATGTAGGGTGGATTCGCGACAATCAACTCGAAGCGTTGCCCAGCTAAGGGCGCGAACCAATCTCCCTGTGTAAATTTCACGTTCTTGATGCTCAGTCTTGCGGCATTGCGAGCCGCGACATCGAGTGCGGCCGGTGAGCAATCCACCGCCGTTACGGTTGTTGCTGGCCGTTCATGGGCAATGGACAGCGCAATCGCTCCGCTTCCTGTACCCAAATCCGCCACGCGCGCTGCGCGGTCAGAGGAAAGATGAGCGAGGGCACGTTCGACGAGCAACTCGGTCTCAGGTCGCGGAATCAACACGGCAGGACTTACCTCGAAGAGCAACGACCAGAACTCCTGCTGTCCGCGGATGTATGCAATCGGCTCGCCTTTCATGCGGCGTTTTATCAGCTGTTGGAAAGACCATCCGGCGGCGGCCGGCAATTCTCTTTCAGGCGAGGCGCGGAAACTCGCACGCGATAGACCTGTTACATACTCGAGAAGCAACTCTGCATCGAGCCGTGGCGAGCTTGAAAGTCGCTCGAGCATGACTGTTGCGGTATGTAATGCGTCAGAGACAGTTTGCGATGAAAGGGTGGCGGGCATCGGTGCTCAGGGCTCAAGTACAATCGTTATGGTAACGCTTAAGCTGCAAGCCGCGCATCGCGTGAATAAAGGTTGCGCGACCTATGGTTCAATCGACCGCAAGCCGCAAGCCGCAAGCCGCAAGCCGCAAGCCGCAAGCCTGAGGATCATCATGCACGTGTACTCCAACATTCTCGAGATGATCGGTCGCACGCCGATGATCCAATTGCGGAAGTTCGACATTGGACCGTGCGAGCTGTTTCTAAAACTGGAGTCGTTGAATCCAGGCGGCTCGATCAAAGATCGCATTGGTCTTTCGATGATCGAAGAAGCCGAGCGGCGCGGAGCGTTGAAGCCGGGTGCAACGATCGTCGAAGCGACGGCGGGCAACACCGGCCTTGGACTCGCGCTCGTCGCCGCGCAGAAGGGCTATCGCATGGTGCTCGTGATGCCCGACAAGATGAGCCAAGAGAAGATATTCAACCTTCGCGCATTGGGAGCCGAAGTCGTGTTGACGCGCTCTGACGTCGGCAAAGGCCATCCTGAGTATTACCAAGATTTGGGCGCGGCGATTGCGAAGCAAACAGGCGGATATTTCATCAACCAATTTGCGAATCCGGACAATCCCAAAGCACATGAGCTAACCACTGCGCCGGAAATCTGGGAACAGATGGATGGGAAGCTCGATGCTGTCATCGTCGGTGTGGGATCGAGCGGGACGATCGCCGGGCTCGCTGCGCATTTCAAGAAGCACGCGCCGCACGTCGAGTTGGTGCTTGCAGATCCGCAAGGATCGATCCTTGCCGAGTACATCGCGACCGGACAGATGACGCAGAAAGGATCGTGGCTGGTCGAAGGCATCGGAGAGGATTTCATTCCTTCGATCTGCGATTTTTCGATGACACGTCGGGCCTACAGTATTCCCGATGCCGAATCGTTCTCTGTCGGACGCGAGCTATTACAAAAGGAAGGTGTGCTCGCTGGATCCTCGACGGGGACGTTACTCGCGGCCGCGCTGAGATTCTGTCGCGAACAAAAATCGCCGAAGCGAGTCGTCACCTTCGCCTGCGACACCGGCGCGCGCTATCTGTCTAAGTTATTCAACGATTTTTGGATGGAGGATCAAGGCTTCATTCAGCGCGAACAGTTCGGCGACTTGCGGGATTTGATCGGGCGTCCTCACGGCGAGCGAGCCACCATCACGGTTGGGCCGAACGATGTGCTGACGACGGCCCACAATCGTCTTCGCAACGCGGGGTTCTCCCAGCTCCCTGTCATGGACGGCGATCAACTCATCGGCATCGTCACCGAGGACGATATTTTGCGTTTCGCGTTTGGCCGCCCTGAAAGATTCATAGAACCTGTACGCAGCGCGATGACGACAGCATTTCTGCGCGTCGAGAAGAATACCTCCATCAATAACTTGGTTGCGATGCTCGAGGTTCGCTCATCCGCCGCGGTGATGGATGGCGAGCGGTTCCTCGGATTGATCACACGATCCGATGTGCTGAACTACCTGAGGCGCCAAGTGTAGATGAGGTGTAGAGGTCAGAGACAGGTGCAAGGCGTGTAAAGGTGTAGGCGTGTAATGTCAGAGGCAGGAGCGATGTTGGTTGGCGGTTGACAGTTGACGGCAGGAAAGAGAGATTCGTGCGATTTCCGATTCTTACTCCCACACATTCTACACATTACACGCGTACACGACTCGTACGACACAAATCGCCACTAGCCCTAAGCCAACCATGACCGACAAGAAACACGCCGACCTCGCCTTCGCTACCCAATGCATCCACGCGGGTCAGTCGCCGGACCCGTCCACGGGTGCGGTGATGCCGCCGATCTACACGACTTCGACTTATGCACAGTCGAGCCCTGGCGTGCACAAGGGATACGACTATTCGCGCACGAACAATCCCACGCGTGGAGCCTATGAGCGGTGCATCGCGGCGCTGGAAAGTGGCGTGCGCGGCTTCGCGTTTGCGTCGGGGATGGCGGCGACGAGCACGTTGTTAGAGCTTCTCGATGCGGGCAGCCACGTCGTCGCGATGGAAGACTTGTATGGCGGCACGTTTCGCTTGTTCGAGCGAGTGCGTCGGCGCACCGCCAATTTGGATATCAGCTTCGTCGATCTCGCGAATCCTGCCGCACTCGAAGGTGCGGTTCGGCCGAACACCAAGATGATTTGGATCGAGACGCCCACGAACCCCACGCTGCGGCTTGTGGACATTGGGCAGGTGGCGGAATTCGCGCGCAAGCGCGGCATCCTCACTGTCGTCGACAACACGTTTGCCAGCCCTTGGGTGCAACGTCCACTCGAGTTGGGGGCCGACATCGTCATGCATTCGGCGACGAAGTATTTGAACGGTCACTCGGACATGGTCGGCGGAATCGCCGTTGCCGCAAACGCCGAGCTCGCTGAGAAAATCGGCTTCTTGCAGAATGCAGTCGGTGCGATCAGCGGGCCCTTCGATAGCTTCCTGGCGCTGCGCGGGCTGAAGACACTTGCACTTCGCATGCGGCAGACGAGTGAGAACGCACTGCAGATCGCGGGCTGGCTGGAGAAACATTCGCATGTTTCTCGTGTGCTATATCCAGGCCTCACGAGCCATCCGCAGCATGCGCTTGCGAAGAAGCAAATGAAGAATGGCTACAGCGGCATCGTGACTTTCTTCGTGAAAGGCGGATTGAACGAGGCGAAGACATTTCTCGAACGGCTATGCCTATTCACGATCGCCGAGAGTCTCGGTGGAGTGGAGAGCCTCGTGGATCATCCAGGCTTGATGACTCATGCGTCGATTCCGCCTGAGAAGCGCAAGGCGTTAGGGATCGATGACGCGCTGATCCGATTGTCGGTGGGAATCGAAGACGTCGGAGATCTCATCGCGGATCTGGATGCGGCATTGGGGACTGTCCCCCTTGGAGGACGGTCCCCAATTCTCTGAAACAGCTGGGGACCGTCCCCAAAGGGGACAGTCCCCACTGCCGTCCAGAATGGGGGCCGTCCCTGAAGAAGGGACAGTCCCCTTAAGAATGATCGCGCGATCCGGGGACATTCCTCGTCTTTCGAGGAGTGTCCCCTAAGAAGCCGCGAGCGAAAACGATAGGCGAGGGGATCCGCTACATTGGCTTCTTGAAGACCAAACGTGAGCCGTGTGGATCCTTGATGACCTGGACCAATTCCCATCCCAACATGCCGTGCTGGTCCATTTCTGCTTGCAGGCGTGCATCACACGCACCTCGGCCGCTCAGCAGACCGCGAATCGAAGCTTTGACGGTTACAACCAAATATTTCCAGCGCTCGCTAGTAGCCATCATTTTTCTCCTTGCCCGTCAGTCCGGAATTGCGCTTCGTAACCCGACACCAACTAAAATCTTGCCCGTCACCCGTCACCCGTCACCCGTCACCCGTCACTGTCCTTCCCCTTCTCACCGCCCGGTTGATTCAATCGTCCGGACTTGCGCAGCGCATCGCGCAGCACATATTCGATCTGTGCATTGAGGCTGCGGAGCTCATCCTCCGCCCAATGCTGCATGGCCTCGAGAACGTCCGAGCCGATACGCAGCGGGTAAGCTTTCTTTTCAGCCAACGTTTGTCCTGAGCTTGTCCAACGCGACCGCGTTAGTTGTACAAGGTGCCGGTATTCAGAATCGGCTGAGTGCCGCGCTCGCCACAGAGCACAACCAGCAGATTCGAAACCATCGCTGCCTTGCGTTCTTCATCCAAACGCACCACATCCTTCTGCGCCAATTGCTCGAGCGCCATGTGGACCATCGAAACTGCGCCTTCGACGATTCGAGTCCGCGCGGCAATGATGGCTGCGGCCTGCTGTCGCTGCAGCATGGCTTGTGCGATCTCCGGCGCGTAGGCGAGATGGCTGACGCGAGCTTCGAGCACAGTTACGCCCGCCTTCGCTAGACGTTCCTGAATCTCCTCTTGGAGGTGCTGGTTGATTTCTTTCGAATGCGAGCGCAACGCGATCTTGTGTTCTTCCTGAAGATCGTAAGGGTAGCTGGTGGCCATTTGCCGCAGCGCCGCTTCACTCTGCACGTGCACGAAGTTTTCGTAGTTATCCACGTTGAACGTTGCTTCGGCCGCGTCATGAACCTGCCATACGACTACGGCGGCGATCTCGATAGGCGAGCCTTCCAGCTCGTTCACTTTCAGCTTGCCGGACTCGAAATTTCTGACGCGAAGGGTGACCGTCTGCTTGGAATAGAAAGGATTCGCCCATCGCAAACCGTTCTTGCGCTCGACGCCGATGAACTTGCCGAAGAACTGAAGCACTGCGGCCTGATTGGGTTGCACGATGAAGAAACCCAGCCAACAGAAGGCCAGCACGACCGCGAGGAGGACCGGAACGAACGGTGCCGAGTGCTGAACGACCTGGATTCCCCACCAGATGTCCGCGCCTAACGCGGCGAGCAGCAGCAAGACGACCGGTACGCCAGGGAGAGTTGCCACCTCTCGTTCTTCGATGTGCCCTTTATTCATTGACGTCTCCTTTGTAGGACGTCTGGAAGATATCATAAAGATATCAAGAGGGGAAGGACGGCGATCGGCGATAGGCGATAGGGGATAGGGGATAGGGGATAGGGGATAGGGGATAGAGAGTAGGAGGGCCGGACCCGCATGGCCGTTTCTTACCATCCCCTATCCCCTATCCCCTATCGCCTTCCATCCGAACCCTACCCGACAATTCTAGCCAGCTCCTCGGCCTGAAATTCCTGCTGTAAAGGTTGAATCAGATCGTCGAGTTTTCCGCTCATGACGTCGGCCAGCTTGTAGAGCGTCAGATTGATGCGGTGGTCGGTGACACGTCCTTGGGGGAAGTTATACGTGCGAATGCGTTCGGATCGATCGCCGGATCCGACTTGTAGTTTTCGAGCTTGCGCCTCTTCGCGATCGCGCTTTTCTCGTTCCGCGGCCATCAGCCGAGCTTTCAACAAGGACATCGCTCGGGAGCGGTTCTTGTGTTGCGAGCGTTCGTCCTGGCACTCGACCACGATGCCTGTGGGTAGATGCGTAATGCGAATCGCGGAGTCCGTCTTGTTGACATGCTGACCGCCTGCACCTGAGGCCCGAAAGGTGTCGATGCGGAGCTCCGCGGGATTCAAATCGACAGCTTCGATTTCTTCGAGCTCCGGCAGGATTGCAACGGTGCAGGCGGAAGTATGGATGCGGCCTTGCGCTTCCGTTGCGGGCACGCGTTGCACGCGATGAGTTCCTGACTCGAATTTGAAATGCGAGAACGCGCCGCGGCCCACGATACGGCTGATGACTTCTTTATAGCCGCCATGTTCGCCGGGGCTTTCCGAAAGCACTTCCACGCGCCAGCCTTGTGCCTCGGCGTAGCGCGCATACATGCGAAATAGATCGCCGGCAAAAATCGCGGCTTCATCTCCGCCCGTGCCGGCGCGCACTTCCAGATAGATGTTGCTCTCGTCCCGCTCATCCTTGGGTAACAAGAGTTTCGCGAGCTCATCGGATTCGTGATCGATACGCGAAGTCAGTGAGGCAAGCTCTTCGCGGCCGAGCTCGCGCATCTCCGCATCGCTTCCATCCGCCATTTCCTGCGCATTCACGCGCTCCGCCAGCAACGATAAATACTCTCGATAACGACCTACGACCGGCTCCAAGCGCGAGTACTCCATCGACAGCTCGCGAAACTTGTTGGTATCTGCGATGACCTCCGGGTCGGAAAGCAAAGCACTGACTTCCTCGTGTCGTTCGGCGAGTTTCTCGAGTTTTTGACGTATTGAATCTTTCATGCAGGAACGGCGATGGTGGGCGGTGGACGGTGACCGTTGACGGTCAGAGAGGGCGAGCAGAGCTTAAGGAAGCTAATGCTCGTTCGCGGCGGCGCTAGTGCGAGCGGGATCGGAGCTTGGGTCCTCGCGCTGTTCCGCATCGAGTGCATCAGCAAGGGCATCGGCCACAAACAAGGATTGCACGGCGCGAATGACCTCTTCATCGCTGCGTTGCGCGGCCTGACGCAATTGCTGGCTCGGTGCGTGCATCAAGCGATTGGTCAATGTCGCCGCCAAGAATTCCACGACCTCACGTGGGTCGCGCCCCGCCGCGAGCATGCGCTGGGCCTGAGCGGCGCTATGCGCCCGAATCATTTCCGCTTCCGCGCGTAAGCGACGAATCGTGGGTGCGATATCCAAGGTCTTGAGTTGCTGCTGGAAGGCCGCGATTTCAGTTTCGATCAATTCATCCGCGCCGCGCGCGGCTTCACGGCGCGACTGCAAGTTTTCATTCACCACGTTTTGCAGGTCATCTATGGTGAACAAATAAATGTCATCGAGCTCGGCGACGCGGGGTTCGATATCCCTCGGTACTGCGATGTCTACCATGAACATCGGTTTGCGCTTGCGCGCACGGATCGCAGCACGCACCGCATCGTAGGTCACGACCGGGGTCGGGCTCGCTGTCGATGTAATCACGATATCTGCGTCCGCTAGGTGTGCGGCCAATGCATCGAGTCCAATCGCCGAACCGCCGAACTCCGCCGCGATATCTTGGGCGCGTTCGACACTGCGATTCGCGACAATGACTCGGCGAAGACCGTGGGCATGCAAATGCCGAGCTGCCAAAGCGATGGTTTCTCCGGCGCCCACGAGCAGAGCGGTGTGGTTCTCGAACTTCTCGAAAACCGTGCGTGCGAGGACCACGGCAGCGGATGCGACGGACACGGCGTTCGCGCCGATGCGCGTCGATGTCCGAATGCGCTTTGCCACCGAGAAGGCGGTCTGCATCAGCCGATTCAGGTAAGGGCCGGTCGATCTTTGCTCCAAGCCTGCCCGATAAGCACTTTTGAGTTGACCGAGAATCTGCGGCTCGCCCAAGACGAGCGAATCGAGGCCGCAGGCTACGGCGAACACATGCCTAATCGCGGCGGCTTCATGTAGTTGATACACCGAAGAGTGAATATCCAGACGATGCGAGACCAGGTCGTGCCAGCGTGCAAGCCAATCCACCAGGGGTGGTTCGCCGGCCTCGCTCAGGCAATACAATTCAGTTCGATTGCAGGTGGAGACGATCAGGCCTTCACGGACGCCTGGGACGCCTATTAAGTCGCGCAATGCCGCGCCGAGCTCATCGCCCGCGAATACGACTTTTTCGCGGATCTCGACGGGCGCGGTGCGATGGTTGATTCCAATGACGACGAATGGCATGCGAGGTGCTGACGCGGGCGGAGCGGATTGTCCGGGAAGGTCAATGGGATGACAAGCGTAAGGACGTTCCCTGTTATAGTGGTTTCACGATGAATCCCGCTACTTTAGTTGCACGCGGCGTCTGCGCCGCACTCATAGGCTTACTTCTTTGCTCGTGCGTCAGCTCCCCTCAGACACCGTCACCGTCACCGTCATCGGCGCCGGTCGGGGATCCGAATGCGCTCGTATTGGGTGCGGAAGTCGCTTTGCAGCGAGGGGAATACCTCGAAGCTTCCAAGGCGTACCTCAAGGCCGCGCAAAATGCACAGGACGAGGCACTCGCCGAGCAGGCTACACGCGTCGCGTATGAGCATCAGCAATGGAGTGTGGTCGAGCAAGCGGCGGAGCGTTGGCTCTCGCTGAATCACACGAATGAAGAAGCGCGACGTTACGCCGCATTCGCAGCTTTGCATTTGTATCGGCTAGATCAGGCGGCGGAGCATCTATCGACGTTGCTCGAAACCGCCTACATCAATCCACAAGCAGGGTTTCTGGCGATGCTGCCGCAACTCGCCGAAGAGGCGCCCGAAGCGGCGGTGACAAGCGTTCTTCAGAAGCTAATCATCAAGTATCCCGACCTGACCGAAGCACACTATGCGTTGGCGCAGGCGGCTTTGCAGTCCGACAATTTAGCGCTCGGGCTCGAACACGCGAGGAAGGCCCGCGAGCTCGGGTCCTATTGGGCTCCTGCGGGGTTGCTGTTGGCACGAGCCGAGATGCTCAACGGTCAAACCGATCAGGCGCTCGAAACAGCGAAAGCTGTATTAGAGCAAGATAATCAAGATTCGCATCGGCTCGAATATGCGCTGATGCTCATGCAGGCGGGCAAGGAAGAGGAAGGCCGCAAGGAATTGACGGCGCTCGCAACTTCGGAGAACACGGCGCTGGTCGTCGAACGTGCGCTTGCCGATATCGATTTCCAAATGGGCAATCGCGATTCGGCGGCAAAGCGTTTCAGCAATTTGGTTGCGAACGGCCGATTCGTCTACGAGTCCTTGTTCTATCTCGGTGCGATCGCCGAATCGCGCGGCTCGATCGAGGATGCATTGCAACTGTATGGACGCGTCACCAGCGGAGAGTTCGTCATCGCCGCACAAAGCCGCGCCGCTCGAATCAAGACGGATCAGCAAGGATTGGAAGAGGGACTCAAGCATTTAGAAGAATTTGCAGCGACGCGTCCGCAGTACAGGATCGAAGCCATTGCCGCGCGCGCCTCGCTGCTGGCAAATAGTGGGGACCGAAAGGGCGCACTCGCGCTGCTGGATTCAGCTCTCGAGAAGTATCCGGATGCGGTGCAGCTGCGATTCGCCCGCGTATTTCAATTGGAATCCACCGACAAAGTGGATGACGCAGTCGAAGAGCTTCGCTCGCTCGCCGAAGATCGGCCGAGTGATCCAGTCGCGTTGAACGCACTCGGATACACCTTGGTCGACCGTACACGCCAGCATCGCGAGGGCCTCGAGCTCATTGAACAAGCTTTGCAGCAAACACCAGATAGCGGGGCGGTTCTGGACAGCATGGGTTGGGCTTTGCATCGCACCGGCAGGGATGAGGAAGCATTGGATTATCTGGAACGGGCGCGGCGCCGGATCCACGATCCGGAAGTCGAATTGCACGTTGCCGAAGTGCTGCTGGCCTTGGATCGTAAGCAGGAAGCACGCGATACCTTCATGAAGGCGATCGAGCGCTATCCGGAAAACGACAAGCTGAAGAAGCGCTTTGAATCACTGGAATCCAAGCTCGATTGATCGTGATGCGGCTGAGCTCTTTCCTCGGCGCGGTTGTAATTCTGAGCGCACTAATCAGCGGCTGCGCAACAGCGCCTCGCTCCGGTTCCGCCGTTCCACAGGACCTGAATGAATTGAGTCACTGGCAGGCGCGCGGTCGCCTCGGTGTTTCGGGGGCAGGCCAAGGTGGCTCCGGCTCCTTTGCCTGGGAGCAGGCCAGAGATCGCGCGAATGTTCACATTCGAGGTCCTATTGGCATTGGCAGCGTTCGTCTGCAGTTAAGCGGCGGATCCTCCGACCCACAGCTGAAACTCGAGACGGCAGATGGTCAGGTATTTCAAGCGGATTCAGCCTGGCAAGAGCTCGAAGCTCGGCTCGGCGCGCCGGTACCCGCAGAGAAACTTCGGTATTGGATGTTGGGCCTACCTGCGCCTGGTGAGCATCGCTGGATAGAAGATTCATCGAGCGAAACGCCGATTCTCGAGCAAGACGGCTGGCGCATCGAATATCGCTATGCGAAGGAACACTACGACGGCCGATTGCCGTCACGCATTCAGGCGGCGAGTGGCGATGCGCGCGTACGCATCGTGATCGATCGCTGGTCGTTCGATCGCTGATCGAGGAACGTCGCGGCTGTGCATACGGATGAGCTCATTGGTCAGGCGAAGCCCTGGCCGGCGCCGGCAAAACTGAATTTGTGTTTGCACATCATCGGTCGTCGACCCGATGGTTATCACTTGTTGCAATCGGCCTTGCAGTTCACCGACCTGTGCGATCAATTGAGTTTCTATCATCGACCCGCAGGCGTCATTGCACGTATCGCAGGGCCTGAATCTGTGCCTCCGCAGCAGGATTTGGTCGTTCGAGCCGCGACGTTGTTGGCGCAGCGGGCCAAGGTCGATGAAGGTGTCGCGATCGCACTTCACAAGCGAATCCCAATGCAGGCGGGGCTCGGAGGTGGCAGCTCGGATGCCGCAACTGTCCTGGTTGCGCTGAATGAATTGTGGCGCGTGCGAATGCCTGTCGATGAGCTGGCAGAATTGGGGCTCGCCCTCGGCGCGGACGTGCCGGTGTTCGTGCGCGGACACTCGGCCTGGGTGGAGGGCGTGGGTGAGAAGTTGACGCCAGTGGCCTTCGCAGAGCAGCGCTTCGTGGTCGTCAAACCCAGCGCAAATGTGACTACTGCGGAGATCTTTCAGGCTGCTGAATTGACACGTAATTCACCCATCACGACAATACGCGCCTTCCTCGCGGGGGGTGGGCGCAATGACTGCACTTCAACCGTGCGGGCCCGCTATCCCGAAATCGCAGAAGCCCTTGATTGGCTTGGATTATTTGGACCGGCGATGCTCACTGGAACCGGTGCGTGTGTGTTCGTTCCCGTGAACGACGCAGCCGCCGGCAGAGCGGTTTTGGCGCAGCTGCCTGCGCGATGGAGCGGCTTTCTGGTTCAAAGTGTGAACCGCTCGCCATTGCTCGATCGCCTCGCCGAGGAGATGACTTGAAAGGCAGTCGCGAATGACTGCGGCAATACCGGATCGAGCCGGTCTGATAGGTCGATACGTTGGGGCGTCGCCAAGTGGTAAGGCAGCGGGTTTTGATCCCGCCATTCGGAGGTTCGAATCCTTCCGCCCCAGCCAGTTCAGCCGGCACAGCCGGTTGGTTTACGGTTGACCGTGACAGTTGTCGGCCAGCAGCGAATAGCTCAACAGCTCCGTGCGCTGTCCGCCGTCGGCTGTTCACTTTGGAGTCGTAATGGATCGTTCGACGATGGCGGTGTTGACGGGGAATGCAAACCCGCAACTCGCTCATGACATTGCGCGCCATCTGATGGTGCCGCTGGGCCGCGCCGCGGTGAGCCGATTCAGCGATTCGGAAACGACTGTCGAGCTTCTGGAGAACGTGCGTGGCCGCGATGTGTTCATCGTGCAGCCCACCTCTCCACCGGCAAACGATCATTTGATGGAATTGCTGGTGATGGTCGATGCATGCAGGCGTGCATCGGCGGCGCGGATCACCGCGGTGATTCCGTATTTCGGATATGCGCGTCAGGATCGCCGTCCGCGCGCGATGCGCGTGCCGATCACCGCGAAGTTGGTCGCCAACATGATCGCAAGTGCGGGTGTGGATCGGTTGCTCACCGTGGATTTGCACGCCGACCAGGTTCAGGGCTTTTTCGATATCCCGGTCGACAATGTTTACGCCTCGCCGGTTTTGCTCGGCGATGTGTGGAAGCAGAAGTACGACAACTTGATCGTCGTTTCGCCCGACGTAGGCGGCGTGGTGAGAGCGCGCGCACTGGCGAAGCGATTGGACGATGCGGATCTCGCGATCATCGACAAACGTCGGCCGCGTGCGAACGAATCCGAAGTGATGAACATCATCGGCGAAGTCGAAGGAAAGACATGCGTAATGGTCGATGACTTGGTCGACACCGCTGGAACGCTTTGCCACGCTGCGAAAGCCTTGAAGGCCGCTGGCGCAAAGAAGGTGCTTGCGTACATCACGCATGCAGTGTTGTCCGGCCCTGCCGTGAAGCGGATCTCCGAGTCGGATCTCGACGAGCTCGTCGTGACCGATACGATCCAGCTGAGCGAAGAAGCGAAGAATTGCACACGGATCAGACAACTCACCGTCGCGGGCCTATTGGCCGAAACGATGCGCCGCATCCGCGATGAGGAGAGTGTGAGCTCGTTGTATATCGATTGATTTGGTGACGGGTGACAAGTGACGGGTGACGGGCCAGAGCGCCGTCGCAAGTCTCGAATCTCCCGTCTCTGCATGGTTATGAATATCGGATCTCTGACGTATTTGCCCTTCACCCGTCACTCGTCACTCGTCACGGGTCTGTAGCTAGGTCGCGAGCTGCTGAACCTTTCACTTTTGGAGCCTTACATGAAAACCTCTTTTGAACTCGTCGCCGATCCTCGGGATGGCGTGCAGGGGAAGGGTGCGAGCCGCCGCCTGCGTCGTTCCGGGAAAGTTCCGGCGATCCTCTATGGTGGGCAGCAAGCGCCTACTCAAATCACGCTCGATCATCAGAACCTGCTCACGCTGCTGGTCAACGAGCGCTTTTACTCGACCATCTTGTCCTTGAAGGTCAACGGTCAAGCTCAAGCTGCGATCTTGAAGGATGTGCAGCGTCATCCCGCGAAGAATCAGATCCTGCACATGGATCTACAGCGCGTGTTCGAAAACGAAAAGATCCGCATGCGCATCCCGCTGCATTTCCACGGCGCGGCTGGGGCGCCGGGCGTCAAGACGCAAGGCGGCGTAGTTTCTCACTTGCTGAACGACGTTGAAGTGAGCTGCTTGCCAAAAGATTTGCCGGAATCTATCGACGTCGATATGTCGCAGATGGTGATGAACGAGATGAAGCGTTTGTCCGATCTTCCGCTGCCAGCGGGAGTGGAGTTCGTGGATCTGGTTCATGGCCGCGATGAAGCAGTCGTGTCCATCCACCATCCGCGCGCCGAGGAAGCCGAAGCTCCTGTCGCAGCAGCAGCAGCAGCCGCCGCAGCACCGGCCGCAGGCGCAGCAGCACCCGCAGCCGCAGCTCCCGCTGCAGGCGCCGCTCCGAAGAAAGAAGGCGGCAAGAAGTAGTGACGTGCTGCTATGCCGCGCTGCACGTGGCATAGCAGCGTGACCGGTGACGGGTGACGAGTCAGAGAGATCTGATTCTTGCCCGTCACTCGTCACCCCGTCACTCGTCATCCTTATGCCAGGCACTCCTCTCAAGCTCATCGTCGGACTCGGCAATCCCGGGCCCGAGCACCTGCTCACGCGCCACAATGCGGGGTTTTGGTTCGTCGATGCGCTCGCGGCCAAGTTGGGCGGGCATTTCCGGAGTCATTCTCGGTTTCAAGGCGATATCTGCCGTGTTCAATTCGGCGGCCAGGAGATCAGCTTGCTCAAGCCGATGACGTACATGAACCGCAGTGGTCTCTCCATTCGCTCGATTGCTGATTACATGAAGGTCGAGCCGGGCCAAATCTTGGTTGCGCACGATGAGCTCGATTTGCCCGTGGGAGAAGCTCGCTTCAAGCTAGGCGGCGGCCACGGCGGCCACAACGGATTGCGCGATGTCATCACTCACATGGGCGCGGATTTTTGGCGTCTGCGCCTCGGAGTTGGCCACCCAGGCGATCGTTCGCAAGTGATCGACTATGTACTACGCCGCGCGCCGGCAGAAGAGGAGCAGCAGATCCTCACTGCCGTCGGCGAGGCCCTCGAAGCACTACCGACCTTCATCGAACACGGCGCCGAACGCGCGATGAATGGGTTGCATCAGAAGAAGGGAAGCGGTTAGCGGTTCGCGGTTAGTTCAGAAACAATCGGATCGGAGTTGAATTGATGAGTTGCACCAAATTGCTAGCTGTACACCCAGGCCTTGCTTCTAACCAACCGCTAACCGCTAACCGCTAACCGCTTCCTCCTCAACCATGGGCATCAAATGCGGCATCGTCGGTTTGCCTAACGTCGGCAAGTCCACTCTCTTCAACGCGCTTACGCGAGCGCAGATCGCAGCGGAAAATTATCCGTTCTGCACGATCGATCCGAACGTCGGTGTCGTGCCCGTCCCGGACCCCCGATTGAATGCACTGGCCGAGATCGTGAAGCCCGAGCGCATCCTGCCAGCAACGGTGGAATTCGTAGACATTGCCGGATTGGTTGCCGGCGCCTCCAAGGGCGAAGGGCTGGGCAATAAGTTTCTTTCGCACATTCGTGAAACCGACGCTATCGCCCATGTGGTCCGCTGCTTCGAAGACGATGACGTCGTGCACGTCGCAGGACGTATCAAGCCGCTGGACGATATTGAAGTCATCAACACTGAACTGGCGCTTGCAGATCTAGATACGGTCGAGCGTGGGCTTCTGCGTGCGGAGAAAGCAGCGAAGGCCGGTGATAAAGATGCGATCAAGCTGCGCGACCTGCTGAAGAAATTGCGCGAACATCTCGATGCAGGTAACCCGGCGCGATCGTTCGTGAAAGATCCGGACGAACGCCGGCTCCTGCACGAGTTGCATTTGATCACTCTGAAGCCGCTGATGTATGTCGCCAACGTTGCCGAAAGCGGTTTCACAAACAACCCTCATTTGGATTCAGTGCGTGCACTGGCCGAGCGTGAGAAGGCCGAAGTGGTCGCCGTGTGCGCGGCTATCGAAGCAGAAATCGCGCAACTCGAGGAAGGCGATCGCGAAGAGTTCCTGAAAGAGCTCGGCTTGGATGAGCCCGGCTTGAATCGCGTGATCCGCGCTGGCTACACGCTGTTAGGTTTGCAAACCTACTTCACCGCCGGCGTCAAAGAGGTCCGCGCCTGGACCGTTCGAGTCGGTGCGACCGCGCCTCAAGCGGCAGGTGTCATTCACACGGATTTCGAGAAGGGCTTCATCCGTGCAGAAGTGATCGCCTATGAAGACTTCATCGCTCACAAAGGCGAGCAAGGCGCCAAAGAGGTCGGCAAGTTACGTCTTGAAGGCAAGGAGTACATCGTCAAGGAAGGCGATGTGATGCACTTTAGGTTCAACGTGTAGGGCGAGGTGAGGGAGGTGATGTAAGTGATGTAAGTGATGAAGGTCAGAAAAGCTGCTGTGCCGCTGTCATGGCCTAAGCTCTAACACTCATCACCTTCATCACTTACATCACCTCCATCACCCCGCCTTCCTTGACACCGCGCGCCCCCATCCAGACAATGCGCGTCCTTCCGGCTCTGGCGTCCAGTATCCAGGACCGTTTTCGAAAAAGGCTAGGTAGCTCAGCTGGTTAGAGCGTGGCACTCATAATGCCGAGGTCGTGGGTTCGAGTCCCACCCTAGCCACCAA